>JBASRK010000023.1:0-40225 GCA_049273775.1 Candidatus Acidiferrales bacterium
CAGGAAGGGCGATCTCCACAACCACGACGGTGCGCCACTCGAGAGAACAGCGCATTCTGCCGTTGCCTGCAACCCAGGCGGAGGTGAACGCTCTTGCCTCCCTGTTGCAAGGGCATCACTGGACCGTTCAGGTCTACGCTCGGGAGAAGGCCCTGAAAGAGACCCTGAAACGAGTAAAGAGGCCGCGGGTCCTGCACATAGCCACGCAGAGTTTCAACTTGCCCCTCCCAAGAGAGAAGTCCAGCGCAGGCGCGACCGACCGGCCGGCCGTCCTGGAAGATCCCATGCTGCGTTCGGGGCTCTTTTTCGCCGGAGCCAACCGCACCTTGTCGGGCGGAATTGTGGGCCCTGGCGTGGACGACGGCATCCTGACGGCATACGAGGCCGCCGAGCTTGACTTGCACGGCACGGAGCTGGTGGTTCTGAGTGCCAGCGAATCCGGACTGGGCCAGGCAATGTCCGGAGAAGGCGTGTTTGGCCTGCGCCGCGCCTTGCTGGAGGCGGGAGCGGAAGCCGTGCTGGTGAGCATGTGGAACGTGCCCGACAAAGAGACGCAGGAGCTGATGACGCTGTTCTACCAGAAGTGGCTCGCCGGCAAAGACAAGCATGAGGCGCTGCGCGAAGCACAGCTCGAGATGCGCTCCCGCGTCAAAGCTCGCTACGGTGGGGACCGGCCCGCTCTGTGGGGAGCCTTCGTCCTGCTGGGCCGCTAACTAGACCACATATCTATCGCATTGGAATACGGCCCGGATCCTCAGAACCACGGACTATTTCCAGAAAACCCCCGCCTCCCCCGGACGAAATGCTGGTGCCCCGAACAAGCCCAACCCCGATGCCACGGGTTCCGCGCCGCGCAGGCTGGGTAGTTGGTTTCGAAAAGATGGAGCAGAATATCCAATCTCCCCGGCGCGCTCGGCATCTTCTCACTGAGCATGGCCTGAGCTATTCAGCGGCGCGGTGCAAGTGAGCAACAACCCGACAACCCGCCGACGTTGAGCTCGCAGCAAGCCACCCATGAGGAGAAGGATGCCCCACTGTTTGGCGCCTGCCGGCAAATCGTGTCGCGATGAATCTAGTCTTTACAGCAAAAAACCCCTTTGATAATGTGCGTTTCGCTCCCAGGGCGATTCTATGAGGGAGAACTGACGCTGGAGGTTCCCCTGCGTTGCATGGCGTTGCAGGTCGTTGTCGTCCGGTGACAGAATTCCTGGAGATCCGATTCCCATTCGCAGGGAGCACCTTCGAGTGCAAGCAAGCCTTCGGGGAGACCCATGGGGAAGATGTAAGGTGAACACGACCCACGCTCCAATTCTCTCGGGGAGGAAAGTTTCTGCCGGAATTTCCCCTGAATGGATTGTCTGCGCGCTGACGATTCTGGTCGCGGCTCTTTGCACGGCAACTGCTGCGGCCGGCCAGACGCGCCGGGCCGTACTGGTCGGCATCAATGTCTACGAACCAAAGACGGCCGCCTCGCCTGCCCCTGCCAAGGCGACGAAGCACGGTGAGCCGGCCACCGCCAAAGAGGCCCGGGGGCCACTTCCTCCGTTGGACGGCCCGCTCAACGACATCCGAGATCTTAGGCTGATCCTCATCAAGCGCTATAACTTCGATCCGAAGAACATACACATGCTCAGAGGATCACAGGCGACTCGGGCGAATATCCTCGCCGCGGTTCACTCCTACTTGCTCAGGGAAGCGGCCCCGGGCGACGTGAGTGTTTTCATCTTTGCAGGGCATGGCTCCCGGCGGAAAAACTCTCTCTCGACAAAATCGGAATTCCTGGACTCGACCTTCGTCCCGGCGGATTCTTACCTGGGCGTGGACGACATCCGCGACAAGGAAATCTATCCGATATTCAACAAGATCGTCCAGAAGAAGGTCACTCTGACGGCCATTTTCGACAGTTGCCATAGCGGGGGGATCGCTCGCGGCCTGCCGGAGAAAACGAAGAAGGTTCGGTTCCTGGCTTATGATCCCAGGGATGCGAAGGATGAAGGAGACAAAGGCCCGAAACCGGGCGACAATGGCGCCATCATCCTGTCCGCCGCGCAGCCGGATGAGTTGGCCGCAGAAACCACCATTGCGCCCGAAGCACATGGTGCCTTCACGTGGGCGCTTATGAATGCGCTCAACACGCTGGCCACTGACGCGCCCGCCAACGAAGTATTCCGAAGGGTGACGGCCCTGATGACTCTGGAGCAACCGCCGGTGCAGCACCCGGCGCTTGACGGTCCGGGCGATCGCCCTCTATTCGGCGCGATGCCCAGATCGCCCGGGCGGCTTACCCTCCTGGTGCAAAGCGTCAACGACTACGGCACCTTCGACTTGGACGGCGGGCTGGCGCTGCGGCTCGGCGTAGGCTCGGAGTTGGTGAAGAAGGGCGCTCCCGATGTCCGCATCCGCTTGATCCGGGTCGAGGCCCTGAGCACGTCCACGGGTCAGCTTATCAGCGGCGATGCCAGCACCGTGAAAGAGGGAGACGCGTTTGAGTTGGACCGCTGGCTTGTGCCGGCCGAAGCCCGGCTGCGGGTATGGATCCCCAAGGGCCTGTCCAACGAGCAGCTCGCCGAGGCGGCAACGGAGCTGGCCAAGCTGCGACTATCAGACCGCATCGAGTGGGTCGTTGATCCCATTTGGAATTCGCCGAGCCACATCCTGGAATGGGGCGAATCCGGTTGGGCGCTGCGCTCGCCGAATGGGAAAAGCGACCCGCTGGGCGCGCAGCTCACAGCGGAGCGAGTGCTGGCTCTCCTGGGCGCAGAGGGGGCGAAGAAACCGAAGCTGTTTGCGTATGTTCCGCCTGGCACGGACCTCGTGAACGAGCTGAAGCTCGGTGAGGGTACGGACAACAGCGCCGTGGGACGCGTGAAGATTGGAGATGCACAGTACGTACTGGTGGGCCGCTTGGGCGAAAATCAGATAGAGTACGCCTGGGTGCAGCCCAACTCGGTCAAAGACCCGAAACTCCCGGCCACGGCACCGGACCTGGAAGAAGGAGCCTTCTGTTCTCCGTCTTCTCCCCTGCCAATGAGAACGAAATGGATCAAACCGGGTCCCAACAAAGAATCCCTGCAGTCGGCCGCCCGGGAGCTCGAGAGGCTCAGCATGCAACTGGGCAGGATCTCGGCGCTGTACGCGCTCAATCCCGGTGGTTCGGACAGCGAATTCGCTTATCGGCTCGCGCTGATGAACAGGAAAACCAAGGCACTCGTCCGGGAAGGGCCGATCACTGAGGGCGACGACATTGGCTTTGCACTGGTGGCCGATCCCGAAAAGCTGGGGGCCACACTCAAGCCCCAATGGGTGTACATTTTTTCCCTGAGCTGCACCGGCCAGGCCCAGCTCTGGTTCCCGAGTCAGCGCCAGGGAAATGCAGCTAACCACCTCCCCACCAAGCCGCCGGATGGGGGTTCCTGGCGTGCGCAAATCCCATTGCTGGCTGATCAGCAGGCATTCATCGTAGACAAACCTTTTGGGATGGACACCTACTTCCTGGTGACCAGCGCCGAGCCGGTCCCAGACCTGGGTGTCTTCGAGTTTGAACCAGTGGTGGATGCCGGCAGCCGCGGTGGCGCCAACTCGGTGGCCGATATTCTGTCGGAGCTCGGATCGAACACCCTCTCCCGAGGCAATCCGCCCTCGACGGACTGGTCCATCCAGCGGCTCCCGATACCCAGCGTGCGGAAAAGCACGGTCGCCGCCACCCCGGAAAAAAAATGAGAGCTACCCGAGGTTTGAACGCCAGATGAGATTGATTCAGAGGAGTACGCAATGAAGAATACGCTTCGCTTCACCGTCCTGACGGTCCTGCTGCTCGCCAGCGCTGAATCGTGGGCACAAGCGCCGCCAGCGGGTAGGAAAGATCCCGCCAAGTCTCAGCAGGAAGCCATGGTGAAAGACGTCTTCAGTAGATTGCTCACTGTTCCCGAGGCCGCCAAGCCGATCAAGGCCTACGATGCCTGGCCGCCCGAGGTGGCGGTTATCGATCCCGAGCAGGATCCCGAGCTGGCCGAATCGGTGGGCAAGTACAACGCCTTCGCCGCGGCGCCACTGTGTTACCCAATCGTGCGGATCACGCAACCGCTTCTCCAGGACGTGATCCAGGGCGACCCGGACCGGCTGGCGCTGATCCTCGGCCACGAGCTGGGGCACGTCCTGCTCGGCCATGTGGACTGCGCGGAGAGCCGCGACCTGTCCAGAATCTCCAGGCTCTCCTTCACCCGCGATAAAGAATTTGCCGCCGACGCCAAGGGCTGGGAACTCGGCCTCGCCGCGGGATATTCAGTGCGGAATGGACTAAAAGGCCTCCAGAGGTTGCGCCAGATGTCAAACTACTCCTCCTTCGAAGCACTCTCAGCCGACCATCCTTCCTGGTCGGAGCGGCTGGCGCGCCTCGATCAGGCACAGGCTCCGCTGTGGCGCGTGATGAGCGCGTTCGAGGACGGCGTCTACTTTCTGAACGCCGAGAACTATCCACTGGCCGAGCGCTGCTTCCGCGGCGTGACGGTCGAATTCCCAAGCGCGTACGAGGCCTGGGCGAATCTGGGCTATGCGCAATTGATGGAGTACGCGGATGGGCTCCGGCCGGGGGATTTACGGCAATTTGGCATCGGCCATATTGCTGCGGGCGCATTCTACAGCCAGCCCGCATCGGTGGCCGCGAAGGTGCGCGGGATCAATGCGCAGCTCTGGGGAGACGCGGTGGCTTCTCTCCAGCAAGCCGAAAATCTCAACCCCAAGTTGGCCCTTGTCAAGGCCAACCTGGGGCTGGCCTACCTTCTCCGTCCGGCCGGCAAGGACTTGGAGAAGGCGATCGCCTATCTCCAGCAGGCCGCGAGCCTGTTACAGGTAGACCCCACTCTGGCGGCCACGCCCAATCGGGAGACATCCACACCGGTCGTGGCAGTGGCCAACAATCTCGCCGTGGCGCTCGCGGCCGCCGGAAGAAAGCAGGATGCGTTCAAACTGGTTCAGGCGGGCGCCAAGTATGTGTCGGCTGACGCGGACCCCGGCGTCCTACAGTTGAACGCACTGCGCTACAACTTCGGCATGCTCCTGGTCGAAGGCTCAGATCCGCAGCAGCGCGGTGAAGGCCTCGGCTATCTGGAGGTCTACCTCAAAGAAGCCAACGACAGCTCGGCGTGGTGGCCGCTGGCCTACGAGCGGTACACGCAGGTCTGCCGGGAAATGAACATGACAGTGAAGACCCAAGCGCAGCTGCAGCGAGCCACCCACCGCGCCTTGCGCGAGGTCTCCACCATCGAACTTGGCCCTGGCAAGAGCGTCACGCTGGGAGAATCCTCCGCCAATCTGAGAACCGCCGGCGGGACGTGGCGGGAGATTTCCACGGTCAGCGGCACCCGGATCCGTCGCCTGCGTTCTGCCGATAATGGCCTCGATGTGCTAGTAGACGATAAAGTCTTGGCAATGATTGTGCGTGACCCGAGAGGCCCGGCCGTGAACGTCAAAGGCATCGGGGCGGATACCCGGACAGACCTGCTGCGCGTCGGGATGACCGCACAGGACGTAGACAGGATTCTTCAAGCACAGGCCTACCGGTTCGAGAGCCTGGGAGACACGTGGACTCCCTATCGCTACTACCCGTTCCTGGGAGTCGCGATGATGCTGGGAGCGAACCGGACCGTAGATGAGTTGGTGGTGATGCCGACGTCGCGCCAGTGAACATCGAGGGTAATCTATCGACCGCCGATCTTCTCGCGGAGACGTCTCGGGGTGAGGCCCGGCGCCGCCTCCCGACTTGCAGGGAATTCGCTGCCCTATCTGCCCCTTGGCGCAGCGATGGGCAGCGGATGTTGCGGCCGCCTGGCGAACAGCTATCTGACTCAGGCTGAAGGATCCGGGTTGCCGCAACCCACTGGGTCGAGTGCATGGAAAGAACAAGGTGATCCAAGAATCCTGCTCTCGCAGAAAGGAAGGATGGAGAACCCACGGGCTAGAGAAGAAGGCCCCCGGGGGTGGAGCCTCCTCCTGAGAGTTTGTTCAAGCAGCAACGGTTAAGCTAAACGCTGCGCGAAACGGCCGCCGGAAAACCAGAACGGTTTTTCCTTACGGCCAGAGCGTCCAGGTTTGGCTGCCGCTGCAAGTAAAGGAGCGCGGACCCCAGGGGATATAGGTGCCATTGTCGAAATCCGCCCGCGCATAGAACGTGGTTGCGCCGTTGCCTGTTGCCACGTAGAGATCGCCGCCCCCGCCCACGACACCACGAAAAGATCCGTCAATAAACACATTGATGATCCAGCCCGTGCGGTTGTCCACATGGACAACGCAGGTGTAAGGGCCGTAGCCGCGGGTCTTGCCACCCTTTTGGATCGCAGGCTCGGCGGCCTTCTTCGAGTCGTTTTGCGCCGAGGTGCTCTTGACGTTGGCGTCAGCGCCCGACTTGCTCTTTCCGGCCTTATCCGAGGCCATCGTGCTGGCGGCCTTCTTGGCCACCGCCGCTTTTTCCTGCGCCATGACCGGGTTTGCGGCCGAGCATACAAGCGCCACGGCCAGGACCAAGGAGCACAGAACGGGCAACCACTTTGACTTGCTAGAGTTCATAGATGTTCCTCCTCATTAGAGAGCAGAAGCTAGCAGAACGCGAATGGTTGTCAAGCTAAAACACAAGAAACGATCGCATAGCGGGCAGATCTAGCGTAGTTGGAAACCCTCGTAGTGGCGCGCTCGACGCCAAGAGGTCCGGTCGCCTCAAATTATGCGGAACTGCGATCAATGCAGTGGCATTTAAACGTGATGGCAAGTAGTCGAACAATTCTGTCGCAGATGAAAAGGTCCGGCTGTGAATTTGGCGATCAAGGCTCCTTAGTTCGGGGGAAGCAGGGATGACAATCACGGCTTCTGCGCCCCGGCCTCTCGCTGGCATCTGGTCTTCAACCGAGTCCAGCTGGAAACGTCCACCGGCGTCCCCTGCATGCAGACGGTTGGACCTTCGTGTCTGTGCCCCTCGAAGGAGATCGCGATGCCCGCCTCAGGTTTTTTCCCTGCGACAAAAATCAGATTGTAGAGTTTCTTGTCCTTGAAACCCTTCAAGACCAGACAACCCGCCTCCACGCCGGGCTTTACGCAACCGGAGGTCTTCACTGGCGGCGTCGACGAGCTCCTTTCCCCGTCCGCTCTCTGCGCCTGCGCTTCTCGATCCCCAGGACAAAGCAGGCACGCGAGAAGCAAGCAACCGCAGAGAATGATCGCGCGTCTCATGGTCCTATCGAATTGAAGTTGGCGCCGAAAGATGCCCGTGCTTCGTACCTGCTGCCGGCCCCATGGAGCAGGCCACCTAGGACGCTCAGTGACACGCAAAGAATATTGTCTCAAGAAGCGCCAGGAGTGGAGGAGGTTTCGGCAGATCCAGCGGCGCTCGGTTACCGAACGCCCTGGTCGATCAGTTTGGCCTCTTCCCGTTTCAGCCAGCGGATCTCGTCCAGCAGACGGCTCAATCGTTCTTTGTCCAGCGCCGCCATAATGTCAAATTCGACCGGCATGGCAACGCAGTCGGGCGGGGGCGCGACAGCCGAACTCCCGATTACCCATCTCCACGGGTCCGCTTTGAGGCGCTTGCCGAGCTCGATCAGCGATTCCCCGATCGTCAGAGCCTGCTGAATCCTTTGCGCAAGCAGAAGCTGCACTTCCTCCAGTTGCTTTCGGGTTTCGCGGTCTAGCTTCTGCGCAGCCGCCGCACCAGTACGCCGGTCTTGCATGGCCCAAACTCCTGAACCAGCTCCTCCCCTGGGCCTCAGGAGATTCTGGCTCCCCAGTACACCCGGCAGCCTATACCTCGGCAGAATGAGTGTCAACCCGTCGCCGACCGCAGTCGAAAAAACTGCGTGCCCGGATCATCCTTTCGGCCGCTCCGCTCTCGATGCTGGGGGTTTTCCTGATGCTCCTCCTGACTGCTGCCGCTTGCGCTCGGGCTGGGCGCCGGCGCCTAACTGCAGAAGCCTCGGCGCTGGCCGTTATTGGCGGGCTGTCGCTACATTCATCACTCTGGTTGTGATGCCCATGCTTTATTTCTTGCCGGAGCGCCGGCCCCACAACGGGGATGCCCGCATGAACGAACAGGCTTCAGGTTAGGCGGCCGAGGTAGAGGGCGATGCCGACGGCTGCATTCATGCTCAGGCGTTTGAGCGCACGCACTTCGCGACGGCTGCGGATGCCGCCGGCGGCGGTGATCGGCAGGCGCGTCGTGCGCCGCAGCTTGTGGAACCAGGCGAGGTTGGTGCCGCGCATGGTGCCCTCGGCGTCCACGTAGGTGCACAGGAATCCAGAGCAGTACCGCTCGAGCTCCGGCATCACCTCCTCTGCGCGAAGCCGTAGCTTAGCCCGCCAGCCGCGGACCACGATGCGCCCGCCTTCGGTATCAAGCGCCAGGATGATGTGCCGCCGGCCCACGCGCGCCGCCAGGCGGCGCAGAAAGGCATGATGGACTCTGCCGCGGCGGAATGCGGCGCTGCCGACGATGACCTTTTCTGCGCCCCAACGGAGAATCTGCTCCGCCCGGGCCACGCTGCGGATGCCGCCGCCGACGCGCACTCGCGCTTTCGAGCTCCGGCAGAGCGCCCGCACTAGACGGCCATTGCTGCCGCGCCGGAGCGCTGCGTCCAGATCAATGACGTGGAGCAGCGGATAGCCCCGAAAGCGTTCGAGCAGGCTTAGGACATCGTCCACTTCCAGCAGGCGGCGCCGCCCGCGGACCAGTTGCACGGCTTGGCCACGTTGGAGATCGATGCAGGGGATAATCACGGCAAGATTTCTTTAGGGATCCAGGCCGATGCACACTGTCGTCCAAGTCCATAAGCCACATGTTATGTGAATGATGCAGCGACCGGCGGGTCTAATTGAGCTTTCCGCTCTGCAAGACCTCCCGCACTGTCCGCGCCAGGATGGTCCGGGTGAAGGGTTTCGTGAGCAGCACCGCGCTCTCCTCCAAGTCTCCCTGGCGGACGGTCGCGTATTCGGTATAGCCCGACATATACACCACTTTTGTTCCCGGGCGCACCGCGGACAGGCGTGCCGCCAGCTCCCGACCGCCCATGCCGGGCATGACCATGTCGGTGACCAGCAGGTGGATGGGACCCGCATGGCGCATGGCGATCTCAATGGCTTCGTGCCCGTCCTTCGCTTCCAGGACAGTGTAGCCGCCGAGCTGGAGGAATTCGCGGGCCACGACCCGCACCTCCCGCTCATCCTCCGCCAGCAAGATGGTCTCTGATCCGGAAGGGGTTTCGGCGGAAACCTTTTCGTGGCGCGCCGTGTCCACCGCGTCTTCCACTCGCGGCAGGTAAATCTTGAACGTAGTTCCCTTCCCGGGCTCGCTGTACAGCCAGATATAGCCGCCGCTCTGTTTCACCACGCCGTAGACGGTTGCCAAGCCCAAGCCTGTGCCCTTCCCCTTCTCCTTGGTGGTAAAGAACGGCTCGAAGATGTGGGCCTGAATCTCGGCATCCATCCCTGTGCCGGTATCGGTGACGGCCAGCATGACAAAACTCCCAGGGGTCATCGGCTGATGCCGCCGAGTATAGGCTTCGTCCAGCTCACAGTTCCCGGTTTCGATGACGAGTTTGCCGCCCTGCGGCATGGCATCGCGGGCATTGACGGCGAGGTTGAGGATCACCTGCTCGATCTGGCTGGGGTCGGCTTTAACACGGCCGAGCTTCGGCGAGGTGACGATGGACAGTTCGATGTCTTCGCCGATCAGCCGCGGGAGCATCTTGCCCATCTCGGCAACCACAGCATTCAAGTCGATCACCTTGGGCTGCAGCACCTGCATGCGGCTGAAGGCCAGCAACTGACGCGTTAAAGCGGCGGCGCGGTCGGCGGCCTTCTCGATTTGCTCGACTTTTCGGAATTGCCAGGCGTCCTCTCGGACGCGTTCCATCAGCAGCTCAGTGTGGCCCCGGATGACCATCAGCAGGTTATTGAAGTCGTGGGCCACGCCGCCCGCCAGCCGCCCCACCGCCTCCATTTTCTGTGCCTGGCGAAGCTGGCGCTCGAGCACGCGCTGCTCGGTCACGTTTTCGGCGATCAACTCGTAACAGGCCGCCGGGCCACTCGGCTCGCGCACCGGCCGCCCGCTTAACCGTACGGTAATCGGCGTGCCGTCCTTGCGTTTCCAGCCTACCTCGACGCCTTCGAGCCTCTCGGGATGGTGCTGAAGGATGCGCGCGCGTTCGCCCGGGTCGCGGAAGACCTCCTGGTCCACGCACACTGCCATCACCTCGGCCTCCGAGCTGTAGCCCAACATTTCCACCAGCGCCGGGTTGACGTCCAGCAATTTGCCGTCTGTGCTGAGCCGGCAGATGCCGTAGGGCGCGCCGTGCACCAGCGACCGGTAATTCGCCTCTGACCGCCGCAGTGCCTCCTCGGCGCGCTGGCGCTCGGTGATGTCCCGGGTCACACCGAGTAGCATCAGCGAGGAGTCCGATTCGTTGGGCAGGGGCACCGCATAGGTTTCCATCCAGCGGCGCGTGCCTTTCAAGCCGGTGATCTCGAACTCGATCCTACCCCGGTGGCCCTTGCAGACGCTTTCGGTGAACTCGCGGAACTTCTCCCTGTGTTCCGGACAGACCAGAGGATAGACCGACTGGCCGATCAGCTCCGCCGAGCTGTCGGCCTCGATCATGGCCAGGCCGGCCGGGTTCATATCGAGCAGGGTGCCATCGTGAGCGACGAGTTTCACGCACTCGGGCTCGGCCTCCACGATGGCGCGCAGCCGGTTTTCGCTGGCCCGCAGGGCTTCCTCTGTCTGTTTGCGCTCGATGGCCAGGGCGATCTGGCCTCCGACCGAAGCCAGAAACTCCAGATCGCCGTCGTTGTAGGCGTCCCCGTCCTGGTAATGCTGGACGACGAGCACGCCCATGGTCTTTGAAGGTGTGTGGAGCGGCACGCCCAGCCATGTGGGAGACGGCGTGCCCACCAGCTCAATTTCGCCCTGCTCCACCAGTTCGTCAAAAGCCTTCTGGGTGATGATCATGGGGCGCCCGGTACGATGGACGTAGGCGGTGCAGCTTTTCCCCAGCCGCAGAGGTGCGGGGACACTGTCGAACCGGTCCACAAAAAAGGGAAAGTGGAAGAGCCCGGTGCGGGAATCGTGCATTGCGACGAAGCAATTCTCCGCATAGAGCACCTTGGAGAGCGAGCGGTGAATCAAACGGAGCAGTTCGTCGAGGTTAGCCGTGACATTGACCCCATGGATGATTTCATACATCACCTGCCGCTCGAGCTCCGCGCGCTTGCGCTCGGTGAAATCCTCGACGGTCCCTTCATAGAAAAGGATCGCGCCGTTGTGGTCGCGGACGGCGCGCGCGCTCTCGGAGAGCCAGATCTTCTTACCGTCTCTGCGGTAAACCTGATACTCAAATTCGCGCACGACATCGTGCTCTTCCATCAGACGCTTGAACTCCGCTCGCCGGCCCGGATCGACGTACACCTGATAGCCAATATCCGAGACGCTGACCATCAGGTCCGCGGGCGATTCATAGCCATACATCCGCGCGAGGGCAGGATTCACGCTGATGTAGCCGCCTTCGGGCGTGGTCTGGAAGATGCCCTCGACCGCATTCTCCACGATGCTGCGGTATTTTCCCTCGGCCTGCCGCAACGCCTCGTCCGCTTGCCTACGCTCGGTGATATCGCGGTAGTTCACGACGATAGCCCGGACACTTGGCTCGGCGAGCAGATTGCTTCCGGTCCCCTCGATACACCGCCAGGACCCGTCCTTGGCGAGAAGGCGGTACTTTGCCGCGACATTGCCGCCGGGCTTCTCGAGCAGTTCGGCCAACAGCGTTCGCGTATGTTGGCGATCTTCAGGATGGATCAACTCGAATGTGTTTCGGCCGATGAACTCTTCCAGGGCGTGGCCCAGAATGCGGGTTGTGGATGGACTGGCGTACAGAATGGTCCCTCCGGCGTCTATCAGCGCGATCATGTCGGAGCTGTTTTCAATCAGCGCGCGCAATCGCCGCTCGCTGGCGCGGATCTCGGCTTCCGCCCGTTTGCTCCCGGCGAGTTCCCTGGCGACTCCGATGACGCCAAGGATTTCGTCCTGGACGCCACGCAGCGGCTCCAGATGCGCGTCAAATATCCGGCCGCCCCACTCGGCTTCCAAACACGAGGTTTCGCCCTGGAGCGCACGCCGGTGTGCATCGAGGAAACGGAGGTCGGGGCCCTGTCTCTCGAAATAATCCGACAAGCTTGTGCCGTCGAGCGCACCGGACTGCAAGCCCAGAAGTTCAAGTCCTGTGCCCTGCAAGGTGGTGACGCGGAGTTTGGCGTCCGTGGACCAAAAAATGGTCGGGACCGGCTCTGTGGAGCGAAAATGCGCATCCAGACGCGGCGAGAACTTACGCACTCGGGGTTGGACGTCTTTGTGCATGTCGCTCCGCTTGTCTGCAGGCAGAAGGGCTACGTCCATTCTACCCGCGGGATAAGCAGAGCCGAGGTGGGACGAATGCGCTGTGGCTAAAGCGTTATTGAATTTGAGGCTTCAGCAAGTCCTAGGGCTGTTTTCTCCCCGCAAAAGCCGGAGGGGGCGTTTTCATTGGCCCGCTGGGCCATGCTACCCTCGTGAGGTACTACCCTCGACTGAGCAAAACTCGGCCATGATTCGCTAACCAGACGGGCCTGGCCGCATGAAGGAGGAAAACCATGGATCACAAGATCTGGACGGATATGTTCATACTGACATTGCCAGTGCTGGAAAAGATCCTCCGACCTATATTCGTCTATGCATTTCTGGTGATCGGGCTGAGGATGGCGGGTAAGCGGGAACTGGCCCAGCTCAATCCCTTTGACCTGGTGGTGTTGCTGACTCTGTCGAATACGGTGCAGAACGCCATCATCGGCGAGGACAACTCTGTCACGGGCGGACTGATCGGCGCGGCGACGCTGCTGCTGGTGAACTACTTTGTCGTGCGCTATCTCTACTCGCATGAGCGGCTCGACCGCGTCGTCGAGGGCCGAGTCGAGGTGCTGATCGAAAACGGCAAGCTGCGTCAGGACCAGCTGCGCCGCGACCTGATCACGCTGCCCGAGCTCGAAGCTGCGGCGCACCGGCAGGGATTTGCAAGTCTCGAGGAGGTCGAGCGCGCCGCGCTCGAACCGGGAGGCACGCTGTCGTTTGTCGGAAAGAAACCCGCACCGGAAGAAATGCGCCACCGGGAATTGCTGGCGCGCCTGGATCAGATGTTGCGCGAAGTGGCAAGACTCAGGACGATGCAGTCGGCCCCGCCAGCCTAGCCGCGGAGTGGAAGACCCATTCAGTGCACGCGGAAGCCCGTCGCAGCCACGACGACGCCCACCAGCCCCAGGGCAATCCCGAACCGCCAGAAGAACCGGCGCCGGGTCAGCAGGGTGATCGAAGTGATCACCAGCGCGGCCTCCAGAAACCCTTCAGCAAGATCGAAGCGGTCCGCCCTCTTCCGGGCCCGCTCCGTATCGCTCTCGAAGTCGCGCGCCTGTTCCTCGATTTTTTTCTGCTCCGCTTTGTACCGGTCGATTTCGCGCCCGTATTTCTCCTTGATCTGGCCGGCCCCCTCGGTGTTTTTCACCTCCACCACCGAAAGCAGGTCGAGGAACAACTCGTAGGTGTGTCGGCGGATGTTTTTGGCCTGGTAGTAAGCCCAATGATCGGTGGCCTTGGTCTGCTGGAGCAGCTCTTCGGTATGGGCGCGGTGGCCCAACAGCGACACGGTTGCCACCAGTACCGCCAGGATCGCCATGGTAATCGTCACCCGCGCCAAGGTCGTGTCTTCGCGCCCGCGCTCAGCCCGCTCATGCAGTTCATGAGGTTCCTGGCTCATTGCTCATCCTCCTGTTTGGTCGAGGCGCATCTTCGCGCAAGTGGCTCCGCCTCGCAGGGTCAGGGATAGCCGGCTGTGCCGAGACGGCAGAAACGGTTGCCGCCTGAGCCAAAACGTAAACCGCCAGGAATGCAAAAGCCAGCAAGATCCCAAAAACAATCTCTACCGCGATCATCGCGCAGGCGGCGCGGGCTGTTTCACTAAATGGCCGGCGCAGTGGCCAAAATCGCCTTAAAGCTCTCGCGGCAGGCGGCCACCGTGCGGTCGATGTCGTCCTCGGTGTGCGCCGAAGAGACAAACAGCGCCTCAAACTGCGAGGGCGGCAGGAAAATTCCCCGGTCCGCCATTTCGGCAAAAAAGGCGGCGAACCGGCGCGTATCGGATTTCTTGGCGCCCGAGTAATCGCGGACCCGTTGCTTGGTGAAGAAAATCGTCAGTAAGGATCCGACGGAAGTGACCTGTCCGGCCGCGCCGGTGTCGTCCAGGGCGCTGCGGAAACCTTCAATCAGGCGCGCCGCTTTACGGTTCAAGTCGTCGTAGAAGCCAGGCGCCGCGAGCACTTTTAGCGTTTCCAGGCCCGCGCGCATCGCGAGCGGATTTCCCGAAAGCGTGCCCGCCTGATAGACCGGGCCCAGCGGAGACACCTGCCGCATGACGTCTCTCCGGCCTCCGTAGGCAGCGACAGGCACCCCGCCGCCGATGATTTTCCCCAGCGTGGTGAGGTCAGGCTCGATCTTGAATACTGTCTGCGCGCCCCCATAGGCCAGACGGAAGCCCGTAATCACTTCATCAAAAATGAGCAAGGCGCCATTGCGACGCGTCGACTCGCGCAGATGTTCCAGAAACTGCAGCGAGGGCGGAACTACGCCCATGTTGGCTGCCACCGGCTCGACAATCACCGCCGCGATCTGCCCCGGCTGTTGCGCAAAAGCCTTCTCGACCCCGGCGATATCGTTGTATGGGACGTTCAAGGTCAGCTCGGCTAGGCTTCTTGGCACGCCCGGGCTCGAGGCGATGCCAAGTGTGGCCAGCCCCGAGCCGGCCAGGGAGAGAAAGCTGTCGGCATGGCCGTGATAGCACCCCTCGAACTTCAGGATTAGGTCGCGCCCTGTGACCGCCCGGGCAAGCCGGATGGCGCTCATGGTCGCCTCCGTGCCCGAGTTGACAAAGCGGAGCATTTCGAGCGAGGGCAGAGCCTGGGAGATGGTGCGGGCGAGCTCGACTTCGAGCTCCGTGGTCATTCCGTAGCTTGTGCCGCGGGCGGCCTGCGCAGCGACGGCACGCGTCACGGCAGGATGCGCATGGCCCAGGATCATTGCGCCCCACGAGCCGACGTAATCAATGAAGCCGTTCCCGTCGGCGTCGAAAAGATGCGCGCCCTCGGCTCGCGACACGATGAGCGGTTCGCCGCCCACCGCCTGAAAGGCGCGCACCGGGCTGTTCACGCCGCCGACCAGCACCTGTTCCGCCTGTCGAAAGATCGCTTGCGAGCGCGTGCGAGATCGCATGGTCACTGCCTTCCCCCCACGAAAAAAGGCTGCGAATTCTTTGCTTCAGTTTAGATTCTTCGGTCGCCTGCGGCGGACTCAGAATGACATGGCGGGGCAAGCCCCGCCTCGACACAGGCTGCCTTGCGGCGTGTTGTTCGCGGTGACTTCGCCTAGCAGGCCTTGAGCCACCGGGCGGCGTCCTTGGCATGATAGGTGAGCACGATATCCGCGCCGGCACGCTGGATGCCGGTGAGAATCTCCAGCACCACGCGCTGCTCGTCGAGCCACCCATTGCGCGCCGCGGCCTTGACCATGGCGTATTCCCCGCTCACATTGTACGCCGCGACCGGCACATCGAAGCGGTCCCGCACCTGCCGCACTACGTCCAGATAGGGCAACGCCGGCTTGACCATGACCATGTCCGCGCCCTCTTCGATATCCAAGGCGACCTCGCGCAGGGCTTCGCGGGCGTTGGCGGGATCCATCTGGTAACTGCGGCGATCGCCGAACTGTGGCGCCGACTGCGCCGCTTCGCGGAACGGCCCGTAAAAACCCGAGCAGTATTTCGCCGCGTAGGACAGGATAGCCACATCAGCGAAGCCGTGCTGGTCGAGAGCGCTGCGGATGGCGCCGACTCGGCCATCCATCATATCCGAAGGTGCCACAATGTCCGCGCCGGCGCGCGCATGGGCGAGCGCCTCCTCGGCGAGGATTTCCAGTGTGGGGTCGTTGAGCACGACGCCGTCCTTCACCACGCCACAATGGCCATGGCTGGTGTATTCGCACAGGCAAACGTCGGTCATCACCAGCAGATTGAGCTTCGCCCGGCGGACGGCCTCGATCGCCCGCGGCACCACGCCGTGCGCCGCGACGGCCTCGGAGCCGCGCTCGTCCTTGCGCTCTGGCAGGCCGAACAGGATCACCGCGGGAACCCCGAGCGATTCCACCTCGCGACATTCTTCCACCAAATGGTCCACCGACTGCTGAAAGATCCCCGGCATCGAACTGACCTCGACGCGCACCTTTGTGCCGGTGCACACGAACATCGGATAAACGAGCCCGCGGACGCTCGCCCGGGTCTCCCGCACAAAGCTGCGGATGGCTTCCGAGCGACGCAGGCGGCGAGGGCGCTGAGCGGGAAACGTCATGGCGACTTCACTCCTGACGGCAGGCCTTGGGCAAAATACTCGCTCATGGCGGCGACAAGCGATGCCGCGGTGGCCTCTCGCGCCTCGATCTCCACGAGCAGCCCGGCGTCGCGGATGGCCCCGGCTGTCACCGGGCCGATAGCGGCCAGTGCCACACGCCCCGATAGGTTCCGCAGAGTTTCCAAGCCGATGGCCTCCACGAGATTGTGAAAAGCCGAGGGGCTGAAAAATGATACGACGTCCACCTCGCCGCGGCGGATAGCGTCAGCGGCGTCTGGTGCGAGCGACTCGGGCAAGGAGGTCCGGTACGCCACCACATCCGCCACTTCGGCGCCTGCGGCCCGCAGCGCGGCGGGCAGATCGGCTCCGGCGCGGTCGCTTCGCGGGAGCAAGACCTTCTTTCCGGCCACTCTCCCCGCCAGCTCTTCGGCCTGGGCTTGCCCGCGGAATTGGCGGGCGACGAACTCCACGAGCAGGCCCTGTTTCGCGGCCGCTTCGGCGGTCGCCGGACCAACGGCAGCCAGGTGAGGCCGAGCGGCAGCCGATTTCCAGCCGTCGTTGCCCTGCATCCGGCCGAGCGCCCGGCAGCGCTGGGTGAAAAATCGCACGGCATTCTGGCTGGTAAACAAAACCCAATCAAAATCCCCGAGCGACTCGATGGCGCGATCGAGTGGCCCCGGATCCTCGGGCCCGGCGAAGGCCACGGCGGGCAGGAGCAGGACTTCGGCGCCGAAGCGTTCGAGCTGGTGCACCAAGTCCTCGGCCTGTTCGGGCGCACGGGTCACCACGATGCGCTTTCGAGCGAGCGGCGCTGCGCTAGCCAGTGCCAATGTCCCTTCCTGCAAGCTTCAAAATCCGGTCGGCGCCGGCGGCGAGCATGGTTTGCGCCAACTCACGGCCCAAGGCTTCGGCGTCCCTCGGGATTCCCACGGCTCGCTGGCGGACCGATTCGATCCCATCTACAGAGAGCACGCAGGCATCGAGCACCAGCGCGCCCTGTTCGAATCGTGCCCAGGCGCCCAGCGGCACCTGGCAGCCGCCTTCGAGCTCAGCGAGCAGCGCGCGTTCGGCTGTCACCGCTACGCGCGTCGGCGGATGCTCGAGCTGGGCCAGCACTTCGAGCACTTCGCGGTCGTCCGCCCGGGCTTCAATCCCCAGAGCGCCCTGGCCCACCGCCGGCATACTGACCTCCGGCGGAATCACTTCGGTGATCTTATTGCTCCAGCCGAGCCGGTCCAAACCCGCTTTGGCCAGGACGATGGCGTCATAGTCGCCGCGCTCGAGCTTGCGCAGCCGGGTATCCACGTTGCCGCGAAGGTCTCCCAAGTCGAGGTCAGGCCGGATGTGGCGGATCTGAGCCTGCCGGCGCAGGCTGCTGGTGCCGATGCGAGCCCCGGCCGGAAGCGCGGCCAGTTTCGCCCCTGAGTGCGAGAGCAGCGCGTCGCGCACGTCCTCGCGCTCGCAGATGGCCGGGAACGCGAGCCCCGCGGGAATCTCAGTGGGCACGTCCTTCATGCTGTGGACGGCGAAGTCCACCGATCCTTCGAGCAGCGCATCTTCCAGTTCCTTGATAAACACGCCCTTCAGGCCGATCTGGGCGATGTTGGCCTGCTGGAAGCGGTCACCCGACGTCTTGATGGTGACGATTTCGGCCTCGACGCCGACCACCCGCTCCAGACGCCCGCGCACCGCGTTGGCCTGCCACATGGCCAAGACACTGCCGCGGGAGCCGATGCGGAGTGGCCTCAAGGTTTCTCTCTGTCCAGACCGAACAGGTCGCGCAGCGCTTCCAGGCCCTGGAGCCTGCGCCGTGGCCCGCGCTCGCTGCGGAGACGCTCGGCGGGTTCCAGCAGGACGCGGTCGAGCAGGTCCTCGGTCAGTTGCGCCACCTTCTGGCGATCCTCGTCGGAAAGATACTGCATCTGGCCGAGGCGTTCCCGGAGAAACTCCTCACGGTCATGCCGCAACTTCGTGCGGAGCTGATCAAGTAGCGTGACCGCCTGCACGCTGGCCTGCCAGACCTGAAATTTTCCGACATGCTCGTCGATGATGGCCTCGACGCGGGGGACCTCCTCCTCGCGGGCCTTCTTGTTCTGGTCCACGATCTCCGTCAGGTCGTCGATAGTATAGAGATAGATGTTGTAGAGCTTTCCGATGGCAGTCTCGGCATTTCGCGGCACGCCCAGGTCAATGATGAACATGGCGCGATTGCCGCGTGCGGCCATCGCGCGCTCAACTATCGAGCGCGTCAGGACGCGGTCTGCGCCGCCGACCGAGCTGACGACGATGTCTGGCACTTCAAGGGCCTTCGCGAGGTCATCCCAAGCGACGGCTTCGCCGCCGAAGCGCAGCGCCAGCTGCTCGCCGCGCTCTTCGGAGCGGTTAGCGATCAGAATGCGGGCGAGGCCGCGGTCGCGCAGGTATCTAACCACCTGCTCGCCCATCGCGCCCGCGCCGAGGATCAGCGCTTTATGGCCCCGCAGGCTGCCGAAGATCTTCTCGGCAAGTTTCGCCCCGGCAAACGCCACCGACATCGGACGCGTCCCGATTTCCGTTTCGGCGCGCGCCCGCTTGCCCACTTCCAGGGCGCCCTGGAACATCCGGTTAAGGACCGGCCCGGTGGCTCCTTGCTCGAAAGCTAGTCGATAGGCCTCGCGTACCTGGCCCAGTATTTCCGCCTCGCCCAGCATCATGGAGTCGAGCCCCGAAGTAACTCGATAGAGATGCCGGATGGCGTCGGTGTTCCGATGCCGGTACAGGCAGCCATTCAGGTCGGCGGGCGAAAGCTCGTGGAAGGCCGCCAGAAAGCCTTCCACCGCGGAGACGGCGTCCTCAGAAGCCTCCGGAGGAACACCATACAGCTCGCTGCGGTTGCAGGTCGAAAGCACCAGGGTCTCTTCCAGGATTCCGCGAGAGCGCAAATCGGCTGCGGCGCGGCGGGCCTGCTCAGCGTTGAAGGCCACCCGTTCGCGCAACTCGACCGTGGCGGTGCGGTGATTGAGTCCGACGAGAAGAATCTCCAACGGGCTCCCCTAGCGCCGGCCATCCGGCAGCAGGCTGTGTCGGTCTAACATCAGAAATACCTGTGATATCGCGATAGATACAGATTCACAACTGTATAGCTGAAAACCACAAAGAGAAAATTGAAAACGCACAGCAGCGCCGCCCGAGCGCCGCGCCAGGCGGTGGTGCGAGCCAGCCAGACGTAGCCGGCATAAAAAACATAGACCAGCAGTGTGGCGATCTCCTTTGCGTCGGCGTTCCAGTACCGCCCGCGGATCCTATTTACCCATACGAAGCCCAGTACAATTCCGATGCTGAGCGAGACCATGCCGACCAGCACGCTGCTCCGGCTCATGCGTTCCAGTACCTCGAGCGCCGGAAAACGCCAGGAGACTGTCCCCAGCCGGCGGTCCCGCAGCAGGCGGTTCTGTACCAGATAGATCAAGCTGAGCACGAACGAGAGCGCGAAGGCAGAGTAGGCCAGAATGTTCAGGGTGACGTGCAGCGCGAACTCGGCGCCGCGAGCCGGCGGCGGAACCGGGGGCGTCGCTTGGGCGAAGTTTGCGAACGCGAACAGGAGGATCACAAACGGCAGAACGAACGGACCGACCGAACGCTGACCGTGAAACATCTCCAGCCCCAGGTAGGTGACCGCCAGCAGCCAGGCAAACAGCGACATCGAGCCGTAGAGGTCATCGTAGGGGACCGAATGGACCCATCGAGAACGCTGGAGCAGCGCCAAATAGTGCAGCAGCACGCCGCCCGCCAGAGTCAGTGTGGCGGCACGTCCAATTGGGAGCTTATTCGCGTATAAGTACCAGACGTAGAGACCCAGGCTCATCGCATAGATGCCCAGCGTCTCCAAGCCGATGTGGGTCGTCATAAGCAACACCGTCAGTGGACCTGCGGGCCGGAGGTCGAGTTTTGGAGTCTTCGGCGAGCTGCCGTGCTGACAGCGAATCATTATAGCCAATTCCCCTGCGAGAAAGCACGCGCCGGAGGATCCGCCGGCCAGCCGTGCGCCTCCCGACGAGTTTTGTTATGATGTGACGTCGAATGGCGTGAAGATGCAGGAGAAAATCGCTCGCGAAAACCGCAAAGAGCTCTTTCTAAGAGCCTGCCGCTCGGAGCCTGTCGAACGCGTTCCGGTGTGGATCATGCGCCAGGCCGGGCGCTACCTTCCTGAATACAGGGCAGTTCGCGAGAAGCACGCGTTTCTCGAAGTTTGCAAGACGCCGGAGCTCGCCGCCGAGGTCTCCTTGCAACCGTACCGGGCGATCGCAGTTGACGCGGCCATCGTTTTCTCCGACATCCTCATTCCAGCCGAAGCCATGGGGATGGCGCTGGAGCTGACCGACGCGGGGCCGGTGCTCGCGAATCCTGTGCGGGAGCGCGTTCAGGTGGACGCCTTGCGAAATTTCGACCCGGAGCAAGAAACCGGCTTCGTTGCGGAAACCATCCGGCAGCTTTGCCGGGCGCTCGGGCCCGAAGTGCCGGTGATAGGTTTCGCCGCTGCGCCGTGGACGCTGGCGTGTTACATGGTGGAAGGCCGCGCCCGAGAGGGCTTCCCCATGGTCAAGAAGATGATGCACCAGGAGCCGCGCCTGTTCCGGATGCTGCTCGAAACGATCGCCAGGAATACCGCCGCGTATCTCCAGGCTCAGACCGCCGCCGGCGCCGCGGCCGTCCAATTATTCGATACCTGGGCGGGGGAACTCAGCCAGCGGGACTACGATGAATTCGCTCTGCCGACGACGCAACTGCTGCTTGCGGAGCTCAACGCCGGACCAGTGCCGGTGATCCTCTACACGAAGGGTTCCGCCCACCTGCTAGGCAGCGTCGCGCAAGCCGGCGCCAATGTGCTGAGCGTGGACTGGCGCGTGGACCTGGGCGAATTGCGGCACCAGCTTGGCAATGGCGTGGCGCTGCAGGGCAACGTAGATCCCGGCGTCCTGCTGGGCCCGGAAGCAGGCGTACGCGCCGCCGCGCGAGAAGCCATCGAGAAGACCGCCGGGCTGGGCCACATCCTCAATCTGGGACACGGCATCCTTCCCGCAACTCCGGTGGAAAATGCGCGCGCATTTGTGCGCGCTGGGCAGACCACTCCCCTGCCCGCTCGGGTGCCACTTGGCCGAGTAAGTTAGGAAGCAGAGCTATGCCCGACTCCGACGTCCATCTCGATCTCAAAGAGGAACAATTCAGCATCTCTGAGCCGTTCCTCGAGAAATACAACCGACCCGGGCCGCGGTACACAAGTTATCCGACCGCGCCCATCTGGCAGGAAAACTTCGGCCCGGATGATCTCGAGCAGGTCTTCGGGCAGGCCGATGCCGCTGGCACACCGATCTCACTCTACATGCACATCCCGTTTTGCGAGAGCCTGTGTCTGTTCTGCGCCTGCAATGTGGTGATCGAGAAAAACAAGGAAGTGGCGCCGCCCTACCTGGCGATCCTGAAGCACGAAATCGAGCACGTCGGGCGTTTTGTGTCGCGCCGCAGGCCGGTGATTCAATTTCACTGGGGAGGAGGCACGCCGACCTACCTGACGCCGGCGCAGATGGAAGACTTGTTCGGTCATGCGCAGCAGCGGTTCTGGTTCGCCCCGGGCGCCGAAGTCGGCATCGAAGTGGATCCGCGGGTCACGAGCCGAGCACATCTGGAGACGGCGCATCATCTGGGCTTCAACCGCCTGAGCATGGGCATCCAGGATTTTCACCCGGAGGTGCAAAAGGCCATCCATCGCATCCAGCCGTTTGAGCTGACTCGCGACATTATGCAGGCCGCCCGGCAACTTCGGTTTGAGAGCCTCAATGTGGACCTGATCTACGGCCTACCTCACCAGACCGCCGAGCGGTTCGCGACGACGGTCGAGCAGGTCCTCGCGCTCGAGCCTGACCGGGTGGCCATGTTCAGCTACGCCCACGTGCCCTGGCTGAAAAAGCAGCAGGGCTCGTTTCAGCAGCACCTGCCCGAGGGAATGGAAAAATTCCGCATCTTCCGCACCGGGCTGCAAAAGTTCCTCGAGGCGGGGTACATCTACATCGGCATGGACCACTTCGCCCGGCCCAGCGATGAGCTGGCCGTGGCGCAGAAGGGCCGCACGCTACACCGGAATTTTCAGGGCTACACCACCAAGGCTGGCGCTGACCTCTACGGCATGGGGGTGAGCGCGATCAGCGGGATCGGCGACGCCTATGCCCAGAATTACCGCGACCTGCACAACTACCAGTCGCTGGTGGAGCGCCGCGGCATCGCCACGATGCGCGGCTACCGGCTGACCGCGGATGACCGCGTGCGCCGCGCCGTCATCAATAGGCTGCTCTGCCATGCGGTGATCCGGAAGGCCGAGATCGAACAGGAGTACGCCCTCTCGTTCGACGACTACTTCTCGAAGGAACTCGAACGCCTGCGGGAGTTTTGCGCCGACGGCCTGGTGCTGTGCAGCGGTGAAGAGGTCCGGGTAACCATGCTCGGCCGGATCTTCATCCGCAACGTGGCCATGGTCTTCGACCCCTATCTGGAGCAGCAGAAGCTGGAGAACCGCCCGTTGTTCTCCAGGACCCTTTAGATGACCTGCGGCTGAGGCGCGGCGTCTGTGGAAACCATTGTCATCGGAGGCGGGATCTCCGGCCTGGCCTGCGCGTATCGCCTGCGCCAGATGGGTCTTCCTGTCCTCTTGCTCGAACAATCGCCGCGGGCCGGCGGCGTCATTGAGTCAATTGAACAGGACGGCTTTCTGTTTGAGCTGGGGCCGCAAAGTTTTACCTCCACGGAGACACTCCTCCAATTGATCGAGTCGCTGGGATTAAGTGGTGAGCTCCTGCGGGCGAATTCGCGGGCGCCGCGGTACGTCCTGGTTGGCAGGCGGCTGCAGCAGGCACCCCTGACTCCATCGGAGATACTGACTACCTCGCTGCTAAGTGCCGGCGCGAGGTGGCGCCTGCTCACCGAGCCTTTTCGCCGCTCCAAGCCGCCAGAAGACGATGAATCGGTAGCCGATTTCGTTCGCAGGAAGTTCGGCAGCGAACTGCTGGACCATCTGGCCGGGCCGTTCGTCTCGGGCGTCTATGCGGGCGATCCGGAAAAGCTGAGCTTGCGAAGCGCGTTCCCCTCGGTTCACCAGTGGGAAAAGCAGTATGGGAGCGTGCTCCGCGGGGCCATCAAGTCGCGGTCGTCCGAAGGGAAGCAGCGCCCCAGCCTGTGCTCGTTCCGGAGCGGAGTGGCCGCTCTGGTCTGCGCCCTTGCCAAAGAGATGGCAGACTCGATGCGCTGCGGTGTCCGGGTCAACAGCGTTGCCAGCCGAAAAGCGAACCCGAGGGCGCCATTCGAGGTGCAGGTGGACGACCACGGCAGGACGGAGTTGCTGGATGCCCCGGCCGTCATCGTCGCTACCGATGCACCCTCGGCTGGACGGCTCATGACCGGCCTCTCGGCGCAATTCCCAATGTACTTCGAGCAAGTCGAATATGCTCCGGTGGCCGTTGTCGGGGCCGGCTACCGCCGCGAGCAGGTGCGGCATCCGCTCCAGGGCTTCGGCTATCTTGTTGTTCGCAAAGAAGGACTGCGCGTGCTGGGCTGCGTGTGGAACTCATCGCTTTTTCCGGGGCGTGCTCCGCAGGGAATGGTGAGTATCACCAGCTTCGCCGGCGGCGCCACCGACCCCGGCATGTGCGAATGGAGCGAGGAGCGCATCGCGGAAACCGTTGACCGGGAAATTGCCGGGGTTTTGCATATCAGCGGCCCGCCGGTCACGCGCATCGTGCGTCGCTACACCCGCGCCCTGCCTCAGTACAATCTGGGCCACGAGCGGATCGTCGCCGCCCTGCATGGGGCGTGCGCCGACTGGCCGGGCTTGCACTTGGCTGGGAACTATCTCGAGGGGCCGTCGATTGGCACTTGCGTCGAGCAGGCCTTGCGCACTGCCGAAGCTGTGCAACGCCACCTTCGTGCCGCCCCCGTGGCGGGCGGCGCGCGGGAACTCGAGCGGAGCTCATTCCACGGAGTGATGTAAAGCGATCCTGAGTGGAAACGACTGTCCGCCCTGACCGGCTAAGCAAAGGCCCGGAGGTTTCCATCATCCGCGCAGGCTGGCCCACCGTACTACTAGTGCGGAAGAAAGAACACTAGCAGCCGTGTTTCTGGCGGTTCTCGAATCTTTGCGCGATCACGAACAGCCGTCCGACGCGGCGTTGATGGAGCAGCTTATCCATCGAGAACCAGGGGCCCTGGAGCGTCTCTATGACCGGCACTCGCGAGCCGTGTATTCCCTGGTGCTTCGCATCGCCCAGCAGGCAGCATCGGCTGAGGAGATCGTGCAGGATGTATTTCTGCAGCTCTGGCGCAACGCCCACCTCTACAAGCCCTCCCGCGGGCCCCTCGAACCCTGGTTGTTCACCCTGGCGCGCAACCGCGCCCTAGACCACATGCGCCTGAAACGGGAGAAACAGCGGCGCCGCGAAGATCAACTCGAGCAGCAGCCTGTAGCGGTGGCCGCGCCGAACCCCGAGTACACTTTGGATCGCGGGCGGCGCGTCGAACGCGTGCGTGAGCTGATGCGCGTGCTGCCCGAACTGCAGCGCCAAGCGATCGAGCTTGCGTTTTTCGAGGGCATGACGCACAGCGAAATTTCCCGGACACTCGGCGAGCCGCTGGGCACGGTGAAGAGCTGGATCCGAAACGGATTGATGCGGTTGCGGGAAGCACTGGAAGGGGCCTCGTGAGCGACTGCGAACAACTCAAGCAGCACTACGACGCCTACGCGCTGGGCGCCCTCGAAGGCGAGGAGCGCGCCGAAATTGACGCGCACCTCAAGCGCGGCTGTCCTATCTGTACGGCGGAGCTCGAGCGAGCGCGGTGGGTGGTGGCCCAGCTCGCGTATCTCGCGCCCGATACGGAGCCGCCGGTCGCTCTGCGCAACAGGGTGCTCCAGGCCGTGGCTGCGCCGGAGCCTCGCGAGCGACGCGGAGGGATTCCGGTGTGGGCCTGGGCCAGCGCTGCGGCGCTAGTGCTGCTCACGCTTTATTCCGTTCGTGAGACGCGGCGGCTGGAGAGAGAACTCGCGCAGCTACAGGCCGAGGTCCAGACCGAGCGCAGCCAGAATCAGGCACTGGCAACCAATCGAAAAGCCTATCAGCAGGCGCTCGCCATCCTCGAGGCGCCGAGCACGAAAGAGACTGACCTGAAGGCCGCCGCTGGTTCGCTGCCCGAGGTACGCGCCTACTGGAACGCACAGCTCGGCCTCGTCCTGGCCGGGCAAAAGATTCCCCTGCCCGCCAGCGACCGCACATTCCAGCTCTGGGTGGTGCCCAAGAAGGGCGACCCCGTCAGCGCCGGAATTTTCCGCCCGGATGCGTCAGGAACGGTGCTGCTGGTGGCTACCCCGGAAGCAAAGATCGCCGAGACCGCCGCCCTGGCCATCAGCGAAGAACCCGCCGGAGGACGGTCGCAGCCCACCAAAGACAAAATCCTTTGGGTCGGGCCCCTCAGTTAGGCCCTGTGGTCGTATTCGAAAGTGTCGCATGTAGCCGGTTGAGGGAAAAGAAATCGGGCTAGACCATCCGCAGCAGCCAGAGGGCGACTCTTGGGATTCACGCTGTGGCGTCTATCGCTTGGTGCCACGGCGCTGGGACCGCTTGAAGCGGAGCGCCAGGCGAATCCGCCGGCGTCCGAGGGCTTCGCGGAATCTGCGACGGTCCTCGGCGGTTTCCAGAATCAGCGGCGGGACGGGCTTGGGCCGGCCATTTTCGTCTATGGCCACGAAAGTGACGTAAGCGGTAGTGGTGTGCTTGCGCTCGCCGGTCAGCACGTTTTCAGAAAACACCTTCACGCCCACTTCCATCGAGGTGCGGAAGGCGCGGTTGACGTGTGCGCGGAGGATGATCAACTCCCCCACGCGGATCGGGTTGCGAAAATCCACGTAGTCCACCGAGGCCGTGACCACATGGCTGCTGCTATGGCGGTGGGCGGCGATGGCTGCGGCGATGTCCACCAGGTGCATCACGCGCCCGCCGAGGATGTTGCCCAGCACATTGGCGTCCTGCGGGAGCACGACCTCCACCATGTCCACTCGCGAGGCGCGGACGCGCTTCCCGGCAAGCGCCCGGCCCGGTTGTGCTGCTCTTTGCGGCTTTCTTCTCTTTGCCACGATGCGATCCCGTCGCTCCTACGGGGTTGGCGTTGCTCCGCCAAGCCGGATATAATACGCCGTCTGCGGCCATGACCCAACTGCAGAAAACGCGCCGGCAAATGCTGGAAGAGTTCGCCGCCGCCCATCCCGCCGATGCGTTTGCGCGCTATGGCCTCGCGCTCGAGTGCGCGAACAGCGGCGACCCCGATGCGGCCATCGAGCATTTCCGCCAACTCCTGACCGCCCACCCTGATTACGTGGCGGGCTATTTTCACTACGGCCAGCTTCTGGTCCGGCTGGCGCGCGCTGAAGAAGCCAAGAAGATTCTGGCTTCCGGCGTCGCCGTGGCACAGAAGGTCGGCGACGAACACGCCGGGTCGGAAATGCAGGCAGCTCTCGAAGAGCTCGGATGACCGTCTGCTGTCTTTGGCAGCACCCCTCGCACAATCCTGTTATCCTGCGTCCTCGATTCTGTCGGGCATGAAGGATCCCAGCGTTGAGATGCTTCGTCCGTCCTGCGGACTCAGCATGACAGGATTCTAGCGATCGTCCTTCATGACCAAGGAGCCCGCTGGGGCGGCGCTACAGAGCGTCCAAATCTCACCTTCGATTCTGCTACTATCGTTTCATTCAGAGACGATGAGCGCGGAGCGCATTCCGCTGTTCCCACTTGAGGTCGTGCTGTTCCCCGGCACGCCGCTGCCGCTGCACATCTTCGAGCCTCGCTACAAACTAATGATCCGGCGGTGCGTGGAGAGCCGGCGGGAGTTCGGCGTCATTCTGGCGCGGTCGGAGGGGACTGCCGGCGTGGGATGTACTGCCGAAATTGTCAAGGTCGTCAAACGCTACGAGGACGGCCGCATGGACATCCTGACGATGGGCCAAACGCCTTACCGGGTGCTCAACGTTTTCGAGCAGCAGCCCTATCTGGAAGCCGCCGTCAAATTCCTGGAAGACGGCCCGGGCCGGGCCGCACCGGAAACACAGCAGAAGCTCCTGAAACTCTTCGATGATTGCCACACGCTTCTTTTCGGCCGCGCCTCTAGCCCACGCGGCGCCTACGACGAGTTTTCCCTTGCCTTTCAGATCACCGCCGAGCTGCCGCTGGACCTCGAATTCAAGCAGGAACTGTTGGAAATCCGCAGCGAGCCGGAACGACAGAGCCGGCTGGTTGAGCGGCTGGAGAAATGGCTGGCGCAACTCGCCAATCTGGAGCGCGTGCGAGGAAAAGCGGGCGGCAACGGTCACGGGCTGGGATGAATAGAGGTCAATCTGAGGGAGTCTGTCGTAGGCTGACGACCGATGAATCTCTCTCCGCAATTCCTACAGAGAGATCCTTCGTCTGCCTGGGGCCGACTCACAATGACAACCCGGTTGCTCGCTCCTGCCTCAAAGCAGAATCAACACCACACGGCAAAGCACAGTCGTGGCGGCCGTCTGAATCATCTATAATGAGGGGGAGGAAGGGGCGCGCCGGCGAGCGGCGCCACGATTCGGGGATCCGATGACGACGCGACCTGAAAACCTAGGGCAGTTGCGGCGCAGCCCGTGGGCGGAACCGCGGATGGCCGAGCGAAGCGTGAAAGACGAGATGCGGGAGAACCTCTTGCTCAAGATGGACAAAGGGGAAGCGCTGTTCCCGGGAATCCACGGCTACGAGGACTCCGTCATCCCGCAGATTATCAACGCTATCCTGGCGCGGCACAATTTCATCCTCCTCGGCCTGCGGGGGCAGGCCAAAAGCCGCATCCTCCGCGGCCTGGTGCCGCTGCTCGATCCGGAAATCCCCGTCGTCGCCGGCTGCGAGATCAACGACAACCCCTTCGGTCCCATCTGTCGCGGTTGCCGCGACCTGATCGCGGAGCGGGGCGACGCGACTCCCATTGGCTGGCTGCCGCGGGACCGACGGTTCGTCGAGAAGCTGGCTACGCCCGACGTGACCATCGCCGACATCATCGGCGACATTGACCCCATCAAGGCGGCCCGCGGCGGGCGCAACCTCTCCGATGAGCTCACGGTGCACTACGGCCTGCTGCCCCGCGCCAACCGCGGCATATTCGCGGTCAACGAGCTGCCGGACTTGGCCGGCAAGATCCAGGTGGGGCTGTTAAACATCATGCAGGAGGGCGACATTCAGATTAAGGGCTATCCCATCCGTCTGCCGCTCGACGTCTTGCTGGTCTTCACTGCCAATCCCGAAGACTACACCGCGCGGGGCAAGATCATCACGCCGCTGAAGGATCGGCTGGGCTCCGAGATCCGCACTCATTATCCGACCTCAATCGAAGACGGCCTGGCCATCACCGCGCAGGAGGCCTGGATCAGCCGCGACGGCAACCGGCGGCTGGAGATCCCCGATTACGTCCGGGAGGTCATAGAAGAGGTGGCCTTCCAAGCGCGTGAGGACAAGCGCATCGATCGCCGTTCAGGCGTCAGCCAGCGGCTGCCGATTGCCTGCCTGGAGAATGTGGTGAGCAACGCCGAGCAGCGCGCCGCGCGCAACCGGGAGGCCGTGGTCGCAGCGCGCATCGCCGACGTCTATGCCGCCATCCCTTCGATGACCGGCAAGATCGAACTGGAGTACGAAGGCGAGCTGCGGGGCGCCGATAACATCGCCCGCGAGCTGATCCGGGCCGCGGTGGGCAAGGTCTTCAGCAAGTATCTGGGCGAGGCGAACCTCCAGCCCGTGGTGCAATGGTTTGAGATGGGCGGCGAGCTGAAGTTCCCGGAATCCGCCGCTGCCACCGAGACTCTGACGCAGCTCAAGCGCATCCAGGGGCTGGTGGATCAGATCGAGCGCCTGGGCGTCGGCGGCAAGGACGACCCGGCCGTGAAGGCCTCGGCGGCCGAGTTCATCCTGGAAGGTCTCTGGGCGCACAAGCGCATCAGCCGGAATGAAGAGCGCGGCTACTACGCCGAACGCCCCAAGGCGCCCGAGGCGCGCGAGCCGTACGTGCGGCCGCCTCGCCGGCAATTTAACTGAAAGGCGCCGCGCGCGTCGCAGCGCCTTTCATCCTGAGCGAAGCGAGGGATCTCTCTTGAAATTCATCCGCTGGTCGCGTTATACGGGCGAGCCCTGGGACGCCGTGGATCTTCAGGAGCTGGTCAAGCACCTCTCCGACTTTTTCCTGCAGAGTGGCTTCGAGTCGCAGTACTACGGTATCTCGGAAATGGACCCGGAACAGACCATGGAGCAACTCCGCCAGGCGATTCTGCGCGCCTTGCAGGAGGGCGACCTGCTACCCGAGGAGTGGATGAAGGAGCTGCTCGAGAACGCCGATCTCAGCCAGGCCGACCTCAGCCAGAACGAAAAGCTCCGCGAGATGATCGACCGGCTGATCGAGCGGCTCGCCGAAGAGGGATACATCTCGCCTCAACAGCCGCAGGTGACGCCGCCGCCGGAGAAGACACCCCGCGGGCAGGTGGGCGCGCAACAGGACGTCCAGGCGCAGGCGAGGTTTGAGATCACCGACAAAACGCTTGATTTTCTCGGCTTCAAAACGCTGAAAGACTTGCTGGCCTCGCTCGGCAAGAGCAGCTTCGGCCGGCACGACACCCGCGACCTGGCCACCGGGGTCGAGTCGGGCGGCGTCTCCCGCCGCTACGAGTTTGGCGACACGCTCAACCTGGACATCAGCGCCACACTGTTTAACGCCGTCCGCCGCGATGGCGCGCGCGTGCCCATCGAGCTCGATTACCCCGACCTGATGGTGCACCAGTGCGAGTACCAGAGCTCCTGCGCCACGGTGCTGATGCTCGATTGCAGCCACAGCATGATCCTCTACGGTGAGGACCGCTTCACTCCGGCGAAGAAGGTCGCGCTGGCGCTCTCGCACCTGATCCGCACGCAATACCCCGGCGACTCCCTGCACTTGGTCCTGTTCCACGACAGCGCCGAGGAGGTGCCTCTAGGCGAGTTGGCGCGCGTGCAGGTGGGGCCGTACTACACCAATACGCGCGAAGGCCTGCGGCTGGCCCAGCGGATCCTGGCCCGGCAGAAAAAAGATATGCGTCAAATCGTCATGATCACCGATGGCAAGCCCTCGGCGCTGACGCTGCCGGACGGCCGAATCTACAAGAACGCCTTCGGCTTGGACCCGCTGGTGGTCACGCAGACCCTGGAAGAGGTCGCCAAGTGCCGGCGCGCAGGCGTCCTGATCAACACCTTCATGCTGGCGACCGATTACAGCCTGGTGCACTTCGTGCAAAAAGTGGCTGAACTCTGCCGGGGGAAAGCCTACTTCACCACCCCCTACACCCTCGGGCAGTACCTGCTGATGGACTACATGCAGCGCAAGACCCGTCATATCCACTGACGCTTTTGCTTGACCGCCTTCGCGGTTCGCTTAAGATGGCCGCTCAACTGCCCAACTGCGTCCGAGGGAACTGCAATGCCACAGCAGCGACTGGTCATCATCGGCGGTGTAGCGGCCGGAATGAGCGCAGCGAGCCGCGCCCGCAAGCTCGATCCCCAGCTTGAAATCGTCGTCCTCGAAAAGGGCCGGCACGTCTCCTACGGCACCTGCGGGCTTCCCTACTATCTTTCCGGGCAGGTGACGGACGCGAGCGAGCTGGTCGTCTACACGGCCGAGTTCTTCCGCGAGAAGCGCAACATTGACGTTCGCCTGGAGCATGAAGTTACCGAGATCGAGCCCGGGCGCAAACGCGTTCACGCGCTCCACAGCGGGGCACAGCCGGTCGTGGTGGAGTACGACAAACTGGTGATCGCAACCGGCGGGGCGCCGGCACTTGACATCCCTGGAGTGCAGCTCAGCAACGTTTTCACGTGCAACGACCTGGCCGGCACCATTCGCCTGCGCACATTCATCGAGGAGCAACACCCCAGGCGTGCCGTGATCATCGGCTCGGGCTATATCGGACTCGAGGTCGCCAATGCGCTGGTGCACCGCGGGATGGAAGTGGTCATCCTAGAGCGCTCCGAGAGTGTGCTCGAGGGAATCGAGCCGGAAATTGGAGAGCGGGTGGAGGAAGTGCTCCATCGGCACGGGGTGCGACTGATTAAGAACGCCGCTGCGACGACGATCTCGGGTAATTCCCAGGGCGGGGCCGCGACGGTGCAATACGGCGCCGGGGGATCCGAGCCAGCCGAGTTGGTGCTGCTCGCGACCGGCATTGTGCCGCGAAGCGAGCTTGCGGTGACAGCGGGAGTCCGCATCGGCCGCACCGCTGCGATTGCCGTGGACGAACGCATGCTCACCAGCGTGAACAGCATTTATGCCGCAGGCGATTGCGCTGAAGTGCAGCATCTGGTGACCGGGCAGCCCGCTTATCTGCCGCTCGGTACGACTGCGAACAAGCAAGGGCGTGTGGCGGGCGAAAATGCCGCCGGCGGCCATGCACGATTTGAGGGCGTGGTGGGAACGCTGGTGACGCAGGTGTTCGAGCTGGCGGTGGCGAAGACCGGGCTCAGCATCGAGCACGCCCGGGCGAGCGGGTTTCAGCCGGACGCCGTGACGATCACTTCCACCTCCCGCGCTAAATACTTCGCCGGCAAACCCATCCTGGTCAAACTGGTGTGGGACCGGGCGACCGGCCGGTTGCTGGGCTGCCAGATGGCCGGCGAAGAGGGTATTGCCAAACGAATTGACGTAGCCGCGATGGCTCTACACGCCCGGATGCGCGTGCCGGAGATGTTGCACCTCGACTTGAGCTATGCCCCGCCGTTTGCGCCGGTCTGGGATCCGCTGCTGATTGCAGCCAACGAAGCGCAGAAAAAAATCACCCGCTCGTAATTCCGCGTTTTCGCCCAGCCCGTCATTCTGAGCGGAGTCCACCGCGGCGGACGTAGCGAGGAATTTCAACATTGAGATGCCTCACCCGCCACGACGAGCTTGCCGGGGCGGGTTCGCCACGGTCGGCAGGCCCAGCGTGAGAATCTCCCCTGGCGAGGTCGCGCGTTTGGTCATCTGCGACACTTGCGCTAACATCTAAGGGTGGGTTGCCGCGGCTGTTGCAGCGGGTTCTAGGAAGGAGGTCCATGACCAAGGTCCTGGCCGACCATCACGCTCCAAACTTCGCCCTGAACGGCACCAGTGGTCAGCCGTTTTCGCTCGGCGATGCGCTAAAAAAGGGCCCGGTGGTCGCCGCCTTCTTCAAGATTAGTTGTCCCGTCTGCCAGTTCGCCTTTCCCTTCCTCGAGCGGCTCTACAAGTCCTATGGAGGGGAGCGGGTCACCTTTGTGGGCATCTCGCAGGACGATGCACGCGATACCAAAGAATTCTGGAACGAGTACGGCATCACGTTTCCGGCCCTGATTGACGACGACGGCTTTCCGGTCTCGAACCAGTATGGCCTGACGAACGTTCCCACCGTCTTCCTGATCGCGCCGGACGGCACTGTGCGAGTGAGCAGCGTTGGGTTCTCGAAGGCTGATCTGGAGCAGATCTCCTCCGAGCTGGGAAAGCACCTGGGGCGCGCTCCCGCGTTGGTGTTTCGTCCCGATGAAGTGGTGCCGGACTACAAGCCGGGTTGAGGGTCGAAGAATTAGGTTCCGGCGGAACCTGCGCAGCGGCTCAGTAAAGCTCCTGCTCGATCACCTGCTTCTTATGTTTGGGAGGCTTCCGACGCTTATCGGGGATGACGCGCTCAGTGGGGGGCAGCCCGGCCCGTTCGCGGGCGCGGCGCCGCGCTTCCTTCCCCACGCTGTACTTCTTCTTGGATTTCTTCTTGGCCAATCTAATCCTTGGTTCTGAAGACCCAGGCTACTCCATGCCGATGGTAGGAACCCGGGCGATGCGCCGGGCCGCCGTCCGTGCCGCAGAGTCTCGTACTTGAAGGCCGACGACCCTATCTTGCTTATTGCCCACCTCTGCTCTTCGCCCGTGGCCTAACTGTTTGACCGGCTCCGAATCACTCCATCGCGTGGGGTTTCTGCCTGAAGTTCCGCCCGGACACTGTAGAGAATCCGAATGAACACGGCTGCCGGCAGCGTTCGGAAGAACACTTCGGTTTGATCGAGCGTGTGCTTCGAGCTAAATTCATCCAAAGCGATCGCGCCAAACGGGCGCTGCTGGCCACGCGGGACACGACGCTCACGCACGACTACCCGCAAACTTAGCGGCTTCCCCCACGAGTGAGCAAACGTGCTTCTGCATTGCACTCCATCGACCACAAACGGCATAGCCGCGAAATTGGAAAGAACATTTGCCGGCCACTTGCCTTTACTGCTGATGTTCATGGCGATGGTGTTCCTCTTGCCGCCTTGGACGGCGGCGAAAGGGCATGGACATCACCTGCTATATAGCAGACTCAACAGGACTTTGGCGGAAGCGTGTGGGAGTCGAACCCACCATCCGACCCGCGAAGGGCCGGATCGCCGGCTTTGAAGGCCGGGAAGGTCACCGGACCCTTTTCGCCTCCGTCTGCTCGAAGCTCCGTCATATTACGAGGTCTAGTGGAGGTACGCAACCTTCTCCGCCCCGTCCTCGATAGCGTCGGTGTCAGTTCTGGTGTCAGTTGAAAGCCGAGCCACAGCAGCATGGAGCTGCGCCGCGGAGAGGTGAGCGTACCGCCTGGTTATGGAAAGCGTGAACTCAATGGCGCGCGTGGCGTGATCCAGCCCCCCCAGCACCACCCGTAAGTCTCTTGCCGAGCAGGTCCGGGGGTGTCAGCGCCCGCGACTCGGTTCCCGCAATTGTTGCGCGGTTCTCTTGGCTAGCGAATCGAGTAAGGTCTTAGACTGCTCGTTGAGGGCCGAGACCGCAGCGGCCGCCCAGGAGTTCAAAATGGTCTGTAAGTGCTGGCGAAACTGCTCGATCTCTTGCTTGCTCGCACCCGCCAACTCGTCCTCCCAGGCGCGTTGGCGTGCCTCCCAGTCCGCGCGCTTCTCAGCGGCGAATGACGCCAGCGAGGATTCGACGCACTTGCGCGCCTCAGTGACGGCCAGCTCGATTTCGAGGGACACCTTCTGGTGGAATTCGGCCAGCGCCGTGCCGGCCGCGGTTTCGAGTTGCGAGCGCGCTTCAGAGGCCCGCGCCTCCAGTTGTGCCGTGGCCCCACCGGTGGCCGCCTGCGCCTTTTCGCCCAGGCGCGCAAGCTGACGGTCCGAGAGCCGCACGGTCTCGTCACTGAACTCGGCTGCCGCCCGATCAGCGGTCTCCCGCAACCGCGCGGCAAACTGGTTTTGCTGCTCGCGCGCCACCTCTTGCAAGAACTCCTGCGCCCCAGCCAAAGCGGGTTGGACCTGGGTCGCGCTCTTCTCCAGACGCTGCGCGGTCTCTTGAGCCTGGGCCAAAGAGACCTCGAGTTGTTTCCGCAAATGCTCGCCGGCGTGGGCGAGTTCTGCCTGGAGCCGGCCAAGAAGCTCTTCGCGCGCGGAAGCCACCAACTTTTCGCGGTGCTGGACCCAGCGCTCTTCAATCTGGTGGATGCTCGCCTGGCTGGCATTCACGATGGCCTGCACAGCCTTGGTCACGGCCGATGTCACAGCCTTCTCGGCCACCTGTTGTAGCTTTCCCTCCAGAGCGCGCAACAGTTGTTCACCCGAGACCACGATGCGCGTCGGCTTGGTGGGATCGGCCGACGAGATAGATGCTGGCGCCGCAGGCGAGACGGTCCCAGGCGACGTTGTTTCCGATGCCTCCACCTTGCTGGGGGTTGGCAGAATGTGGATCTTCTCTGGGGAGGGCGGAATCATTGGGGGCTCGGGCGCAGGTGCGACAGCTATGGCAGGCTGTGCCGCAGCGGCAACCGAGCCCGGAAACCGAAGCCAGTCCTCAGGGGGTGCCGTGATGCCCCAGACGTTGGCCGGGGTCTCCAGTTCTACGCCCACTTGGTAGAGCTCTTGGGGACTGCCGGGCAGGCGGATGAATCGGACCTGCGCGCGCGCAGGGCGCGCTTTGCCATTGATCTGCTGGTTCGGGACCTCCAGGGTTACCCACGAGCCCGGCCGGTAGTCATATCGGGATGGGAAGCGACACCCGTGGCAGTTCAAAGACACGGCGTGGGTCCGCTCCAAAAATGCCTTTCCGACCTTATCCACACCGGAAACGGTCAGGGGCATAGCGTGCGCAATGCGTGTACTGCGCCGCGCGCCACTGCCCGTCACCGGGTTGGATGCCTTGCTAGATGCGAAGTCAGCCACGGCGTCCGCCCTGAGAGCCCGATTGCAGCCTAGCACTGCCCCGGACCGAAGCGAATACTACAGGTGGGACCATGTGCGAGAGAGTTACTTGTTTGACCTCTGGTTCCGGAGACCAGCGCCAAAACGCTATGTTGATGATTCTTCTTACTCAGTCCTGTATTTTATTACTTGGTTTTGTACGGTATTCGGCACTTAGCTTAATGGACCCAAAACGGACCCAAGTTTTTCCCGTTCGTTCGAAAGGAAATAGTTCAGGCTGGAGTGTTGCTTTCCCGGGGCCCGGGAGGAGGGGTTCACCTCATAGCTTTCGCCGTCTTGCGGTTTCTCAGTTTCCGCAGCCTACGAGTTCTCGGGCGCAAAACGGATTGGGAACGAAAGGCAGCCATTTCGGCGCGCCTAGTTTCAGAAGCTGCTGCATCCGGGTCCTCAGAGTTTCGCTTCGCATGTGCAGTACCATTGACCATGGCGGCCTAGGCACCCAGTCTCGTCTTATGTCACGAATCGGAGGGAACGATGGGCGAAGTCGAAAGGATTGCGCAACAGCTAAGAAGGGCCTTTGAAGGAGAGGCTTGGCACGGGCCTTCGGTGCATGAGCTTTTGGCAAGTACGACACGCGGGCAAGCCGCAAAACGGCCGATCCCTGGGGCACATACCATCTGGGAAATCGTACTGCACATTGGTGCCTGGGAGTCCGTCGTGCGAAGACGGCTGTTGGGAGAGAGTATCACCGATCTTGCGCCCGAGCAGGACTGGCCCCCGGTGAGCGATGTGACTGAGACAGCTTGGAGGAAGACGCTCGAAGAGCTCGAGCAGGGCCACCTACAAATGCGGCAAGCGATTACTCAGGTGACCGACGAGCGATTAGGTGAAAGCGTGCCCGGTAAAGATTACACCGTATATGTCATGCTGCACGGTATCATCCAGCACGACCTTTACCACGCCGGTCAGATCTCCCTATTGAAGAAGGCGTTCGCTTGACGATCTTCTGCAGTCGCATCCTTCCATAAAAAGAATAATCTCGCAGGCGCTTTGGGTGCGCTCGGCCGCATTCCGGAAAGGGAAGTGTTCTGGCAACGCTTGACAGCACCCAAAGCACGTCGATGTGACGGCTGGCCAGGCGAGGAATCCACCAAGCTACGGTCGGCGTGAACATTTGGCGGAAGTAGCTTGTCATTGTTTGTTGGGACGAACTCGAAGAGGTCTTGCAGCTTTCAACGCCTCGGCGGGCGAAATTTCCTTGCCCTCTTCGTCCACGTAGTGGATGACGAACGGACCATTGGTATATACCCAGAGCGTGCACGCGGTCGTGCAGCGGGGGTTCGACCGTGGACACCGCAACGATTGTGGGCGGCAATGAGCTCAATACAGGAATCAGCTTTATCATTCCCGCGGCGCAAATCAGGAAGATACTTGATTCACAGCCCGCTCAACAGCTCAGGGATATACAGATACAAAGGTTGCCAGCGGCAAAATAACGGTCGGAGCGAGTGTGGCGAAACTCCCCCGTACTTTTCACGGGTAAGACTTTGTCCAATCGGGAGTTGTCACGGATAAAATGGTGCGCCGAAACGACATCTTTCTGGCGGCGCGCTTAGCAGCACGGCTAAAACCGTGCCGTGATGACACGGCGTGGAAACTTGTTGTTGGCAGACTTCAACACCGCTCGGGACAAGACACTGCTAAAGCGTGGTTTGTGCATCCAGATGGGCTCGATCGGGGCCGGTCCCGAGGGGGCGCCCGCATCTCCGCTCAGTACTGTAGTGGAAAGTGTCGGCCACCCGCACCCCCTGGCCACATCAGGGTGTGCTGAAAGTGCATGGGACTGCAGGAGAGGCAATCTCCCCGCGCAGATCTTGGGTTCGTGCGCCATCAGAAAGGGCCTGAGCGTCGCATCACTGAGTTGAACGTGGATTGCCGAGAATGGCCAGCGCGTTGTCGATGATTCTCTCGAACTCCGCTTGTGGCTGGGCACCGTTTAGGAAGACGCCGTTGATAAAGAATCCAGGGGTCCCGCTAACGCCCACCCTGCTTCCGTCTTGCAAATCTGCTTCGATCTTGGCCTTGAATTTTCCGCTGGTCAGGCAAGACTGGAATGATCTCTCATTCAGTCCCAAGACTCGGGCCTGGGCGTTTGCTCCAACCCGTTACTCTTTGTAACGTGCCGGGCTGCTCGCTGTTCGGCCGAACTAGTCAAGCGCCTGAAAGACAAGAACTTAGTCTTCGGACTGCTTCTTGCTCCTCGTATGGACTCTGAGTCGAGAGCCACCTGGCGGGAGATGAGATGGGAGGGTCGATTTGGCTCGTTACTCGTCTCTGCTCGGCAGGCGCGTCGAAGTCGTGTATCGCTTGGGCCTCATTCATCTGCTGACCGCGGGCACCCTGGTCGCGGATTCGGGGAAATGCATCTTTGTCGAACAACGCTTAAGCCGACCCAATTATGCGAAAACCTTCCATCTGAAAATCCCTTACCACTGCATCATTCGACTGAACGGAAGCGACCCCGACTCCGAACTCGCCCTCATCTAAACTGCACCCCTTGCGACCGCGTTTAACCTGCCCGCCCGAGCTTGTAGGACGACCATACCCCGAACGCTGTCAGAAGCCTTTCCTTTTGACGTGCGTCGGAAGTCCGCGACCTACTGAAACAATAGACCCCCTGGCCCCGTTGAGTTTCCCGTTTTTTCTTACTTGACACGCGGTTTATACAGCGCTAGTTTCGGGGCCAGTGTGGTAGCCCGCCGTCCCCCGGATCTGTTCCCGAAGAACATCTTGTGAGCCTGCAGCTGGGTTGGCAAACAAACCCAAGCGAATCGAGCACTGGAACATGAAAATGCAATCGATAACCCACCCTTCGGAAAAGTTAGTTCCTGATATTGGACGCAGCCAGTCAAAGGATGACATATATGGGAGGTTCTTCAACTTCTTCGGACTGCGCGAGAATCCTTTCAACGTTAACCCGGATCCTCGGTACCTGTTTCTGACTCGCCCGATTCAGGAGGCGCTAGAGGCGCTCACCTACGGTGTCCAAACCCGCAAAGGTTTCATTGTGCTTACGGGCGAAGTCGGGACGGGAAAGACAACGTTGATCAATTGCTTGCTCAACGGGCTGCGTCAGCAGCAAACGCCAACAGCGTTCATCTTCAACTCGCATTTGGACAGCAGCGACCTATTAGATTTCATCCTGGCCGATTTCGGAATTACGCGCGACTCGAAGCTAAAGGGCAGCATGCTGATGTCGCTCAACCAGTGGCTGCGCACACACCAGCGCACCGGCGCGACCCCGGTTTTGATAGTGGACGAAGCGCAAGGCCTGCCGTTCCATGTATTAGAGGAAATTCGGCTGTTGTTAAATCTGGAGACCTCTCGCGAAAAGTTGCTGCAGATAGTGCTTGTGGGTCAGCCGGAACTCGAAGAGAAACTCAGCCGACCTGATTTGCGCCAGCTGAGGGAACGGATCGCGCTCCGCTCCAAGATCGCGCCGCTCACCCTGGAGGAAACTTACGGTTACATTCAACACCGGCTGCGGGTCGCCGGCACCAAAAGCGAGCTGGTCTTTGCCTCTGGGGCAGTGAATGCCGTTCACTCTTGTTCACACGGAATCCCGCGTGTTATCAATCTCCTCTGCGAGCATGCACTCATCAGCGCCTACGTGGACGGGATCCAGCCGGTGCCGTTCCAAATCATTGAAGAAGTCGCGCGCGAGTTTCAGCTCGACGACGTTGTCAAAACGCTCGCCGCGCCATCACATTTCGACGACGCCACGAGCACGACATTAACGATTGCCATACAAGCGTTTCCCGCTAAGGTGCCGACCATTCCGCCTGCAGAGGCTGAGTCAATGGAACAACCAGACGCTTCGATACACGACGCTTCAGCTCTCGTTTGTAACGGGAATCCGTTATTCTGCCCAAACAGGGAAGCTGCTACGCCAGTAACAACGCAGGAGGAGATAGCGACGATCGGTTCCACGGAGCGAGTTGGAAGCAGTCCCTGCTGGATACCGATCCTCTTCTTTCGTCAGTGGTTGTACTGGTGGTCCCGGGGGCAAGAAGGATGCAGGTTCATGCTCAGTTTTCATTTTTGGCATAGAGTCACATCATCTTTGCTTCGGTGGTTACAGCAACCACTCCGTCCAGTGCCTGCGCGCCGTAGGTTAACTCACAGCCGGGCCGTTGTTAGGCTCGGCCGAATAAGACGGTGGTTGGGAATCAAGCCGTTTGGCCGAGCTTGGCACCATCGGTGACGTGGCTTTTTGCGACTGAGCAGCCAGGACACTCCGTAATCATTTCCTTCCAAACCATTGATATCGGCGCTAGAGCGTGCTGGGCGCCGAAAGCACCTTGTTCCCCTGCTAAGGTTCTGGCAGTTTGATTGTCCTGACCGCTCTGAGATTTGGCCAGCTAGGCTGTGTCAAAAGGTTGAGGCACCCTTTTGGGCTCACAGTCCGAGGGTGTTCGTTGGCAGGCTAGGAATGAGCGCTTCATGAGGCAAAGTGGTGTCAGTTCTGGTGTCAGTTGGTTTCGGGATTTCATGCATTTTGC
>JBASRK010000030.1:0-1747 GCA_049273775.1 Candidatus Acidiferrales bacterium
GGTCACAGTTCTCTGGCGCAGCCCGAGCCGATGACGAATCGGCCGCGTGAAACCCAGCGCCGCGAACCAGCAGCGATACCATGCCGGCACGATCGTTTGTTTGGCAGGCGCAAACGGAAGAAACCAGTTTTTTCGAAGCCCAGACGGGGTCAGCCGAAGCGTGGCAAAGTCCATAGTGCACATCTGCCGGCCACGCCCGACAAGATCGTAATTGCGCAATGCCTGTTCGTCTTTGCTCGTCCCGGCCGAACCGCGTGGCAGGTAGGAATAATCGTGGTTCTGGTGGACGGCGGTGACCATCGACGTTGCATCCACGACCGGAACCTGCATAGCGCGAGCCTTCCACACAAGCCAGTGATCCCAGTAATTCCGCCCGATCACCAGTGGGGGTATCTCGCGGTAGAGTCCACGGGAGAAGACAAAATAGTCAATCCACCAGGAGGATTTTTTGGATCCGCGTTGCGAAACAGACGCCTGCAATCGCTGTTCCCAGTCTGGCCGCGTGAAATCCCAAGGTTCCGTGATGTCGATGTCCCACCGGCAGCCCACCATCAAGAATGGTCGGCCGAGCGCGACCACCTGCTGCATGGCGCGCCAGAAGCTGCTCATCAACATGATGTCGCAATTGACGTAGCAGAGAACTTTGTGTGAAGCGATTTGCTGCGCGCGTTCGAACAGAAAGTTCAGATACTTCGTGCCGGCTTCGGTGCGCCGCACCTCGCGCTCGTTGCGGATATTGAACTCGCGCGCCATTTCGGCAGCGCCTTCCTCATCCCCGAAGAGAATCACCTCACAGTCCGGGTCCAGCAAGGTCCAGCTCTTAAGGGCGTTGCGCTGAATGATTCCGTTGTGACTGTGAAACGGTTTCGGCGTCGCGAAAATAGTCAGCATACTTTACCGATCAATATGAAGTAGAGTCACAGCTACAGTCTTGTTCCCCAAGCCCAGGCGGACGAAGTTCCTTCGTCTTTCATGTGGACTATCGAAGCCCCCGCGGCGCTAATTGTCTGTGACACCTCGGAGGCGTCGAGCGCGGGTCCGCGCCAGCTTCTCCCCGCCAGTTTCGCGTCGAAGCCCAGCAGGGAAGCTGTAGATTGGCTCGTCATCCGTCCCGCACCGAAGCCCACTTCCAGGATTGTCTTTCCGGTCGGATCAAAGCCGCATTCTCTCAAGACGGGCTCCCCCAGCTGTTGGTACTCTCGTTCGGCGGATTTAAAGAAGGGCTTCTCATCGAGTGTCTCGAGTGAAGTGGCAATGTAATAGAAGGCGTTTTCCTTGGCCCTTTCGTCCCAATCGTGCCGCATTGGTTGGGCCAGCCGGCGATCCATTATCTTTCCCTCTGCAGTTTCACCCGACCGAAACCGGCTGCTTCTGTTTTTCCGATTCGATAATTTCTTCCAGAATCGTGTTCAGGTTTCGTGTGATATTCCAGGCTGGATAATGCGCTTGGAATTTTCGCAGATCGGAGATGTAGCAGATGTGGTCCCCTTTTCGGGCACTTTCTTGATAGACCCACTGCACCTTGCGGCCCGTCATCTCCGCAATCCGCGCAAAGGCCTCCAAGATGGACACACTGTTGCCGCGCCCACCGCCCATATTGTAAACCTCGCCGGGCCGCGGATTCGCGGCGAAAGCCTCGACGGCTTGGATCACATCATAGCTGTGAAGGTTGTCGCGCACCTGTTTGGCCTTATAGCCATAAACCGTGTACGTGTGGCCGGTGAATGCGATTTTTACCAGGTAAGAA
>JBASRK010000132.1:0-9946 GCA_049273775.1 Candidatus Acidiferrales bacterium
CACAGCCGACCGCGGTCGAGCAGCCCTTCGAGCGCAACTTCTGTGCCCGGGATATACCGCTCGACCAGCAGGTGATCGAGCCCCGGCTCCCGCGTCACCTGGATCTCAGGTGACTGGAGCAGTGCACGGATGCGCGCAACTCCGGCGGCGAACTCTCCGGCATCGTTCGCTCGGATGACTCCCTGGCTCGCGGCGAGCGAGAGCGGCTTGACCACGCAGGGAAATTTGACTCGTGGCACGACCGCATCTACCGACTCGGCGAGACTGAAAGAGAAAAATTCCGGCACGGGCAGCCCCGCGGCGCGCAGGACTTCCCGCTGGCGAAGCTTGCTCCGGCAGATCTCGACCGATTCAGGCGAGTTATAGCGGATGCCAAGTGCGCGGGCGGCGTAGGCTGCGGTTGTCGTCGGCCGGTCGCCCAGCGCCAGGATGGCGTCCGACAGCTTCGCTCGCGCCTGCGCCACAATACTTGCAGCCGCTTGCTCGGGCTGCTCGAAATGCAGGGCCAGGGCGCCGTCGGCCCAAGGGTCGTCGAGCTGGTGGCAGCGGTCGCTGCCGAAGAAGACCTGGATGCCGAGCCTCTGCGCCGCCTCGGCGAAGCTGCGCGTCTGGTAGCCCAGCTTGCTCGAGAGGATCAGCAGGCGCTTGGGCCAGGAGCTTTCGCTCGTGTTCATAGACTGCGGCACGCCGTCTTTGGGAGCGCTGTCACCATGGAGTGCCATTCTGGGTCCGCTGAAGGCGGACGAAGAATCCTTGCGTGGCCGGGAGGCTTTGCCCCCGAGAGGGTCGAGGGCTCAGCATGCCACCCCCGCAATGCCTCCGCCTATACAAAGGCTTCGGCCTGGGCGAGCGCCTCTTTGGCTTTGGCGATGGGGACCAACTGGTCCCGCGTCGGCTCGGCTCAACAGTACCAGGGCTCGTTCAAGTAGGGGATGGCGGCGCGTGACACCAGAATGGGCTCGGGCCGCTGTGCGCGCGCGGAAGTATCCGCCGCGGCGGACGCCCACCAGATACGCGCAAACGTCTGCGCCCGCGAACGGTTGAGCTTGTCCCCGGCGCGCACCAGCTCCTGCACCTCCTCGCACAGGGCATCCACTCGCGGGTCGGGATGCCGCCAGGGATAGAACAGGGCAGCCTCGTCAAACGGCGCGACCAGCTCGCGCACCTCGCCGAGCTCCAGCAGGCGCGAGCCCGCGGGAATCAACAGGCGAATGCCCAGTTGGATGGGTGGGACGTTTTCGATCAGGTCGTGCTCGCGGAGCACTTCGAGCAGCTCGCCGTAACCTTCGAGCGTGGTCCACGGCGTAAATGGCACAAACGTCGGCTGCAACACCAGCTCCGCGTCGCGGAAAAGCTCCACCACCGCCAGGAAATCGGCGCGGGTGTGGCCCTTGTCGAGCCGCTCGAGCACCGCGTCGTCCACTGACTCGACCGCGCTGGTGACGAACAGGCAGCCGGTGTCGCGCAACCTGCGGATGTGCCGAGCGTGTTGGAGCAGATGCTCGATCTTGATGGTGACGTCGTAGGTGAGCTGGGGCTGCTCGCGATGCAACGCCTCGACAATCGCCAGCGCGTGGCCGACGCCGTTGAAAAAGTCAGGGTCGCCGAAGGTGATGTGCTGTGCCCCGGCGGCAACCTGCTGGCGGACGTCCGCCAGCACCACCTCGCGCTGCACGACGCGGAACGCGCCGTTATAGACCGGCACAATCGGGCAGTGGCGGCAGAGGTGCTTGCACCCGCGGCTGGCCTCGACGTAACCGACCGTGCGGTGCTCGCCGCCGGGTAACACCAGGTGGGCATACTGCCGGAGTGGGACCAGGCCGCGGCGGTCGGGCACGATGAACTGCTGCCGAGCAAGCGAAACGACAGGCTCCGATTGTACGGGCGCGCCCCCATTCCCGCCCGCGGGGCGACTTCGGGAGGTCGCCCCGACAAATGGTTTCATGTCGGTGATGCTCTCAGGCTCTGCGGGGTTCGCCACACACCGCAGCCGCTCGACCAGATGCGCCAGCCCTTCTTCGAATTCGCCGCCCAGGATGGTATCCGCGCCCAAGCGACGAAAGTAAGTCTCGTTTGCCGGAGCATAGAGCCCGTAGAAGCACAGATGCGCACGCGGGTTGAGCCGGCGGACCGGCTCAATGAGCTGCGTCGCCAGCCGCGTCGCCGTGTGCATGGGGACGTAAAAGGCCACCAGGTCGGCCTCTCGGACCGGCGCATCCCGCAGAGCTTCGCGGGACAGGTCCATGCAGGTGACATTGGCGCCGCGCTGCCGCAGCCAGGCCGCCGGTGACGCCAGCCCGAATGGCTGCCGGCCGAGCTCGTAAGTAGAAATGAGTACGACGTTCATGGGCGGATCCGGGGAACACACGATTATGGCATGCCGCAGCAGCGGCTCCAACTCTTGGAGTCCAAGAGCCAGGTCCCGCTTTCGATTTCGGAGGCAAGCCCACTTCGGCTGCAGAGTCGGTCGGGGCGCATGTTGAAGCACAGTTTTTTACGGATTTCGGCGCTTAGCCGACCTACATCACACCCGTCCCAATGGGGAGATGCTTGTCGGCGTCCGTGGGTGGTCCGAGTTGTTCGTCAGTTCTTCGGGCTCGGGCCCCAGCAATATACCTGCCTTCATTCTGCGGGCCGCTCGGCGCGGGCAATCCACGTACATCGAGCCTAATCTCTTGTGGAGAGGTCCCGAGCCAACACTCTTTACCTAAGCCACGGCGTGTGCCAAGCCGCGGAATCCACAGGGAAAGCTCCGATAGTTCCACTCCGTCCTCCACCTTGAAGACGTAGCCTCCGTTAGTTTGTTCGCCGGGCAGCATCTCCCCCACGCGTGGCTCACGAGGAAAGGATCTTGGTGGGCCGATAAACGTCTTTATCTGCCAGAAACCCGAGCCTTGGGCCGTTTTCAGCTCGGCGGTAAACGGGGCGCAGGCCGGAAGCTTACCAAGGTTGTTGATCGAGACATACACGGCCACAAAATGCCAGTGTCCTTTATGCGGCATCAATTCGTCACTCTCGACCGCGGTCGCCTTGACCAGTAGACCATCGAAGCGCGCCGAATGGTTGTCTATGACGCGGGCATCTGACATGGAGAGACTCGAGAGCAACACCAGGATAATGGTGAGGAAGTGGCACATTTCCTTGCCTTTGTTTGCGGATTTTATCATGTGTTGCCCCCCGTTTGCAAATGCCGACTGGCGTATAATCGCAACCCCGGGAGTGCAGTAACGCAAAGCCCGGATGCAGTCCCGAGCTTGCCATGGCCATTCGCCGCAGGACCCAACTCATCCTGGTCATCATCGCCGCTCTGTTGCTCGTGGTGGTTTTCCTCGTACCCGTCCTGCTCAACCTGGATCGCTACCGGCCGAGGGTGATCTCCTATCTTCAAGCGAAGACCGGAAAGCCGGTCGAAATCGGGCGCCTGGGCCTCACCTTCTATCCTCATGTAGCGATTCGAGTGGACAACTTCGGCATGAAGAACCCCGCGGAATTTCCTTCCGATTATTTCCTTAAGGTGGGGCGAATTGATGCCAAACTGGACGCCCGCGCGCTGTTACGCCGGCAGATCATCATCAAGTTGCTGGTGCTGCAGGACCCGCTCATCAATCTGGTTTCGGACCCTGACGGCCCGTGGAATTTTGAGAATCCCGGGTCGAATCAGAGCTGGCAGGGCTTCCCTCTTGGGGTGATTGGGAGGATAGAAATTAAAGGGGGGCAATTGATCGCTTCAAATCTTCTGCCTTCCGACGCGCCTGGTCCTATCTTTTTCGAAGCCAACAACGTTTCCAGCGTATTGGAGCAGGTGGACCTCAGCGCCTTCACCCATCCTTCTTCGTCCTCCATCGCCGCCCAGGGCTCCTGGAACGCCGGTTTTCTGCGCTTCGGCCGGATCGAGGCGAAGAACGTAAGTTCCAAGGTCCGGCTGCAGACCAAGGAGGTATTCTTCACGGAAATCAAAGCGGAAGCCTACGGCGGCAGTGCCGCCGGCGATCTCTCCTTCAATTTGGCGGGACGCAACCCTCGCTTCAGCTCGGATGCGCGAATGAGCGGTATTGACATGGCCCACCTTCTCGCCGCGTTTCGCGAGGGTCGCGGGAAGATGACGGGAAGGATGGAAGGAGACCTGAAGCTTGCCGGGGAAGTCGAGCACTCGAACGACCCGCTGGCGGGAATACACGGGACCGGGCGCGTGACCGTGCGCAATGGTAAGGCGCCGAGTCTCAAGCTCAACGAAAACGTGATGAAGCTGTTGCACTTCAACGATCTGGGTCCCGCCGCCCAGGAACCCTCTGCGTTTTCCTTCATCTCCGCCGACCTGCGGCTGGCCAATCTGCGCATCTCGAGCAGCGAAATCAACTTCATCGGCTACGGAGTTGATGTGCAAGGCTCGGGAACGCTTACCCTGAGGGGCTCCGACAGCCTCGACTATCACGGCGTGGCAAAAATTCTCACCCCGGAGGGCTTCTTCACCAGGATGGCGGCCCGCCTGTCCGGAGCCACGGTAAGAGACGGCCTATTGTCATTCCCTTTCCGGGTTGGCGGAACGCTTCTAAATCCCAAATTTTCCATGGGAAAGTAGGCCGATGGGGATAAAGTTCCCATGGACATGGCTTCGCTCGAGGGAGATTCAGCAGCAACGAGACCATACCGAGCGATGCCCCGCGCCGGCCTTATCACGGGATTTCATGTATTCCTGCTGGCGTCAACCCAGCAACGCTGCTAAAGTGCCGGGGCACCCCACTCCGCACCCAAATCTTCGAAGAGGTTGAACCATGGCCGAATGGTTTTTCGAGCCCGGACATACGGCGGCGGAGTTCTGCGCTCGCCACATGATGGTCACGTACGTTCGCGGGAGCTTTAAGAACATACATGGCAAGCTCGTATTTGACCCCGAAAGCCCGCGTAATTCCCGGGTAGAAGTTCGGATTGACGCCAAGTCGATTTGGACGGGAGAACCGGACCGCGACGCGCACCTGCGGAGCGCTGACTTTCTCGACGTGGAGCACTATCCAGAGATAACCTTCACCGGTAACAAGGTTGAAATCGTGGGCGACCACGATTTTCTCCTGGCCGGCCAATTAACCATCCGGGGTGTTTCCCGCGAAGTCTTTTTGAAGGTTCGTTATCTGGGGCAATGGAATACTCCGTGGTGGGAAGATGGTGTCGATAAGGGACCCAGGACTCGCGCGGGATTTCTTGCCGAGACAACAATCAATCGCCAGGATTTCGGCGTCAGTTGGAACTCCCTGCTGGATAAAGGCGGTGTGGTTGTGGGCGACATGGTGGATATCACCATCGACGCTGAAGCGATCCTGCAGCAGGCCTAGCCGGGTCGTCCCCAGTGATCGAGCTCCGATCTCAGGCTGGAACTGAAGATGCACGACTATAAGGAGGACTTTATGGCCATACAGTGGATGAAAGATGTGGATGCGGCGCTTCGCGAGGCGCGGGCAAAGGGCAAACCCTTATTGTTGGACTTCAACGCGGCACCCATGTGAGGGGCATGCGCTCGGCTGGATGCCGAGGTCTATCCCGATCCGCGAGTTGCCGCCTACGTCTCAGAGAATTTCATACCCGTCAAGATCCACATAAAGGAACAGCCGGAGACATTCAAGCGGTTCGGCGCGCAGTGGACTCCGACGATGGCCGTGCTGGACCCGGAGGGAACCAAGAGACACCAATTCGAGGGTTATCTTCCGGCCGAAGAATTCCTGGCGCAATTGGAATTGGGCCTGGCGCAGCGCGCCTTTGCGCATGAGCAGTGGGGGGAAGCCCAGGAGCGCTTCCGGAGAATCGTGCAGCAATTCCCCAAGAGTGACGCGGCGCCCCAAGCGCTTTACTGGGCCGGGGTGGCAAAGTACAAGGCCAGCGGCGATGCGAGCGCACTTGCGGACACGGCGCGACAGTTCAAGCAGAAATATCCCGAGAGCGTCTGGGCGAAGAAGTCTTCGGTGTGGGCCGCGTAGGCAGCTTCGGGGTTCTATTCGGCGCATGTCCGGCCCGAATTGGTTGGGTGGGAAAGATATCGGCGCCGGCGATTGATGGCAGCCCGACAGGGTGAACCAGGCTATCCTGCACCAAATAGTTCTTAAAGTCCTTTAGCAGCTTGTTGAAAAAGTGTCTTTGGTTGTCATTCTGCGGGCTCCTCAGTATGACCCCCTAGGGAGCTTTTCGACGAACTCTTAAACTCCTCTGCCTTTTTCCTTTTACCTTTTTTATAAAATTCGGTTGACATGGAATACATCCGAAGGAATACTGAATTGCGTGAACCAATCTGCTAGAATTGCGATCGCGCTGTCGGTGGTAGTTGCAGTCTTGGCCGTATTCGTCCATCCGTATATCGACGGCCCCGATAGCGTGCTCCGCTCCCATCATCAGAATCGTGTGCTGGTGGGGCCGTTGGCATTTGGTTTAGCTCAATTTTCAAGCTTGACGGTTCTGCACGCATCGGTACCCGAGTGTGTCGGCGCTGAACCGGCTGGTCCGGACCTGTTCGATTTGCTCTGCACTCGACTCTGCTAGCCCCGCAGTCCTCACTCCTGAGGGAAATTCGACTTTCCGAACGCTAGCCTAAACAAGAAACTGACGACTGCGACAGATCCCATTGGCTTTGCAGGAGTCAAACAACATGCGACTTCATGGAGGGATGGGCGCCCGAAGATCTTGACGTGCACCGGTGTCGCCGCTATCGACTCGAGCCTGTTCGCCATCGGAGGCGCTATTGAGGAACTGATCAGGGCGGGTATTTCGGACCAGATAGTTCGGATTACGTAGGCGGAATGAGTGAGACGACATTTCACACTTTTGTTGGGCTGGATATTTGTTGCACTAGGAACCGCCGGTCTCTTGCTTCCGGTTCTGCCAGGGTGGGTGTTGCTTTTGCTGGGTCTTTCTATTCTTGGTTCGCATTATTTATGGGCGGCGCGCCTGATGGCAAAACTCCGCAGCCCATTCTCACGTACAGTCGACCGCGTTCAGAAGATTGCCGGAATCCGCTTGAGTGCCGACGTTGAAGGACTGCGTGAGTCGCGCAAAAGGGAGAGATGCCCCGTGCTGACCCTTGAAATTGAGAACAGGGGAGAGTCCACGATCCTGAGATGTGCAGGCCGCATATTATCCGAGAATACCGACCAAATTGTACAGGCAGCGGCTATTTCGCAGGGAAGCTCTCATCTGTTGCTGGACCTTGGGCAGGTCGCCGCCGTCGATGCCCGCGGCCTGGGGATGATGGTCCATTTGCACAACCGGGCTTGCGATGCTCGCAGGGAACTGACAATCATGAATCCCAGGCCTTTTGTACGAGAGTTGTTTAGGATAACAAATCTGGATTCAGTTCTTGAAATCAGTGACGCGGACCAGCACACGCCGGTGCTCGAGCGGGGGAAAAGAGCTGGGGGATTGCCCGCATTGTGCCCTCTAATATTTCAGAGTTTTGTCCTATTCCCTTGGCTCGCGGTTCTGGAGAGCGTTTAGGCTGGCACGCGTTTCTGGCGCGGCGGAAACGTGATATCGTTGTTTTTGGTTGAGCAGCGCTGCAGTCGTCGCGCTAGGCCAGGACATCAGAGAGGGTAGACTTAGCCTTGATACGAACGCTTTGCCATATTGCCATTAACCTTCTCCTTCTGAGCGTTGCTGCTTTGGGAATCGCTGATTATCTGAACTTCGGCGATGATGATCCCAGCGACGATGCTGCGATTGTCAGTCCCCATCGAAGCACAGATGAAGTAATTGCGCCTCATGACGGGCCTCGAGCGCCAAAGCGCATACCGGAAAAGAGCTTGCCCGAAGAGGACTCTGAATCTCGCTCTTCGTCTGCTATTCGCTGCGCCGCCAGAACAGGGCAGGAACTCCTGCATTTCCTCAGTCAGCAGCGCAAATAGGCAACAGTCCATAGCCTTGTCCTTCCTGAACCCGTAGGCTTGGACCGCATTGCCGGAAAACCTCGGTAATTCTCCCGGAGCCGTCCGCTACTAAAAGTGAACCTACGGAGACAAGCGCTCTCGCAGGAAGATTCTGGGCGACCGATTTAAGCTCGAAGCCCACTACTGGTCGCAGGGCCGAGTCACCGCCTCAGCACCCGGGGCGGTGCCCGCCCCAAATCGGCACGGCGTTAGCTGCGCTGAAGAGCCAATATCTGGGCCCGAACGAAATTCACGGTCGTCAGAAGTGGATGGCTACGAGGCCTGGTTCCGACGGAGGTGGCGAAGTGAAGATTCTTCTTATTAGTCCCAACAACCCCTACAACGTCTTTCGAGTCCCGCAGATTTTCAAGCTCGCAGGCAAACTTTCCCCTTGGATGCAGGTAAGATCGCGTGCCGCCTTTCCCGGCTTGAACCTCGCCATCATCGCCGCGATCACTCCTCCCGATGTGGACGTTCAGATTGTGGATGAAAGCGTTGAGCCGGTGAACTTTGATACCGACGCCGACCTAATCGGCATCACCGCCATGACGAACATGGCCCCCGTAGGCTACAGGATCGCAGATGAGTTCCGGCGCCGCGGCAAGAAAGTCGTCTTGGGCGGTGTCCACGTGACGGTTTGCCCCGACGAAGCTCGGGCCCATGCCGACGCCGTCGTGCAGGGGGAGGCTGAGCCGATCTGGGCGGAACTGATCCAGGATTTTCGGCGCGGCCAGCTCCAGCCAAGTTACCGGCCCAAGCAGCTGTTCGACATGAAGGGCTACGGCATTCCGCGACGCGAGCTGCTCAAGCAGCAGTATTATCTGTTTCCCAGCACGCTGGAAACCGGTCGGGGATGCCCCTTCGACTGTGAGTTTTGCTCTGTGAGCCGTACCGCTGGGCGCGGGTATCGTTTTCGCCCTACCGAAGAGGTGCTCGAGGACGCCGCCTCGCTGAAAAACAAGTGGGTGTTCTTCGTGGACGACATCATCAACGGGCACCGACGGCATGCCCTAGAACTATTCCGCGCTTTGAAAGGAAAGGGCCTGCGTTGGGCGGGGCAGGCAACGGTGATGATCGCCCGGGACGAGGAACTGCTTGAAGCAGCAGTCGAGGCCGGTTGCAGGGGTTTGTTCATTGGGTTCGAGACCTTCTCCTCTCCGAACCTGAAAAAGCTTGGCAAACCGGACAACTGGCGCGAGCGCTTCTTCGAGGCCTGCGAGGCGCTGCACCACAAGAAAATCGTCATCTGGGGAGGGTTTGTGTTTGGCCTTGATACGGACACGGTCGAGTGTCTGCAGGAAACCGTGAAGCTGGCCTGCGAAGCCAAGCTCGAGTTCGCGCAGTTCTCCCGCCTTACACCCTTACCTGGTACCGCCCAATGGAAACAGTTTCAGGCTGAAGGCCGTATCATCGAGGCGGATTGGACCAAGTTCAACTTCCAGAATGTCGTGTACAAGCCCAAGTTGATCAGTGCCGATGAACTCAACCGGTGTGCCCGCGATGCCTGGTTCGAGTTCTATGCTGCGCGAAAGGTGATACAGCGCTTGGGCCGCAACCACCCACCGATCAGCAAGGGAAACTTATTGGTTTGGGCTTTGAATCTCGGTATCGCCCGTATTGTGAAACGCTATGGGCGCGAGCAGAGGGTGCGGGCCGAGGAGATGGCGCCGTCGGTATTTGAAAGCATGCAGCTTCGCCCGTGACGAACAGGGGCACATTACGTCCCCCTGGCTGGCAAGCCGACTTCAATCACGCCGAACAGTCCCAATCAAAATGCTGTGTTCCGGGGTCGAAATGTTGTGCTTTCAGCCCAGCGTGCATATACGTATGCCGTGCGCCCAAGTCCGAACCTACAAATTCATCGGACTTGGAGCCCCCTGAATTCACACTTACAGAACACCCGGGGAGCAGAGGTCGCCCTTTCTCCCTGCCTTTTCCTTTTTCCGATCTTGCCTCTTGCGTCTCTGCTTCCTTTGCCTACTTTGCTTCTTTTGCCTCCATGCTTCCTTTCCTCCCTGCCCCTCGCCGCCCGCCGCACTCCAAAC
>JBASRK010000039.1:0-15547 GCA_049273775.1 Candidatus Acidiferrales bacterium
GGTCAATGTTGTGCTCGCGAGCCAGGCGGCGCACCAGCGGCGAGCTGTGGATGCGCTTGCCATCGCGCTGCGGAGCCCCAGGAGCGCCGGCCGCGACGGCTACGGTCGCCTTTGGGGCAGCCGCGTCTGCCGGTGCGGGCGCAGCAGCAGGCTTCGGTTCTGCCGCGGCTGGCTTGGCTGCTTCCGCTTTCGCGGGCGCGGCCGCGGCCGGCTTCGGAGCTTCCGTCTTGGCTGGCGCGGCGGCCGGAGCTTGTGCTGCGGCGCCATCGGCATCAATCACCGCGACGACGGTCTGGATGGGCACGGTCTGCCCTTCGCCGACTTTGATTTCTTTGAGCACGCCGGCCGCCGGCGCCGGGATTTCCGCGTCCACCTTGTCGGTGGAGATCTCAAACAGCGGCTCGTCCCGCTCCACTTTTTCGCCGGGCTTTTTCAGCCACTTGGTGATCGTGCCTTCGAAAATGCTTTCGCCCATCTGGGGCATCATGACTTCAACCGGCATGGGATTCACCTCATGCGTTCAATATTTCGCTAATTCGCGCGCAGCGTTGGCCACGCTTGAAACGTTGGGCAGAAACCGCTCCTCGAGCGGCGGGGAATAAGGCACCGGGGTGTCCAAAGACGTCACCCGCATCACCGGGCCGTCGAGATCTTCAAACGCGCCCTCGCAGACCAGCGCGGCGATCTCGCCGGCGATGCCGCCGGTGCGCGTATCCTCGTGAACGACCAGGAGCTTGTTGGTTTTCTTCACCGAGGCGAGCAGCGTCTCGCGGTCGAGGGGGAGCAAGGTGCGCAGATCAATCACTTCCGCCTCGATGCCTTCCTTGGCGAGCAGGTCGGCGGCTTCCATCGAGGTATGCATCATCGCCGCATAGCTGACAATCGTCAAATCGCGCCCTTCGCGACGCACCACCGCCTTGCCCAGCGGCACAGTGTACTCCTCGGCGGGGAGCTCTTCCTTGATGCGCCGGTAGAGGAACTTGTGCTCAAAAAAGAGCACGGGGTTGTTGTCGCGGATAGCTGATTTGAGCAGCCCTTTGGCGTCGTACGCCGTCGCCGGATAGACCACTTTGAGCCCGGGCGTGTGCACGAAGTACATCTCGGGATTGGCCGAATGGAACGGCCCGCCATGGACGCCGCCGCCGGAAGGCCCGCGCAACACCATGGGCACCGGCGCGCCCCAGCGGTAATGAGACTTGGCGACGAAATTGGTGATCTGATTGAAGCAGCAGGCGATGAAGTCAATGAATTGCATTTCCGCCACGGGTCGCAGACCCAGATACCCCATGCCCACCGCGGCGCCGACGATGGCGGTCTCGCTGATGGGCGTGTCAATCACGCGCTCCCAGCCGAAGCGCTCGAGCAGCCCGGCGCTGACCTTGAACGCGCCGCCGTACACGCCAACGTCTTCCCCCAGCAGGACGACCGCCGGGTCGCGCTCCATCTCTTCAAACAGCGCTTGGCGGATGGCTTCGAGGTAGGTGACCGCGGCCACGGCTATCTCCTCACCTTGTGGCGCGCCGGCGGTTTCGCAGGTTTCGCTTTTCTCGCGGCCGCCGGGCGGCGAGCGCCGTCGCCGGAGACTGTCGCTCTCGCCGCAGGCTTGGCCGGGGCGACCGTATCCTCGGTCCCGCCGAAGCTTTCCACCTGCCAGAGCGCCTGCGCGCTCGATTTCGGCGGCCTCAGCTCTTCGACCGGCCGCTGCCATTGCGGCTCGAGGGTGTGGCAGCCATCGCAGTACACGCCCTGCTCGGCGAGCTCCGGCGGCGGGAAGGGCGAATTCTCGGCGTATTCGAGGTCGTCTTTGAGCTCGCGCCCGATGCGCGCATCAATCTTTGCCCTGCTCTTGGTGTCCCATAGCTTGTTCTCAGTCAGGAATTTCTCGTATTGGTCCAGCGGGTCTCGGGCCTTCCAATACTCGAACATTTCTTTGGGGACGTATTCGGCGGGATCATGTTGGGCATGGCCGCGCATGCGCATGGTCTTGGCTTCGATGATGGCGGGCCCATCTCCGGCGCGGCAGCGCTCGACCGCTTCTTTTGTGGTTTCGTAAACGGCGACGACGTCGTTGCCGTCAACGATGAAACCGGGGATGCCGTAGGCGCGGGCCCGGTCGGCCAGATCACGCAGCGGCACCTGTCGCCGGACGGGCGTGGAGTAGGCCCACTGGTTGTTCTCAATGACGCAGACAAACGGAGCCTTCTGCACGGCGGCGAAATTCATGCCCTCGTGGAACGCTCCGGTGGAGGTGCCGCCATCGCCGATCCATGTCATAGCCACGATTTTTTGTCCCAGGTAGCGGCCGGCCATGGCCACGCCGGTCATGACGGGGATCAGGTCGCCCAGCATCGAGATGGGGGAGACAACATGCCGCACCTTCAGGTCGCCGAAGTGGCTGGTGCCGTCCTTGCCGAGGGTCGGCGAGGTGTACCGCGCCATGTATTGCGTCAAGATGTCCCGCGGCTTATAGCCCTTCACCAGCAGCGCGCCGACGTTGCGGATCATCGGCGCAATCCAATCCTGCGGCTCGAGCGCGTAGGCTGTTCCGACCGACGTGGCCTCCTGCCCGAGACTGGAGTAGAGCCCTCCGACCACTTTGTTCTGCCGGAACAGGCGCACCAGTTGCTCCTCGAGCGCGCGGTTGAGCTTCATATAGTAGTAGAGCTCGAGGTGCTGCTCGCCGGTGAGAGAAAATGTCATCCGTTGCTCCATCGTGTCATGACGCGGCGGGAAGCTGCTGCTCGTGGGCGCACAGCCGCTCCTCCAGCTCTTCGCGTGTGGCCGGGCGCATCTCAAGCCCGAACACCTCGCCAAACCGCTGGACTATCCGCGGCGCTACTTCCGTGATGTTCACCGAGCGGCCCAGCAGGCGTTCGAGCGAGGTGGGCCGCTTGTCGGGAATGCCGCAGGGCACGATCAGATCGAAATAACGCAGGTCGGTGGCTACGTTGTAGGCGAAGCCGTGTGAGGTCACCCAGCGGCTGATGTGCACGCCGATGGCGGCGAGCTTTTCTTCGCCGGCCCCAGGCAGCTCGATCCAGACGCCGGTTTTACCCGGTTGGCGGCCGGCGCGGACGCCGAGGTCCGCTGTGGCGCGGATCATGGCCTCTTCGAGCTGCCGGACGTACCACACGACGTCGCGGCGGATCTCGGCCAAGTGCAAGATGGGATAGCCAACCAGTTGGCCGGGGCCGTGATAGGTGATGTCGCCACCGCGGTCGCTGGGGCAAAACTCCACACCCATCTGGCGCAGCAAGTGGTCCGAAGCGCGCAGGTGCTCGCTGCGGCCATTGCGGCCGAGCGTGATCACGTGCGGATGCTCGCAGAGCAGCAGGACGTCCGGCACTATGCCCGCCTTGCGCGTCAGGACGACGCGCCGCTGCAACTCCCACGCCGCCCGGTAGGCGGTCAGCCCCAGCTCGACAACCAGGCAATCCTTCACGGTTTCTCTCTCGGCTCTCAACTCTCGACGATTGACTCTCGACTACGCATTAATGGCCAGGCCGCGCACCGACGCAAAGGCGTCGCCCATGGCCTCCCAGACTGTCGGGTGCGCATGCACGGTGAACAGCAGGTCGTCGAGCGTAGCTTCGAGTTGCAACGCCGCAACACCCTCGGCGATGATTTCGGTGGCCAGCGGGCCGATGATGTGCACGCCGAGTACTTCGCCGTACTGCTCCTCGGCCACCACTTTGATGAATCCCTCGTGCTGGCCCAGAATGGATGCCTTGCTGTTCGCCAGAAAGGGGAACTTGCCCGTCTTGACCTTGAGCCCGGCATCGCGGGCCTGCTTCTCCGTCAGCCCGATCGAGCCAATCTGCGGCTCGCAATAGGTGGCGTTGGGGATGCGGGTGCGATCGAGCACGGGCACGTCTTTGCCGGCCATCTTTCCCGCGGCAATGATGCCTTCCATCGAAGCGGCGTGCGCGAGCTGCGGCATCCCGGCGACGATGTCGCCGATGGCGTAAAGCCGGGGCTCGGCTGTCTCCATGTACGGGCCCGTGTGCACATAGCCGCGCTCGACTTTGGCTTTGGTTTTCTCGAGGCCGATGTTCTCCGTACAAGGCTTGCGGCCAACGGCGATCAGAATTTTTGCCGCCGCAAGTGTCTGGGTTTTGCCGGCCTTGTCCTTGAACGCTACGGTGGCGCCCTTCGAGTCTTTTTTCACCGATTCGACTTTCGCTTCAGTAAAGATCTTGATGCCCTTCTTGCGGAAAGCCTTGTCGAGTTCGGCGGAGATCTCTTCGTCTTCGATCGGCACCACCCGCGGCAGCATCTCCAGGAGAGTCACGTCGGCGCCGAAGGAGTTGTAGATCGAGGCGAACTCTACGCCCACTGCTCCTGCGCCCACTATGATGAGCGACTTGGGAATCTCCGGCAGGCTCAGGATCTCCTTATTGCTGACGATGGTCTTGCGGTCGAATTCCACGCCGGGAAGCGTGCGCGCTTCCGACCCGGTGGCTAGCAGAACGTTCTTAGCTGCGACCTCGGTGGTCTTGCCGTCCTTTTCCACCGCCACACGGCCCGGCCCGGCGACACGGCCCCAGCCTTGGACCGTGTCAATCTTGTGCTTGCGGAAGAGGAATTCGACGCCCTTGGCGTGCTTCTTGATGATCTTGTCCTTGCGCGCCAGCACGGCCGGCCAGTTGAGCTTGAACTCCTTCACCTCGATACCGAATTCCGCGGCGTTCTTGAAGTGCTCGTAGATCTCTGCATGGTGCAGCAGAACCTTGGTGGGGATACAGCCCACGTGCAAGCAGGTGCCGCCCAGGAAGCCGTCTTTTTCGATGACAACAGTCTTCAGGCCCCACTGCGCGGCGCGGATAGCAGTTACATACCCGCCGGGCCCGCTGCCGATGATGGCGAGATCGTAGGTGGACAAGTATCTCCTCCCCGGCGGGCGGCACACCGTTCGATTGGCCGCAGGATTTGGGAGCGAGAAGGCAGGCGCCCGCCCATCCCGAACAGTGGAGATCGCCGCCTCTGCCCAACGAGCAAACAGTTGATTCTATCAGCCGCTCCGAGGGGCCGCAACCCCGCCCCGCCGGGTCGTGCGTCAGTTTCAGTCCCGGAAAGAAGGACGAGGCAGGCACCTTTACCAATGTCCAGGAAGCGCGTTTCTCGGGCGGAATCTCTGCGGAGAGAGAGCGGGGCACGACTTCAAACCAAGGGGTCGGGAGTTCGAATCTCTCCGGGCGCGCCACTCTCCCCTACATTTGTAGGCTCCTTAAGTAGGTTTGCGGTGATGCTGCAGCTGAAACTGTAGCGGGTCGGTGTCGATGGAGAGTTCAGTTGTATGGGTCGGCTAAGTGTTGCCAACAGCCAAGCTGCGCATGCTGATCACCGGCGGAATTCTCAATTGGCGGCCTTGACCTCAGGGTAAAGCCGCTCGAACTCTGGATCCCCGTGTAGGAGGGCCAGTTCGGGGTCGCGGCGCGCCCAGTCTGCGTCCTTGAAGCCGGCATTCCATGATTTGGCGAGTGCTTCCAACGCCTCTGTTTTCTTGTTCAACATGCAGAAGCCGCAGGCAATGTTGTAGAGAACCGTGGCCTCGGTGGGACGAAGGGCCAACGCGAGGTTCGCTTCGCGGACGGCGTCATCCACGCGACCCATGGTGGCGTAGTTTACAGCGAGCAGAGTGCGCGCGCGGGCATCTTCGGGAACCCGCTTCAGGTGGTCTTCCAAGGCCTGAATCGCGCGCAGACGCAGATTGCGGAGCGCCTCCTCGTTCCCGAGAGCACCGAGGGCGTTGCTGATCGGCACGTAGACGTTGTAGTCGCCGCCGCTGGCCTCCAAGGCGTCTTCGGCAATGTTGGCCAGCTCCTGGTACCGCCCGGAGGCAAACAAGGCACGACCCATCAGGTAGTGGGCACCCTCGCAATCGCGCTTTCGTTGAATGGCCTGCTGAACACATCGGATTGCGTCGTCGTATTGTTGGCTGGCATAGAGAATCCACGCTTGCGCGACCAGCACCTCGGGCTGGTCCGGCTGCAGGGCAACGGCCCGTTGAGACGCGGCCATGGCACGGCCGATCCACGAGGTCTCGCGCAGATAGTGGTAGTAGTTTTGCGCGCAGACGTTGGCGATGGCGGCGAAGCCCAGCGCGAACTTGGGGTCCTGCGTGACCGCGTTCTCGAACATCTGAAGCGCGAACTCCAAGTCCTGGCGCGTTAGACGGCGCGCATAGCTTTTTCCGCGAAGGTAAAGGTCGTATGCTTGAAGGTCTTCGGTCGGCTTGGCGGCGATCGCTGCCTGCTCCTGCGGCGTGAGCGTGATCCGCAAAGCCTCGGCGATCTTGCGCGCGATCTCGTCCTGAACCTCGAAGACGTCCTTCATCTCGCGGTCGTAACGCTCCGACCACAGCGGGAAATCGGTCCGGGTGTCAACCAACTGCGTGTTGATCCGCAGGCGACTCCCTGCGCGGCGAAGGCTGCCCCCGAGAACAAAGGCCGCATTGAGTTGCTGGCCGATCTGCGCCGGCGTCACCTGCTTATCACGGTAAGCGAGAACGGTAGGGCGCGAAAAAATGTTCAAGCCCTTGATCTTGGAAAGTTCAGTGATGATGTCCTCGGTGATGCCATCGCGAAAGTATTCGTCCTCTTTCACGCCGCTGAGGTTTTCGAAGTAAAGAACCGCAACAGACTTTTCTGCCTGCTTCCCGCTTGCCCCGGCGCGCGAATCGCTGCTTTCTGCCACCCGGGCGCCACCTGAATCGATATTGCGCTTCAGCCGTTTGAGGTCGGCCTTCAAGTCGGTCGCGGACTGGTAGCGCAGGTTGCGGTCCTTCTCCAGCGCCTTGTTGATGATTCGCTCCAGCTCACCCGGTACGTTCGGGTTCAGCCGCACTGGCGTGGTCGGCACCCGGTGCAAAATCGAATCAAAAATAATCGCTGATGTATTTCCCGAAAATGCCTGCTTCCCCGTGGCCATTTCGTACAAGACTGCCCCCAGCGAAAACAGGTCGCTTCGCGCGTCTAACTCCTCCCCTCGCGCTTGCTCCGGCGACATGTAGGCCACGGTCCCTAAGGCCGTCCCCGGGCTGGTCAGGTCGGGACTGGTGACCGTTGAGCCGGCCCCATGGGTCTCCGCCCCTCGGTCTTGCTTCTCCGCGAGCTTCGCTAGGCCGAAGTCCAGGATCTTGATGTGGCCATGTCGAGTCACAAAAATGTTGGCCGGCTTGATGTCTCGGTGCACGATTCCTTTTGCATGCGCTGAGTCCAGGGCATCGGCCACCTGAACCGAGATCTCCAGCAGTTCCTCGGTCTTGATGGGGGCTCCATCGATCCGGTGCTTCAGCGTCTGCCCCTCCAGAAACTCCATGGCAATGAACCGCTGCCCTTCATGGACGCCAATTTCGTGGATGGTGCAGATGCTGGGGTGGTTCAAAGCGGCTGCCGCGCGTGCCTCACGCGCAAAGCGCTCCAGCGCCAGCCTATCCCGGGAAATTTCCGGAGGCAGGAATTTCAGCGCGACAAAGCGACCGAGTGTAGTGTCTTCTGCCTTGTACACGACGCCCATCCCGCCGCCGCCGAGCTTCTCAACGATGCGATAGTGCGAAATCGCCTGGCCAATCATTCGATGTGAACCGGATAACGGGAGTGCATTCTATGGCGCAGACGGGGGCAAGTCAACGCAGCGCGGGGTGATGCTCTAAATTTGTGTTGCTGATGGTGGCGAGAGTGTCCTAATTGATGGGGATGCCAGTCACTCCGCACCCCCAAAATTGAAATTAGGACAGTACCCCCCGCTGGGTAGTGGGCCAGTTTGAATTTTTTGGCCCTTGCTTTGGCCCTCCGTGTGTGCCAATCTTGGGCCATGCCTAAGCGTTCAAGAACATCAGACCCCATGAAGAACGCCCTCCGGGTGGTAGAGCAAGCTACTGGCGAGAAACTCCACCCCAAAGCTCGTAAGCACCGCAAAAATCCACATGCCGTGGCCTTGGGGCGCAAGGGTGGCAAGGTAGGCGGAGTTGTCCGCGCTGAGCGACTGAGCCCCGAACAGCGGCACCAGATAGCCAAGCAAGCAGCCGCAGCGCGATGGGGCAAAAAATCGCACTAGTCCTCCTTGGGCCTTTTCCAGCGTTCAGTTAGGGTATTTTTCATCCAATTGCCAGTCTCGGAGCCAAACTCTGTTAACCTTATAGTTGTCCCTCCAATTTGGCGTGGTCGTTCTGCCGTTTCTCGCAATTGCTTCAATCTCTTTGTCAGTAGGTCAATTCGTTCATTTAGTGCGTTGGGATCTAAGTCTTTGCTCAGCGCGATGCGTACCGCGCTCAACATGAACTCTTCAAGCCCCCAAATGTATCTGTAATCTTTCTCTGTTAGATTGAAGAAGGGTTCTGCATCCGACTTCACGAGCCTAGCTATGATCTCCGTGTTTCCGCCTACATAGGTGCCTTTGCCTTTAGCCTCTCGGAATATCTGCTGGGCTATGTGACACGTCGCCGCAGTTGACAGCGTGGAACTCCAAAGTTTCTCGGATAGATGTTCTGCCAGGTAGGAGCCAAAACCGATGAATGCTGACTCTTCAACCTCGAAGACAGCATTGTTCTCGGTCACAAGCAACCCGATGTTCTTGTCTTGGTCTTCTACACCAATAATCAGTGAAACGGTAGGACAGTCGGGGTCACCTATTCCCCATAATTTACATATCTGCTCATCGTAGATGCCGCTGATGACCTTCTGCACTTCGTCTTTAATGTTTGCAAGAGTGGGCTCAGTTAGAGCGGCAATTGCATCCCGAATCTTTTGAGAAGCCATCGTTAAGTAAGCTGTGTTCCCGGCCCCACCAACAATGAGGTCGTAAACCGGCGTGTGATCCGGGTAGTAATTCGCTAACTTGTGTCCTTGGAACAAGATAGGCCCATGCGTTACTTCAGTGTCGGCACCGACGACAAAGCCATCTCTGCATTTGAATCCCGCTACCAGCGTCACCTGCTTGACCCCTTCAAGCCTCTCAGGCTTTGGCCGAGGAACAGATGGTCTTGGACGCCGGGAGTCTATCACATGCTTAAGCGGATAAGAAAAATGCTTGCCAATGCTTGAGCGGTTGTGCATAATACCAGCCATGAACAAGCTCCCAGTCGAACGTCAAATCACAGTGATCTCCGCTCTTGTCGAGGGTAACTCGATACGCGCCACGGTTCGTATGACGGATGTGGCTAAAGACACCGTCATAAAGTTGCTGGCAAGCATCGGAACAGCTTGCGCGGAATATCAAAACAAAACTCTTCGCAATCTCACTTGCAAGAGAATCCAGTGCGACGAAATCTGGTCGTTCTGCTATGCGAAGGAGAAGAATCTGCCCGAAGAACTGCGTGGCAAATTCGGCTACGGAGATGTCTGGACGTGGACGGCCCTTTGCGCCGACACCAAGTTGGTTCCGTGCTGGTTGGTCGGCGATCGCTCCGCCGCGTACGCTCAGCACTTCATTTCTGATTTGGCGTCCAGGCTCGTGAACCGAATACAACTCACCACGGACGGATACCGTGTTTACCTTGATGCCGTCGAGAACGCCTTCGGCTCTGAAATCGATTACGCCATGCTGGTCAAAATGTATGGTTCCGACCCGCGTGAAGATGAAACGCGCTATTCCCCGGCACAATGCATCGGAGCAGTGGCAACTTCCATTACTGGGAGACCAAATCCTATCCACGTTTCCACGAGCTACGCCGAGCGGCAGAACCTCACGATGAGAATGCAGATGCGACGCTTCACCCGGCTTACCAACGGATTCTCGAAGAAGGTCGAGAACCATCAGCACGCGCTGGCGCTTTATTTCATGTATTACAACTTCTGCCGGATACACCAATCTTTGCGCGTGACCCCGGCGATGGCCGCTCGTGTTAGCGACCATGCGTGGGAACTCCGTGAAATCGTGGAATTGATTCGGACGGACGCGAAAAGGGCCGCGTGAGGCAAACTGGCCCACTACCCCCCGCTGAGCTTCCTTGACAGTCTTTGAAGGTGCGCCTACAATGGCCCATTTGTGGCTCGGGCAAAGTGAGCCACTGTGGGGCCTCGGAATGGACAAGAAGAGACTCGACTATTACCGCAAGAAGCTAGTGGCCAGGCGTGAGGAACTGCTGAAGAACATCGCGCGCACCGGAGAGGAGGGCCGCGCCGCGGACGACGACCCGACCGTGGACCTGGCCGACAAAGCGGCCAACTCCTATACCAAGGAGTTCCTGTTCGGCCAGACCAACCACGACCGCATCTCGCTGCAACTGGTTGACGAGGCGCTCGACCGTATCAAGGAAAACGCCTTCGGCCTGTGCGTCCACTGCCAGGGGGAGATGCAGCAGAAGCGGCTGGAAGCAGTGCCCTGGGCGCGGCACTGCCTCGCCTGCCAGGAAAAGCAGGAGCAGGGGCTCCTCTAGCCGGCGATGGTGTTCCGGCGATCTTTTCTCTCTTGACTGCGGCTTTTCCCAGCTTGTTGGTTTTCTGGGAATCTTCCCCTTTAAATAATCTCGCCGGGAGTGTAGCCTTCTCGCAGCGTGTCACCGCTTCGCTTCCCCGAACTGGGCATGCGAACCGTGCTGCGGGGGGCCTGCGACGCACTTGCCTCGTTGGTCTTTCCGGCGCCGTGCCGCATCTGCGAGGCCACGCTCGATACGGCCAGCCGGATCCCCATTTGTCGCGACTGTCTGGAGTCGCTGCGGCCGATTTACGGCCCGCTGTGCCAGCTTTGCGGACGGCCGTTCATTTCGCCGCTGGCGGCTGCGGCTCGCCGGCCGCTCTGCCATCTTTGCCGCCGAGGCGTTTACGGCTTCGATCTCGCGCGCAGCTACGGGCCCTACGACGACCCGATGGTACGGGCCATCACCCTGCTGAAGTATCACGCCGTGACGCCGCTGGGAGGCTGGTTTGCCGCCCGGCTGGCTGACTTGGCGATGCGTGAGCCGGGCTCGTTCGCTGCGGACGTGGTGGTTCCGGTGCCGCTGCACCCCACCCGATTGCGCGAACGGGGCTACAACCAGGCCGAATTGATTGCGCGCCCGCTGGCCAAGCGGCTTCAGCTGCCTTTTCGCTCCTACCTGCTGGTGCGCACCCGGCCGCGTCCGGACAAGCTCAAGCTCACGCGCCAAGAGCGTTGGCGCACCGTGCGTGGCGCTTACGCGCTCCGCGAAGGCAAGCGAGTTGACAAGCTGAGGGTCTTGCTGGTAGATGATGTGTTTACCTCCGGAGCGACGCTCGATGCGTGTGCAAGGGCCTTGCGGCGTGCGGGGGCAACAAGCGTGATCGGTTTAACCGTCGCAAGAGTGGTGCCCGACTGGGCAGGGCCCGGAGAAACCCGGGAGGAACCGTAGGGAGACCTGGTGGGATGAGCTCGACGAGGCAAGACGGGATGTATCTCCGCCCGAGAACCCTGCTGGGAGCGGCGATGGCGGAAAAGCGCCCGCTCGCCCCGGCCGCGAATTCAGCTAGCCGCCCTGCGGTGATGCAGGAGCCGGTGCTGGTGCTGAACGCCACGTTCGAGCCGATCAACGTCACCGCGGTGCGCCGCGCTATGGTCCTGCTGCTGAAGGGAGTGGCCCAGGCCGAAGAGCTCAACCACGCTGAGGTCCATTCGGCCACGAAGGCGCTGCGCGTGCCTTCGGTGATCCGGCTGCTGGCCTATCGCCACATCCCGCAGCAAACCCGGGCGCTTTCGCGCAAGAACATCCTCCTGCGCGACCACAATACTTGCCAGTTCTGCGGAGACTCCTTCCCGGCGTCGGAGCTGACCCTGGACCACGTCGTGCCGCGCTCCCGCGGCGGGCGCTCTTCGTGGGAAAACCTGGTCGCCTGCTGCTACCAGTGCAACAACAACAAGGGCGATCGCACGCCAGAGGAAGCCGGCCTGGAGTTGGTGCGTCGTCCGCGCCCGTTCACGCTGCACACTTCCCGGCAGCTTATGCGCCTGATCGGCCACAAGGACGAGAAATGGCGCAAGTATCTTTTCTATTAGGCCTGCCGGCGCCTTCCGGGTAGTTTGTAAGCCTCTATAAATAGGAGAGTTGTGTGTTGAAGCTGCGGCAAGCAACTTTTTGCTGTGCCGCGCATCCAAGTTAGCAAAACCACTTCTAGGACACACCCCGGGAAGCAGCGTTGGCTATGCCAGGGCTGCTTCTCTTCTTTTTAGCCCGCTTTGCTGAAGTGCGGCGGCTTGCCGTCGCTCTCGCTCGCCTGTAACGGCGGGTTTCTCCCGCCAGGTGGCGGCGTGAAGCTGCGCCTACGAACACTCCTACTGGCGCAAGACAACGCGCAGCCCTCGGCGCCAGTTTTCGTTCAGGCCAACACGTGTGACCTCCAGATCGCGACAGAGATACCGCAAGAGTGTGTCCGTAGCGGGATGGAAGCGGAAGCAGGGCGCCACCAGGTAGAGCAGGGGAGGCTTCTGCTGTAATTCGATCCCTGAAAAGTAGCCATAGCGGTGGAAGTCGTCCTGCTGGAGGTGCCAGCGGACGCGTAGCCAGTAGTCCACCGCCTGCAACACCAGATGGATGTCCTCGGCGGCTTTCAGCTCGACGACGGTCAGTCGGCCCTCGCGTGTCACCCCCAGAAGATCGATCACGCCGCGGTCGCCCGCGGCGAAGGCCGGCACCTGGGAATACAGGAATCGCGGCTCGAGTCGCGCATCGATGCGCGCAATGTCTGCCTGAACCAGCGACTCCAGCCAGCGTTCGGTCTGGGTTCGATAAAGAGGGTGGTCGGTATCCTGGGCAAGCGGATGGCGAAAGGTTTCGAGTTCGCGCACCAGGCTGACCAGGGCCTCCCAGTTCTGCGGAGTGAGCTCCTGGCGGTGGTCGCCCAGGCCAAAGGCGATGGTGCCTCTGTGCCAGCGGGCGAATTCAACGCCGCGAAACCGCAGGGCGATGTCGCGAGTGCCGGGCGGCACGCCGATGCCGATGGCCTCAGGCGCCAAGGCGCGGATCTTCTCAAGGTCCTTCTGCGCTTCCGCCAGGGCATATTCCGATTCGCGTCGCGGCGTGAGCCAGGTGGCCAGATTCCCGATGTCGCGAGTGTCCACCAGCCGGCCGCGCCAGAGCGTCTCCTGCAGCTCGAACAGCTCGATGTGCGTGGAGGGGTCGAGCGCGCTCAGCCGGTGGATGGTCAGGCGAGCCGAGTCCTCGGGCAGGAACAGCCGTAGTCCTGCGACAACTCGGCCGCGGGCGTGCTCCCGCGTCCAGTCGAGCCACACCAGCGCGTAGGTCAGCACGGCATCGATGGTCGCCGCCTCTTCGGACGAAGAGACACCCATGACGGCCCAGGCGCGCTGGCCGCGATGCAGCAGCCCGCGGGCGTAACAGCCCGATAAGGAGTGCTCCAGATCGGAGGCGGTGGTCAGGGAATCGATCTGCTCATCGGGGAATTGTTCGGCGAGCAGTTCCCGGAACCGGCTGCAGAACTTTTCCCGCGCCAGTCGATTGGCCGGGCGCTCCGCGCCCGCGCAGACAAATTCGAGCGTGCCGGCCTTGCTGCGACCAAATCGCTGGACCTCGAGGACCATGCGGCCGGGCGAATGCTCAGCGACGCGCAGGACGCGCCGCACCAGGTTGCACTCCTCGGACCACAGGTGGATCAGCGTGGCAGCGCCCTGGGTGCGAACTTCACAGTGGGCGCTCGAGAGAGCGGCGAGCCACTGGCCATTTTCGTGAACTTCCACGCGACCGGAAGTCGCCAGCTCGGCCAGCGCGCGCTCGATTTCGGTGGCCACGCCCATGCCAAGCGATTATAAATGCGTTAAGGTCTCCCGGATGATAATTATTCGGAAGAGTCCGACGACAGTGCGACACCTGGCGCGGTCTATTCGAGCAGCAGGCCGGTCACTCGGATGACGGGATACTGGCGGTTCCAGTCAGAAGGCACGTGTTCGAAGTTGAACTGGAATTCACGGCTCTGCCCGGCGGCCAGCGGCGCGGCGCGCGCGCCCAGCAGGCGCCGGGTATCGCGCAGAACGACCTGATTGAACGGGTCGCGGAACTCGATGGTCGCTTCCATCTCGCGGATGGCGCGGGCGCCGTCGTTTGCCACCGAGCCGAACACAAACGTGACTTCCTGGTTCAGGAAGTTGGCGGCGCGGCTCATCTTCAGGTCGAGAAAACGGATCTGCCGGGCGTAAGCCTGTTCGGCGGCGGTCATCGGCAGCCGCTCCTCGGCCCCCGACGGCTTCGGCCGGGAGACCCGGGTCAGCAGGAAGGCGCCGCCGAGCAGCAACAGGACAACGCCGAGGCCGGCGAGGAATGCGAACGGTACGCTGGATTTATTTTCCTGGAGCATGGGCTATTTTTTTCCGCGCTGCGCGCCCGCAGGCTGGCTCATCGGCCAAACGCCAGGCGGAGGATGAGCGGCTCAGGGAGTCCGGCGCGCTTCATGCGCTGTTGCACGGCGTCAATGTCATACGGCACACGCCAGAATTCCACTACCCGGTTGTCCAGGTCGGCGATGGCGAACGCGGCGCGCGGGTCGCCATCCCGGGGCTGGCCAATCGAGCCCGGATTGAGCAGGTAACGCGTGCCCGGCTCCACCCGCAGCGCCGCGAATCCGGCGTCGGGCTCGGGGCGAAGCTGGATCACCTGGAGCTGGTTGTCGCGGAAGGAAAACCCGCCTTGGAAGTGCGTGTGGCCGAAAAATGTCACCGGGGAAGGCGACTCGAGCAGGCCGTCTAGGGCCTGCGCCGGCGCGAAAACGTACTCGTCTTCGTCGTGGAGCGCGCCGTGTACCAGCGCCAGGCCGTCCGCCTCGAGCGGGCCTGAAGGAAGTTCCTGCAGGTAGATGAGATTGTCGGGGCGCAGGTGTTCGTGGGTCCATGTGGCCGCGGCGCGCGCCACCGGATTGAAATCTTCCGCATTTTCCAGCCCGCAGGCTGCTTTATCGTGATTGCCGCGAATGGTCTTCGCTTGCAGGGCCCGCACGCGGTCCACCACTTCGTTCGGGTCGGGGCCGTAGCCCACCACGTCTCCCAGGCAGACGACTCCTTCCCAGCGCCCGGCGACCGCTGAAAGCGCGGCTTCGAGCGCGGTGGAATTGGCGTGGAGATCGCTGAGAATCAGGTAGCGCATCCGGACTCTCTGCCACGGCAGGGCAACGATTATAGACGAAGCTGCATACCCTTGCACAACGCGCGAAGAGAAATTGAGTGGCCTCTCCGCACCTTGGGCGCAGCCGCGTGGACGGCTAACGGTTGCCGGTCCGCTTCGTCTAAGTTGGTGAACGATTGATGCGCCCTGCGGTGTCTTGGATGAGAAGGGGAGCCACGAGGCGCGCGGGGTGGGGTAGGAATTTTTTTTGCCGGGTGAAACATTCGGGCGGGAAGGTGCGTTCATAGAGTGTGACTGCCCGGTCGAGCCTCCTGTTCGACGCCGGGGGAGGGTAGAACAAAGCCGCCAGCCCGAATTCCTGCCCCGTGGGCCGTGTGAATAGGCGCCCAGGAGCTCAAGAAGGTCCAGCGGCGATCCTTGGGTTCGGCGTCGCAGCCCGGTGCGGCCGGCGCGAGACTCGAATATAAATTCTCGTTGCAGGTGGTGCGAACAGGGAACAGAAAAAGAGAGGCCCCGCGGTGGCAG
>JBASRK010000045.1:0-5298 GCA_049273775.1 Candidatus Acidiferrales bacterium
CCAGGCTGCCATGGCGTGTTCCTGCACCCACTGGTAAGCCTCCTCGCGGGAGGCGCCCTTCTCGATCAGGTCCTGCAGGAGCGGGCCGGAGAAGACCAGGCCGCGAGTGGCTTCGAGGTTGCGCAGCATGCGCTCGGGGAAGACGCGCATGCCGGCGACAATCCCAGCCATGCGGGCGAGCATGAAGTCCACCAAGATGGTCGAATCGGGGAGGATGATGCGTTCGACCGAGCTGTGCGAGATGTCGCGCTCGTGCCAGAGCGCGACGTTTTCCAGGCCGGCGAGGGAGTTCGAGCGCACCACCCGCGCGAGCCCGCACACCTGCTCGCAGCTCACCGGGTTGCGCTTGTGCGGCATCGCGGAGCTGCCGCGCTGCTCGCCGCCGAACGGCTCTTCGAGCTCGCGCACCTCGGTGCGCTGGAGGTGGCGGATTTCGAGCGCAATCTTTTCCAGCGAAGCGGCGACCACGGCGAGCGTGGTGAGGTACTGCGCGTGGCGATCGCGCTGGAGCACTTGCGAGGAGATCGCCGCGACCTCGAGCCCCAGCCGCCGGCAAATTTTCTCCTCGACCTCGAGCCCGAGATGCGCGCCGGTGCCCACTGCGCCGGAGATCTTCCCCACCGCCATCTGCTGCGCCGCCTGGCGGAAGCGCTCGAGGTTGCGGCGGTTTTCCGCAAACCAGTTGGCGATTTTCAGGCCGAAGGTGATGGGCTCAGCGTGGACGCCGTGCGTGCGGCCAATCTGCGGCGTGTGCTGAAACTCGCGGGCGCGCCGCTCCAGCACCTCGCCGAAGCGCACCAGGCCCTGGTCGATCAGCCGCGAGGCCGCGTGCACCTGCAGCGCCTGGGCCGTGTCCACCACGTCGCTGGAGGTCAAGCCGTAGTGCAGCCAGCGCGCCGCGCCCGGATCGCCGCCCGCTTCCACAATGGATTCACCCACGGCGATGGTGAAGGCGATGACGTCGTGGCGGACGCGCGCCTCGAGTTCGTGGATGCGGGCGATGTTGATGCGGGCGCGCTGGCGGATGGCCGCGGCGGCTTCGCGGGGCACCTGGCCGCATTCGGCCAGAGTTTCCGCGGCGGCGATCTCCACCTCGAGCCACTTCTGGAACTTGTTCTCTTCGCTCCAGACACGGCCCATCTCTTCGCGGGTGTACCGTGGGATCAACCGGAGCTCCCTTCGGCGCGGCGCCCGGCCTGGGGCGCAAAGCGCCCTGCGGCGCAGTCGGCCGGACGCAGACTAAGCTTGCTTATCGAAAAGCGGTGGGGAGATTCCCTATGCAATGATACCTGAATTCATGCGTCCGAGGGGAAGGAAACAAGCCTGCGGGCGGCCGCCGGCCCGCCGGTGTATCCCCCCGGGGGAGTGGTCCCCGGACGGAATCCTTACCTTTGGGGCAGTCTGGCGCCTTGGCTCGGCAAGACTTTGTTTGGTTGAGCGAAGTGGGACGTGCACCCCAAAGCTTGAGGAAGGCATGTCCTCCCGGGGCTAATTCGGAGTTCGCTGTTTGCTTTGGTGCAAAGGGCCGCGAGCTGCCTCTGCACTATGCCGCAACTTCGGCCACAACCAGGCTGGCAGGCCCCGCGAGCGGCTTATGCTCCAGAAAATGCCACCCTGCCTGCTCCAGCCATGACCGAGCTTCCTCCACGCTGTACACGTCTCCGTTGCCGCCGACCACCAGGAATTCACCCGCCATCAGAGCGGCGAAGAGAGGGTCGGTGTGCGCAGCATTGGTCCACAAATCAACCAGCAAGAAACGCGCGCCGTGATGCGCGGCCTCCCGGACCCGCCGGAACAGTTGCTGGTTCTGCTCGGGAACGAGCGCGTGCACGACATTGGCAACAAGAAAGGCATCGTGACCCCCGGGAAGGGGATCCTTGAGGAAGTCTCCCTCGATAATGCTGAGCCGGTGCTCGAAAGCAGTCCCGCCGACCCTTTTCCGCGCAACCGCCGCCGCCTGCGGCAGCTCGTACAGCGTGCATTCGATATCGGGGTAGCGCTGCGAAATGGCTCGGAGAAACGAGCCGGTGCCGCCTCCCAAGTCCAAGATGCGGCGGTGGCGGCTGAAATCGTACCCTTCCGCGAGAGCAGCAGCTTGACCTGCGGAAAAGGCCTCCACGCCTTCGGAAAAGATCCTCTGCTCGTCCGGGGTGAAGTTGAATTCGCCCGACACGCCGCGGCCCAGGCGGACCGAATCCTCCAGCGTCAGCCAGCGGCGGTAACTCAGGCGGTTCCAGAAGCGGATGAACGGACGCATGTCCTGCGGCCCACGTCCGCTAAGAAAAGCCTGGGCGACCTCAGCGTTGCGGTATCGGTCGCCCTCACGTTCCAGGAATCCCAAGGCCGTGACAGCATCCACAATGATGCGTGCGGTTCGCCGCGGGAGGCCGAGATCACGCGCCAGTTGGTCCAGCGACTTGCCGCCGTCGGCAAGCACTTCGAAGATGCCCAGTTCACCGGCCATGAACAGATGTTTGGCCCGCATGAACCCGGTGGCTGTCTCGAAGATGGGCCCGGGGTCGGGGGCCGCCTGGGCGCCGACAGGGATGGGCTGACCGCTCATTAATTCCTCCTCGTGAGGCTAAAATAGGGTCCAAGTATTTCGCCGCGGCGGATCAACGTCAAGCAGACAGCCCCCGTTGTCAGGACTCGCCGGGGCCCTAGCCGGAACTCAAGGAGTTCCTGGAGAATCATCCCGGCGTTCGCCAAGAGTTGAAGGAGCACCGGAAGTACTTCATGCATCGCGAGAAGCAGTTTGACCGGCGCGAGCGCGACGCGGGCCGCCTCCGGAAGTAGCACTCCAGAACCCATCGAACCGATGAGAACAAGAGGCCGGGCAACCGGCCTCTTGGTTTAGCCGCTCACTCGACAGAGTTCCCGGAAGTCACGCCAGCGCTGCGGCGTCCCGCACGGACCGGACAGCCGGGCCCCGGTCTGTGCTATCCTGTGCGGCCTTGCACTGCTAACATCCGCTGCACGGAGAGCCGCATGAATAGTTTTCCGCTCAGAGCGTTGAACTTTACTCTCGCTGCAACGGTCATCCTGGCGCTGGCGCTGGCGATGCCGGTGCCTGCGCAGCAGCCAGTTGCGAACGCATCGCCGGCGGCTCAAGCACCGCCCGCAAAAACCGGCCCCGAGCGGCGCTACCTGATCGAGCAGATCGGCCCGGTGGCGCTGGTGCAGTTCTACGTGGACGGCTTCGAGAAGCTGACGCCGCGGCAGCGCCTGCTGGCCTACTACCTGGCCGAGGCGGGAATCGCCGGCGACCCCATCTACTACGATCAGATCTCACCCTACGGTCTGGAGCTCAAGCAGGTGCTCGAAGGTATCTGGACGCACCCGCAGGGGATCGCTCCGGCGACGCTCGAAAAGCTGCGGCGCTACACCCAGCTCGTCTGGGAGTACCACGGCAACTACGACCTGGACAGCTCGCGCAAGTTTCTGCCGGAGTTCACCCCTGCCGAGCTGCGCGCCGCGGCGCGCCAGGCGCTCCACAATGGCGCCAATTTCGGCCTGAAGGCCCCGGCAGCGCTCGACGCCAAGCTGAAGCGCCTGGAGCAGCCCGTCTTCGACGCCAGCTATCGTCCCGTGCTTACGGTGAAGAATCCCCCGCCGGGGCAGGACATCCTCACCGCGAGCGGCAACAACCTATATGAGAACGTGACCCTCGCCGAGGTCGAGAAGCTCCAGGCGCGCTACGGCCTGAATTCGCGGGTCGCCAAGCGCGGCGGGAGGGTGACCGAAGAAGTGTGGCGCGCCGGCACGCCCGACAAAAAGGTCCCGCCAGGGCGCTATGCCGCCCACATCCGCCGGATCATTGTGAATCTGGAGAAAGCGATTGCGGTGGCCGAGCCGGAGCAGGCCGAGGTGCTGCGGAAACTGGTCCGCTATTACCAGACCGGCGAGAAGAGCGACTGGTACGACTACAACATCGCCTGGGTCAAGGCGGGCGTGAGCGTGGATGCCATCAACGGCTTCATCGAGCAGTATCTGGACCCGCGCAGCGAGAAGGGCGCCTACGAATCCGTGGTGAGCTTTGTGGACACCGAGCAGACCAAGCTGATGCGCGATTTTGCTGTCAACGCCCAGTACTTCGAGGGCCGCGCACCCTGGCGGGATGAGTTCAAGAAGCAGAACGTCCGCCCGCCGGTGGCCAATGTGATTACGGTGGTCTCAGAGGCGGGCGAGTCCGGGCCCATCAGCCCTGCGGGCATCAACCTGCCCAACGAGCAGGACATCCGGCAGAAGCACGGCAGCAAGAGCGTGCTGCTGTTCAACGTTTCCGGCGCGTTTGCCGCGGCCACCGGCGAAAAGGCTTCCGAAGAGTTCTCCGCCAGCGAGGAGGAGAAGCAGCGCGCCCGGAAGTTTCGTCAGAGGTCGCGCAACCTGCTGGTGGCCATGCACGAGGTGATCGGGCACGGCTCGGGCAAGGTGAGCGAGAAGCTCACCGCCGACCCGCGAGCCTACCTGAAGGAATACTACTCCGCGCTCGAGGAGGCGCGCGCCGACCTGGTGGCGCTGTGGAACTTCACCGACGCCAAGCTCCCCGAGCTGGGCGTCACCGACCAGGAAGAGGTGATGAAGGCCGCCTACGACAGCTATGTCCGGAATACGCTGGTGCTGCTCTACCGCTATCCCCAGGGCGATGAGGTGCAGGAAGACCACGACCGCGGCTCGCAAATGATCGTCCACTACCTGATGGACCGCTTCGGCTGCATCGAGGCGGTGACGCGGGAGGACAAGGTCTATCTGCGGGTCACCAACTACGCCCGGATGCGGCAGGGCGTGGGCGAGCTGCTGGCCGAGCTGATGCGCATCAAGGGTGAAGGCGACTACAACGGCATCAAGAAGCTGATGGACACCTACGGCGTGAAGCTCAATACGGGGTGGCGCGACCAAGTCATCGAGCGCGCAAAGCGCATCGGGCTGCCCACCCGAGCGGCGTTCATCTCGCCGCTGGTGGAGCCGGTGAAGGACCCGGCGGGCAAAATCGTGGACGCGCGCATCCGGCACACGCAGGACTTTGCCGCGGTGATGCTGATCTACTCGCGCAAGAGCCTGGGCTACCTTTCAGCGGAGTAAGCGCCGCTGGAATTTCATGGCGCCGGGCCTGATGCGGGCGGAACACGCCGGACAACAGGCGCGACCTCGAGACCTTTCCGGCTGATCCACCCGACGCGGGCGCGCACGCGCTGCCAGCCCGCGGGCGTCGGCGAGCCCATGCGCTCGAGCGGCGCGCGGTACACTAGCGCGCCGGCCAGCGGATCGCCTCCGGGCTTGGCCAGCAAGCGTATCGGC
>JBASRK010000058.1:0-20639 GCA_049273775.1 Candidatus Acidiferrales bacterium
GAAGAAGCTCGAACAGGCGCTCCAGTTCCTGCAGCGCCAGGAGGATCGGCTGTGGTTCTGGGGTGTGGACCGCTCAGACGACCCCAACCTTTCCGGCGAAATGCTCAGCGAAGCGGGATTGCGGCTGGACCGGCGCGCCGAATTCCCGCGGAAGGTGGCTAGCCTATCGCTTCCGCCGGAGAGGCCCGTGCCGTCATTCCTACTGGCGCCGGTGCGGCGCGGCCTGGCGGCGTCGGTCGAAAACATCCGCGCCGTCGCCGTCGGCGACTGACGTTGTTGGTGACTCCTCCGCCTATCTTGCCCCTGCAAACCGAACATTCTTGCAGCTCGAGGTTTGGCACTCGCGGGTGGCCCTTCAGTCTTTTCTACTGTTTGGCGAACTTACCTACTTCTCGCGCAGGATGATCTCCCCGCTGCCGATCATCTGATCATTCAGCCAGAGGCGGTATTTGTAAGAGCCGGGCTTCGTTCCGGGTCGCGGCGTGCCGCTCGACAGGCGCATGCGCACCGGCGCCTGAAAGACATTCGAGGAAAACGGGCAGCGGTTGGGGTCAAATTCGACCTTCAAATGACCCGCGTCCGAGAGCCACACGACCTGCTCGTCGGGCTGGATCACCAGCACCTCAGGAATCAGGCCCACCAAGATGAGTTTTTCAGCCATTTCCAAGTCGAAAGTTCACAGCCGAAAGTCCAAAGCCGAAAGCGAGGATGTCCGGTTCGAGGGAAGCGAGAAGATAACATACTGCGAGCCGGATTACACCGGACGCGAAGAGCGAGATCAGCCTTCATTCTTCAGCAAGGCGTCAAGAGACTCCGCCAGGCGGGAGAGCGCGAATGGTTTGCGCAAGATGGGGATGCCGGCCAGTTCAACATTCTGCATCTGCTCAGCGTCGGCGAGGTTGCCGGTCATCAGCAAAAAGCGCAGTGCCAGCTTCGGCTGCTTCTGTCGCAGCAGGCGCAGGACATCGAGGCCGTTCATCCCGGGCATTTTCAGGTCGCAGATCACCAGCTCAAACGGCTGCTCAGCGAGGCTGGCTTCCACTGCAGTGGAGTCGTTCAGGATTACGGCGCGCCAGCCGCGGCTTTCTAGGAATTGTCCGACCAGCTGAGAGATCGCCGGCTCATCATCGATCACCAGCGCCAGTGGCCCCGGCCAGGCGTCGCGATTCTCCATTGCCGCGGCCTCACTGTGTGCTGGTTCGCTTCCGGCGCTCTTAGGCGGGTCCGCGACGGGGAGCACGATGCGCATGTTCGTGCCCTGGCCTTCGACGCTCTCCGCGCTGATGGAGCCGCGGTGCTGTTGGATGATCCCGTGGGAGATGCTCAGCCCCAGGCCGGTGCCCTGCCCGATGGGCTTGGTGGTGAAGAACGGATCAAAGATGCGTTCCCGGACGGCCGGAGACATCCCCGCGCCGTTATCACGCACCGTGGCCCAGGCGCGCCCGGCCTCGACCCCGCACCCTAACCAGATGTCGCCCCGGGTGCGGCAGGACTGGATGGCCTGCTCGGAATTGAGCACCAGGTTGAAGAGGACCTGCACGAGCAGGTCGCGGTCGCCCTCGACCCAGACCGGTCCGGGCGGCCGGTCGAAGTGAAGCTCGATGTTGTTGGCGCCCAGTTGATAGCGCCGGAGGTTCACCAAGCGGTCGAGCGCCTGCCGCAGGTCCAACCTGGCGGTGCGCTGCGTCCCGCGACGGGCAAAGGTACTGAGGCTAACGACCAGGTTCTTCAGGCGGACTGCTTCGTCGCGGATGGTCTGGAGCTGGACCCGCAGGCCCGGATCGAGCTGCGTCCGCGTCAGCGCCAGCTCGCTGAACCCCAGGATGGAAGTCAGTGGGTTGTTGATCTCGTGGGCCACGCCGGAGACCAATTGGCCGAGCGAAGAAAGCTTGGCCGTCTGCACCAGCTCATGCTGTGTATTTTCGAGTTCTGCGGTGCGCTCGCGCACCTTCTGCTCGAGCGAATCCCGCATCTCGCGCAGCTCTCCGGCCATTTCTGAAAAGCCCTTCACCAGCGCCCCGAACTCGATGCTGCCGGGCACCTTGCCGCGGACATCTAGGTTGCCGCGACGTACCTCGGTGACCATCCGCCGCAGCTCGTCCAGCGGCCGCCAGATCTCCCGCTGATGGAACCGCCGGAACTGCAGCAGGGCCAGAGTAGCGAACAGGCCGAATACGGCGAGCAACAGGTAGAGCCTTCGGGTGTACTCATGTAGCCGCTCAGTGGTCGCCTCGAGTTGCCGGAGGTGAGCCTGCGCAAGGTTGTACTGGATCAAATCAACCTGGCGGTTGATTTCGCCCACTTCGCGGAACCGACTGATCTCCTCCGGCGTCCTCGAGTCGGGGAAAGGCGGCGGGCTGGCGTGCTCCAGAAGGCGCTGCTGCAGTTGCTGGATGTTTTCGAGCGCCCGGCGCTCCTCCGGGCTGAGCTGGAGACTCAAGGAGCGCGCCAGTAACTTCGGCAGCTTGCGAGCCGCCGACCGGAGTTCCTCGTCGGAGGCTTCGCCGGGATGAAAATAGGCGTTGGCCGCCGACAGCAGCACGGCTTGCCGGGCGGCCTCCATTTCGGCATGCAGTACCAGCGCTGCATGCAGGTCGCGGAGCGGCTCCTCCATCTCGCGACGTATTTTCAGGTTGATGTACAGTGCGCCGGCCAGCAGCCAGATCGCCAGCGCAAACGTGAGCGCTTGCAGGAGGATGAATCGGTGTCGAATGGAGAGCGGTTTGGCTTTCACGTCTGTAAACTCTGGCGAAGATCCGCAGCGCCACCTGCCGGCGGGGCAAAGGGGCTCTCTCCGCATCTTTGCGCCCAAAGCAGAGATGAGCGGGCCGCTCAAAATGAACGAGTTGACGCTTCGAAGGAAGAGGGCAGCAGGGGCGTGATTCCCGCCGCGGCACACCTGTTTCAAACGAGGCAGCGAGGAGCAGCAATAAGAATTTGTGCCGCGTCAAGGCCGCTGCGATCGGGAGCTCTCCTCGGAGGTGTCACCTGCGCAACAGACGAGCAGTCTCACTGTGAACAACGCTTGACGCCAGCGCTCCACAGCCCTACACTAGGGTTGCTTTTTCGTGGCGCGTCCCCCCCGGCTGGTTCCTCAAGCGCTCGCGGAGAGCAGGGTCACTCCCCTGGAGTCTTCGGAGCGGAGGAAAACCAGTCTGATGGCTTCTGTAGCGATTGTCTTACGCAATGGCGCCAGCATTTCTCTGGTGCGCGCAGCTCCTTTTTTTGCCGTCCACCTCGCCTGCCTGGCAGCGTTTTTTGTCGGCTTCCGCTGGTCTTATCTGATTGTTTGCCTGGCGTTGTTCTACGTGCGAATGTTTTTCGTTACGGCGGGGTATCACCGCTATTTCTCGCATCGCTCGTTCAAGACCAGCCGCGCCTTCCAGTTCGTGATGGCGTTCGTAGCCACCTCGTCCACCCAGAAGGGAGTGCTGTGGTGGGCGGCGAACCACCGCCACCATCACCGGTACTCCGATACCCAAGAGGACCTGCACTCTCCTTCGCTGTTCGGCTTCTGGTGGTCGCACGTGGGCTGGATCCTTTCCGACCGGTACAACGAGACGCAGGTGGACTTGATCCGCGATTTCTACAAGTACCCGGAGCTGCGTTGGCTGAACCGCTACCACCTGGTGCCGCCGATTGCGCTCGCAACTGTGCTGTTCCTGGCCGGCGGCTGGGGAATGCTGGTGTGGGGCTTCTTCATTAGCACCGTCCTGCTGTGGCACTGTTCGTTCACCATCAATTCGCTCTCGCACATCTTCGGCCGGCGGCGCTACGAGACCACCGACACCAGCAAGAATAACCCACTCCTCGCCCTGCTCACCATGGGCGAGGGCTGGCACAACAACCACCACCACTTCATGGCCTCGGCGCGACAGGGGTTCTTCTGGTGGGAAGTGGACGTGACCTACTACGCGCTGCGGGTGCTGTCGTGGTTTCGGATTGTGTGGGATTTGCGCCAGCCGCCCAAGACCGCCCTGGTACCCACGGCGGCGCGCTCCTAGAGCAATCTCCCGGGCACAGCCTCAGCTTCCATCCGCCTTGAGGTCCGCCCGGTTTTTCCGCAGGCTAGCCCAACTGTTCGACAGCGCCGACGATGTGGCGCGCCGAGATGCCGAAGGCGTCAAGCAGCTCGTCGGGCTTGCCCGAGTGCGGCACGCCGGTGACGGCCAGTCGCCGCACGCCCCCGAGAGCAATGCCGCCGGCAGTCAACGCGCCGAGCACGGCCTCGCCCAGCCCGCCTTCCGGATAGTGGTCTTCGACGCTGACCAGGCGACCGCCGCCAGCCGCGACGTGCTGGCCCAGCGCCGTGGCGTCAATCGGCTTCAAGCAATAGAGGTCAATGACGCGGATGGGAACGCCCTTGGCCTTGAGCTGCTCATAAGCCTTCAGGGCTTCGTAAACCGTGACCCCGGCGGCGACGACGATCGCGCGGTCGCCCGAGCTCTGGCGAAGGACTTTGAATCCGGGCACAGGGAATTTTTCGTCGCTGGCGTAAAGCACAGGCAATTTCGGGCGCGATGTCCGCAGGTAGCAGATGCCGGGCAAGCGCGCCGCCGCTTCCGTCAGCCGCTCGGCCGCGACAGCGTCCGAGGGATAGAATACCGTCGCGCCGGGGATGGCGCGGAACATCGCTAGATCCTCCAGGCCCATCTGCGAGGGCCCGTCTTCGCCGATGGAGACCCCGCAGTGCGAGCCGCACAGGTTGATGTTGCTCCGGCTGATTGCCGCCATGCGCAACTGATCGTATGCGCGCGAGAAGAAGCATGCGAACGTGGCGATGAACGGCACCTGCCCCTGCGCCGCCAGGCCCACACCCGCGCTAACGATGTTCTGCTCGGCGATGTAACCCTGGAAGAGCCGGTCGGGATAGGCCTTCTGCAAGACATCGGCGAAGGTGGAATTCTTCACGTCGCCGTCCAGGGCCACAATCTTCGGGTTGACAGCGGCGAGCTTCCGTAGCGCTGTGCCATAGGCCTCTCGCGTCGCCACGCTTTGACCGGGCTTGTAATCCGGCGCCGCCGGGGCAGGAAATTCCGGCGGCACAGGCAGCGATTTGCGCACATAGGAGCGACCATCGTCTTTTGGGATCTCCGGGACCGGCCCGATCTCCGCCAGCGCCTTTTCCAGCTCTTCCTTGGAGAGCGCCTTGCCGTGCCAGCCTTCCTTGTCCGCCAGAAAACTGATGCCGTGGCCCTTTTCAGTGCGGGCAACAATCGCCTGGGGGCGTCCGGTGGTGGACTTGGCGCGGTCGAGCGCGCCCAGCACGGCGGCGAGGTCGTGCCCGTCAATCACTTCGGCCTGCCAGCCCTGCGCCTCGAACTTGCGGCGATAGACCTCGGTGTCGTGGCGGTACATCGTGCGCTCGCTCTGGCCCAGCCCATTGATATCCGCAATCGCTGTCAGGTTGTCGAGCTGGTAATGCGCTGCAAATGCCGCCGCTTCCCAGACGTTTCCTTCCGCAAGCTCGCCATCTCCGAGCAGCACATAAGTGCGCGCTCGTGACCTCTCAATTCTTGCTCCCAGCGCGAGCCCCGCGCCCACCGAAAGCCCTTGGCCGAGCGAGCCGGTGGCGGCATCCACGCCGGGGATAAGCGGCGTGGGGTGACCTTCGAGCTCGCTTGAAAACTGGCGCAGCGTCATCAGGCGTGAAACCGGGAAGACGCCCGCTTCAGCCAGCGCAGCGTAGAGGACCGGGGCGGCGTGGCCCTTCGAGAGCACAAAGCGGTCGCCCGCGGTCGAGTTCGGGTTTGCCGGGTCGAATCTCATGGCGTGGAAGAACGTCCCGGCCACTAGCTCCGCCGCCGAAAGACACGACGTGGGATGGCCGGAGCCGGCAGCGGTCGTGGCGCGCATCGAATGGATGCGCAGCAGGCGTGCTTTCTCGCGGATCTTTTCCACGGTGGCGGGCGTCAGGACTCCTTGCGGCGTGGCGGTCATCGCGGCTCCTTGTCGGTGAGACGAACAGCTCTGGATTGTACTGAATCCTTAGCGTCCCGTTAAGAGAAGAATTGGCCGCCCAAAGATTGCACCCGAGCTACCTCGGACAGGGTCAGTCCTGACGGGCAACCATTTTGGCCGTTGCGCCGCACGCTCGATTTCGAGACACTATATCCCCGCGCCAGGCGCCCGCAGCGCACCTATCCCGGGGCTCGAATGGTTTGTGGGACCGGCTCCGGGCGCGACCAGTAAGACTGCACGCAGATCGAGGCGTTAAGACCATGACGGAACAGATCGGAGAACTCCTCCCCCCGACCCGGCTGATGTTGACTCCCGGGCCATCCTGCGTGGACCCGCGGGTCTATCGGGCGATGGCCACCCCGATTGTGGGCCACCTGGACCCGTGGTTCATGGAAATGATGGGAGACGTCCAGGTGCTGTTGCGGCTCATCTTCCGGACCGAGAATCGCGTCACGTTTCCCATCTCTGCCTCCGGCTCGGGCGGCATCGAGGCGGCGGTGCTGAACCCGCTCGAAGAGGGCGATGAAGCAATCGTCTGCGTCAACGGCACGTTTTCCGAGCGCATGGCCCTGATCGCCGAGCGCACCCCCGCCCGGGTCACTCGCATCGAAGCGCCCTACGGCCGGGCGGTGGACCCTGACGAGGTCCGTCGGGCCGGCAAAGGCAAGAAGATCAAGTTTGTGGGCCTGACGCACGGCGAGACGTCCACCTCGGTGGCGCATCGGCTGGACGATTTCCGCAAAGTGGCTGATGAGCTGGGCGCGCTGCTGGTGGTGGATGCGGTGGCCACGCTCGCCGGGATGCCGCTCGAGGTGGACCGCCAGCGCGTGGACATCTGTTTCAGCGGCTCCCAGAAGGCCCTCAGCGCACCGCCGGGCATGGCGCCCATCACCGTGAATGGACGCGTCGAGGAGCTGCTGCGGGCGCGCAAGACCAAAGTGCAGAGCTGGTACTTCGATCTGACCACGACGATGAATTATTGGGGCAAGGAGCGAACCTATCACCACACCCCGCCGATTTCGCTGATCTATGGCCTTCGCGAGGCATTGCGGCTGGTGCTGGAGGAGGGTTTGGAGGCGCGCTGGGAGCGCCATCGGCAAAACCAGCAGGCGCTGATCGCTGGCGTGGAAGCGATGGGCCTCGAGCTATTCGTGGCGCATCCAGCCGACCGGTTGATCACCGTTACGGGCGTGCGCGTGCCCGATGGGATCGAAGACGTCAAGGTGCGCCGCCAGTTGCTCGACGAATTCAACATTGAAATTGCCGGCGGCTTTGGCCCGCTGAAGGGCAAGCTCTGGCGCGTCGGCCTGATGGGTTACTCGAGTCAACGGACCAACGTGCTGCTGTTGCTCGCAGCCCTGGAAAAAGTGCTGCTCGACCAGGGCTTCCGCGTGCCGGCAGGCGCCGGCGTCGGCGCCGCCGTACGGAGCTACGGCCAGGCGGAGTCGGTGTCGGTCGGCAACCGGAAGTAGTAGGGGCAGGCCGCTTGCGCTGAGACCTTCCGCAGAACTGGAGCCGAGGCCTCCCCAAACGGGCGACGGCGGTGGATCGCCTCCCCGAGAAGAAGCCGTGAATTCGGCTATCCCCAATGTCGGCGCAATGAGCGATTTTGTGGGGGCATTCGACGTGCCCTCAAAGCTCACTGGCCAGGTCTACCGCTGCCGCTTCTCACATCTGTGGAACGGGGTGGCCACGCGTCACAGCGACACCATCGATTGCAAATTCTTCGTGGATGGCCGCGGCGTGGTTGTGGGCCTGGCCCATCCGGCCTTCGTGAACTTCCGCGCCCGTACCGGCCGGGACCTCACCGACCGCGAAGCCAGCTTCGTAGCCGCTGAATACCTCCGCGAACGGCTCGAGCAGGAGGATGAGCATGAGCTCTACGATGTTGCGGCCGGCGACGTCCTCCGCCTGATCGAGAAGCTCGGCATCCGCTGAAGCAGCCGTCAGCGAGAGCGTTCGGATCCCGCTCTGTGGGACGGCTGAGGACAAGCGGCGGCCTACAGATCGTGCCGGATCAAGCGTCGGAGAGGGATTCGTCGAAGCCGGAAGGCTCGCCCAACTCGTCGGCCTCGAGGATTGCGCCGCAGTCGAGGCACTCGACGTATTCAGCGTCCTGGTCTCTGGCGATGAGCTGCGTGCGCGCGTGCTTGCAGGCCGCGGGATCAGCCATGGGTGCCTCGTGGTGCCGTGGGCGAATGATAGCACGGCGGAGCAGGGAAGAGGTCTCGGGTAAGTGTTGCTGACAGATATGCTGACACTTGCTGACAGTAAAGGGGTTAAGTCCTCTTAGGACTTCGCTTGCCGACGAGTCAACGCGCTGGCGCACCAACACTATGCCGAAACGTCCTTTTTCGACAGGCAGTGCTATATCTTCGGTGCATAGTCTCTTAGGACCCTTAGCACCAAGGTTCCATTGCGCCGGAGAAATTATTTCGAGTAGAATGCTCGCCCGCTAGGAGGGGCCATGAAAGCCTGGATCTTAGTTTTGTTTTGCGTCGTTGCGGCTGGTATAGGCACAACTTTGCTGATCGCCCAGGGCCCGCCGCCCCGGCACGGTTCTGTCCTCATTCCTGATACGAGCATCGAGCGGCGCGAGGATATGGGGATCAGAGCGCACACGAACCACGTGATTCAATTCCGTCCCGAGTTTGTTGGAACTTCGCCTTCCGGCGAAACTCCGGCATCCATTCGTTCCGTATATAACATTCCCTCGACAGGTGGTTCTGGCATCATTGCCATCGTTGACGCATACGACTATCCGACCGCGGAAAACGACTTGAATGTGTTTTCATCTCAGTTCGGTCTGCCCCCGTGTACAACTGCGAGTGGATGTTTCCAGAAGGTATATGCAGCCGGGCGGAAGCCCCGCGCCAATTGCGGCTGGGCCCAGGAAGCTGCACTCGATATCGAATGGGCGCACGCCATGGCCCCCGGCGCAAGAATTGTTCTCGTGGAGGCAGCGTCGAATCGGTTTTCTGACTTGTTTCAGGCCGTGGATGTTGCCAGTAATATCGTAAGCCAAAATGGGGGTGTCGGTGAAGTATCGATGAGTTGGGGTGGCAGCGAATTCTCCACGGAAGCGAGTTCCGACTCACACTTCACCACTCCCAGAGTTGTTTACTTCGCGGCTAGCGGCGATACCGGCGGCCAAAGGATCTATCCAGGAGTGTCCCCGAACGTCGTTTCGGCGGGAGGCACAACGATCAACCGGGACAGCTCCGGCAACTTCGTCAGCGAGACGGGCTGGAGCGGAAGTGGCGGCGGCCCGAGTAAATATGAGTCCCGCCCCTCGTACCAGGACGGAATCGCTGCAATTGTTGGAACCCAGCGGGGTGCACCGGACTTCTCTTTTGACGCCGACCCCAACTCGGGGGTCTCGGTTTACGACAGCACCCCATGCCAGGGGCTGAGCGGATGGTTGGTTTTTGGTGGAACTAGCGTCTCTTCGCCATCCCTGGCAGGTATTGTCAATTTGGCGGGTCATTTCCAGAGCAACAGTGCCAGTGAGCTAAGCACAATTTACAGCAACCTGGGAACCGCCAGCGATTTTCGTGACATCGTTTTGGGCACCGCGGGAAGCTTCAATGCAACAACGGGTTGGGACTTCGTCACCGGCGTTGGCAGCAATCAAGGGCTGAATGGGAAATAGCCTGTACCCCTCGTTCAGCCGATCGATTTTTCCGGAAGACCCCGTTTCACGGTTCTGTCTTTCCTCGCGTTGAACCGCCGGTCAACGGAAACCTCCCTCCTAATTATCGGCCTCAGCTCGAAAGGCATCCAGAAGCGGGTGGTGCAGACCGTCGCGACGGATGAAGTGGATCACCAGCAAGAAGGAGAGCGCTCCGGCGACCATCACGCCGACAGCCAGCTTCAGTCCAATCACCAGATCGGCGAGGTCGTCGATCTTGCCAACGACGAAAGGGCCGAACCCGCCAAGAAGTTGCGTGACGAACATGTAGACGCCTACCGAGGTGGCGTGCGCGCGGCGCGGCATCATGTCGTGGATCACCGCGGTGACTGGCCCGTGGTACCAGGACATGAAGAACCCCGCGACAAAAAGCGCCGCCACGACGTAGCTTTTCTCTTCGGTAGAAATGGCCCACAGCAGGAACGGCGCCGCCGCCAATGACGCCAACGCAATCGTGAGCACCCGGCCGTAGAGATAGCGCTTCTGCAGGAAGTCGGCGACATACCCGCCGGTCAACACGCCCAGCGGCAACGAAAAGAAGAGCGCCGCGCCGAGCCAGAGCCCTGCTTCGCCGGGGCGGAAGTCCGTGTAGCGCTCGACAAAGTCAGCGCCCCAGTAGAAAAAGGCGATGCTGGCAAACGTGATGAACACACCGCTGACAACTATGGCGAGGTAAGCGGGCACGCCAAGCAGCCGCCCAATAGGCACCACTTCGGACTTCGGGCCCCGCGGCGGTTCCTTCAGGCGCAAGACGCTGAGGCCGAGGAGCAGTCCCGGGAAGCCGACAAGGAAGAACGCGGGTCGCCAGCCCCAGGTGTGCCCGATTATCCAGCCGAGCGCCAGGCCCGAAAGGCCTCCAGTCAGCATCCCCGCCGCAAACACCGACTGCGCCCGGGCGCGACTCTCTGCCGGAAATGCCCCGGAAATCATCGATTGCGCCGCGGGCGCGTAGGCCGCCTCACCCACGCCGACCAGAGAGCGCGCCAGCAGCAGCAGCGCAAAAGTGTGAGCCATGCCGGTCAGGAAGGTGGCCAGGCTCCAGAAGATCACACCGGCGGCGATGATGCGCGTGCGGCTGGCGCGGTCGGCCAGCAGAGCGAAGGGAACCGTCGCCAGCGAGAGCACGATCTGGAGCACGATGTGCAGCAGGCTGAGGTTGGCGCTGGAGAGCCCGAACTGGTCGCGGAGCAGCGGCACCAGCGGCGGCACCACCAGCCGGTCGGCGAAGTTGACAAAATTGATGAGAGCGAGTATGGCGAGTACGCGCACTTGGTAGCGGTCAAGCAAATGAGGCGCGGTATTCATCAGCGCTGCTTGTCCGGCGGCCCTTTCCCCGGAGTGCGTCCCCGACCATCGAGCGGAGCAGCATTATATCTATAACGGGAGAGAAGGGCACACGGATGCCGCAAGCGACCTCAGACGACCGCCTTTCGCGGGTGCTGTTCTACGGCGTGGTGCTGCTGCTGGCCTACCTGGTGTTCCGCGTCTTCGAGCCGTTCCTGATGCCGCTGGGGTGGGCCGGGGTCCTGGTGGTGGTCTTCTATCCCTTGCACGAGCGCCTAGAAAGGCGCCTGGGGCGGAGGACCGCCGCGGCAGTCAGCACAATCGGCGTCACGCTGATTCTGATTGTACCCACGTTGCTGGTGATGACGCTTTTTGTCCGCGATGGCGTAGTGGCGGCGCGGAGCCTGCAGCACGCGTTCGCCCAAGGACAATATCCTTGGGTCAACCGCATCTGGGAGTGGATCGGCGCGGCCAGGGCGGGAGCGACAGATGGCGCTCCCTCCGACCTGCCCACGCTGGTGCGACAGACTGTCGAGCGGACGGCAGAGTTTCTGGCCGCCCAATTGGGCGCGGTACTGCGCAACGCCGCCGTGTTCCTGTTCGAGCTGTTTGTCACGCTGTTTGCCCTGTTCTTTTTATTCCGCGACGCCGGGGCGATTGTCGCGGGCGCGCGCCGTTTGCTGCCCTTCGAGGAAGCGCACCGCGACAAGATGATCGCCGAGGCCCGCGATCTGATCTTCGCCAGCGTCACCACCAGCCTGATCATCGCCGCCGTGCAGGGCCTGCTGTGTGGGGCGGCCTTTGCCATCGTGCGGCTGAGCGGTCCGGTCTTTTGGGGCGTGATCATGGGCTTCCTCTCGCTCCTGCCGGTGGTGGGCGCCTGGCCGATCTGGGTTCCGGCGACGATCTGGCTGTTTGCAACTGGCCATCCGGCCCGCGCCGTGACGCTGGTGGCCATCTGTGCGGGCGTGGGCGGCGCTGTGGACAGTTTCCTGCGTCCGATGTTGATCAGCGGGCGCGCGCGCCTGAACGGGCTGCTGGTCTTCATCAGCGTTCTGGGCGGGATCAGCGTGTTCGGAATGCTCGGCGTGGTGCTGGGCCCAATCGTTGTGGCGGCGATGGCCGGCATCCTAGACGTTTATACCGAGCACGCAAAGGCCGCCTGAGTTGCTTCTGGAAACTGCTCGGCGGGAGTGTGGGCAGGGTGAGCGGGCTGTGCTAGAGTAGCCCGCTCGGAAGGGCCCCATGGTCACCAAAGCCGCAGCGACGCCCGCCGAACTCGCCCCGGAAAAGCTTCGCTGGCATTGCGATCCCTCGCGAATCCCGTTTGAGACCACAGCGCAGGCGGAACTGCTCGAGGGTGTGATCGGGCAGGACCGCGCCATCCGCGCCATGAAGATGGGCGTGGAGCTGGCTGCGCCGGGCTACAACATTTTTGTGTGCGGGTTGGCGGGCACCAGTCGCGGCGGCATGATCGTGCGCATGATCGAGGAGATCCATCCGGACACCACGGCTTCGCCCGACCGCTGCTACGTCAACAACTTCAAGAATCTCGACCGCCCGCGCCTGCTCACCCTGCCGCGCGGCTATGCCAACGGGTTCAAAAAGGACATGCAGTCGGGGATCGAATTCCTACGCCGGCGAATCCCGCAGGTGTTTGAGGGCGAGCCCTTCCAGCGCCAGAAGGGGCGCATCGTGGACCGCTTCACGACCCGCGAGAAAGAGTTGATGGACGATTTCACGCGTCGCATAGCCCGCGACCAGTTTGCGCTGGGCCACATGCAGGTGGGCGCGGTGGCCCTGCCTGAAATCTTCCCTGTACTCGAGGGCCAGATGGTGCCCATCGAGGACGTCCCCAAGCTGGTCCATGAGGGCAAGCTCGAAACTATCGCCGCCGAAGAGCTCGAGCGCAAGTACGAGCAGTTCCGCCAGGAGTTCACCGTCGTTTACCGCAAGACGCTGACGCTCTCCCGCGAGCTCGCCAGCGAGTTGAGCTATCTGGAACAAGAGGCCGCTTCGGTGCTGGTGGACGGCTTCATCGAAGAGCTGAAGGAAAAATATCCGGGCGCTCAAGTCTCCGAATACCTTGAGGAAGTGCGCCACCATTTGCTGGACAATCTCGATCCGTTCAAGGAGCGGGAAGGGGAGGAGGAGCAGCAAGCCTCCCCGGACGGGGGGCCGCGGGCGCCGTCCTCGGAGCGTGATCCCTTCCGGCTGTACGGCGTCAATGTCCTACTGGCTCACAACGAGCACGACGCCTCCCCGGTGATCTTCGAGACCACGCCCACCTACGCCAACCTATTTGGCACCATCCAGCGCAGTTACGATGCCCGCGGCGGCTGGACCTCCGACTTCATGGACCTGCGGACGGGATCAGTGCTGCGCGCGGACGGCGGTTTTCTGATCATGTACGCGCTCGACGCGCTCACCGAGCCGGGCGTTTGGCGGACGCTGAAGCGCACGCTGAATCACGGCCGGCTCGAGATCCAGCCCATGGATCTGTTTTTCCCATTCGGCACCTCGGCGCTCAAACCCGAGCCAATCGAAATCCACGTCAAGATCATCCTGATCGGCGACCGGGAGATGTACGAGCTGCTCTACGAGTACGAGGAGGACTTCAAGAAGATTTTCAAGGTGCGAGCGGAGTTCGACGAAGAGATGGCCATGAGCGACGAAGTCATCCGCCAGTACGGCGGCCAACTGCGCAAGCTCTCCGAGGTCGAAGGGTTGTGCCCGTTCGAGCGCACCGCTGTGGCGGCGATGATCGAATACGGCGTGCGCAAGGCAGGCCGCCGCAGCAAAGTGACGGCGCGCTTCACCGATCTGGCTGACCTGGCCCGCGAAGCAAGCTACATTGCTCGCGGAGAGGGCCAGTCGCCGGCCACCGCGGTCCACATTCGCCACGCCATCGAGGCCAAGGTCGAGCGGCACAATCTGATCGAAACCAAGATCCGCGAAATGATTGAGGAAGGTACACTGCTGATCGATACCACTGGCTCACGCGTCGGCCAGGTCAATGGCCTGAGCGTGCTCGAGATCGGCGGCTACGCCTTCGGCAAGCCCGTGCGCATCACCGCCTCGGCGGCGCTCGGCAAGGCCGGTCTGATCAACGTCGAACGCGAGGCCCGGCTGAGCGGGCGCTTCCATGATAAGGGCATGCAGATCATCGCAGGCTACCTGCGGGCCCGATTTGCGCAGGACAAGCCGCTCTCGCTCGCCGCGAGCATCTGCTTCGAGCAGTCTTACTCCGGCATTGACGGCGACAGCGCCAGCTCGACCGAGATTTACGCGCTGCTCTCCGCGCTCTCCGGCCTGCCCATCCGGCAGGACATCGCCGTTACCGGCTCGGTCAACCAGCAGGGAGATATCCAGCCGATCGGCGGCGTGAACCAGAAGATTGAAGGCTTCTACGACGTCTGCCGCGTCAAGGGGCTCACCGGCCAGCAGGGCGTGCTCATCCCAACTGAGAACGTCGAAGACCTGATGCTGCGCGATGACGTGGTGGAAGCCGTCGCCGCCGGGAAATTTCACATTCTGCCCGTGGCCACCGTCGAGGAAGGTGTCGAGGTCCTCACCGGCGTCAAGGCGGGGCAGCGCGCCGCCGACGGCAAGCTCGAGCCGGACACCTGCTTTGCTCTGGTGGACGAGCGCCTCCGCGAAATGGCCCAAACCCTCAAGGAATATGAATAATCAATTCGCCTCGGCGCATCCGGTAGCGCGAGGGACCTATCCCGGCCGTGCGGGGATGCCCGCCCGATGGCCTGCGGCTTACGGCGTTGGCGCCAGGTAGCCCTTACGTGTGCTGACGCGATAGGCGGGCTTGCCGTCCCTGGTGAGCAGCGGCAGGCCGCTTGCGTCTCGTAGCTGCACTTCTACTTGGTGGAATCGGGCGTCGCGTGTGGGCGGCGCAAAAGCCAAGCTGTACTGGTGACGCAACCGGATGGCGATCTGGCGGTAAATGCCGGCGAACTCGCGGGCATCTCGAGGGAAATAGGCGCGGCCGCCGGTGGCCTCCGCGACGTTTTCCAAGTTGAGGTCGGCCCGGGCAAAGCTCAGCCCACTCTCATCTTTGGAGGGTGTCACCGGCTGCGTCTTTTTCTTTTTGTCAGGCTGGCGCAACTCGCCGCCCAGCGCCACGGTCAGGACCAGCACCTCGCTGGCATGGAGTTTTTGTTCCAGGGCTTCCCAGCGGCCGGTGCCGGAGCTGTCCAGGCCCGTGCTAAGGAGCACGATGGCTTTCTTGCCCGGCAGCGGCGCAAGCCAGTCGAGCGCCGCCGCGAGGCCGTCGAACAGATTGAGCTGCGCCATGCCGAGGCTGTAGTGCAACCCCTCGAGCGCCTGGGCGAGCGCCCGCTTGTCCTCGGTGAAACCGAGCACGGAGCGCGCCGCCTGGTCGTAGGTGCCCAGCGCGACCCGATCATCGGCAGCCAGCCCTTCGAGCAGCGCATACGCCGCCAGCAGGTGCTGCCGGTGGATCAGATACACCGCCGGACCGGTTTCGACTAGCACGAGCACCTGCGCGGGAGCTTCCACCGGGGTGAAGTGCGTGAGCGGCTGTTCGACGCCGTCGTCGAGCACGCGAAAGTTCTCGCGCTTCAGGTCGCCGACGAAGTTGCCCAGCGCGTCGGTCACGCTGACTTCTAAGTTCACCAAGTCCACGCGCAACGCGATCCGGCCCGTCGGCTGCTGCGGCTTCAGATCCTGGGGCTGCCCAGGCGAGGGCTGGCAGAAAATCAGCAGGAGCGGAGCAACAAGAAACACGAGAAGCACCGGGGAGGTTTGTCGCGGACTACTCGAGATACCCATCGAAGTAAACGCCGTCGCGACCCTTCCGCTAGCCGGAAGCAGAAGCCCTGTCCCGCTCCGGGGAATTCGGGGTCGAAACAGGGCCGGAAGGCGGCTTACCGCCTGCGGTCAGGACTGCGGCTTGGCTGCGGCCATCTCCTTGGGTGTAGAGAGGTAGCCGACAACCTGGTCCTTCGAGATCTCGAAGACAACCACCTCATACGGCGCGCGGGAACCCTTCACGTAGAACTGCACGGGCTCGTTGACCGTCTTGTCTTTCTTTTCGATCTGTTTGTCGTCGGCATTGACGGTCATCGTGTAGCGGAATCTCTTCGTGTCCACTTTCTGCAGGGTAAGCTGCACGGGGCCGACCCGCTGCGGCGTCTTCGATTTGCGCAGGTTGAACTCGAAGATGTTGCGCTCTCCGCGGCGCTTCAGCTCCTCGAGGTCTTCGCGGTTGCGCGCAATCAGCCCGCTCTGCACGCCCAGGTCGCCCATGACGCGCTCGAGCCTGCCCTTGGTCGTCTCCAGGTCCTTGCGCGTGGTTTCGATGTCGGTCCTGGCGCCGCCCAGTTCGGTGGAAACCTGGCCAATCTTGGCTTCGTTCTCCTGCTTTACCTGGCCGATCTGCGCCCCGAGCCTTTCGTCGCTGGCCTTCTGCTCCTTGCGGATGCTTTGCGCCAGGCTGCGGGCGCGCGCCAGCTCTTCCTGGGTCAGCCCGAGCTTCTGCGAGGTGACGTCAAGCTGGCCTTTTAGGTCCGCCAGGCGGGAATTGGTCTGGTCCATCCGAGCTGTGAGCTGGTTGGTGCGGTTGTTGGCGTTGGCTAGCTCGGACTCCAGCCGTGTCCGCGCCGTGTGACCGGCATAAAGGAGATATCCCACCAGCAGGAAGACAATTCCAAACACCACGTAGACCCATCGGGGCGTAGCCGAGGACTGGTACTGATTCGCCTCTGAGGATTCCGAAACATTCGGGGTCGTGCTCATCGAGCCTCCTTGAGAGCTGGCACAACGATGCCTTTTTCCCGCGGCATTGGATTATCTATGAGCGCCTGCCGGTTGTCTATGCGCATGTGCCTAGGCCTTCGCGCCGCGAGCGCCGCGCCGGGGCCGGCGCGTCCCGCGAGAGCCTCCGGAACGCTCAAACTGTGCTTCGACGGTGGTCGTCAGGCCGCCCCGCGGAGTGAACTCGCCGCGCACCATGCACCACTCGGGCCGAGTGGCCTCGACGATGTCGCGCAGGATACGGTTCACAGCGTTCTCATAGAAAATGCCGAGGTTTCGATAGGCCAGAAGATAAATCTTCAGGGCCTTCAGCTCGAGGCACAGCTTCCGGGGCCGGTACTGGATGGTGATGGTGCCGTAGTCGGGCAGACCGGTCTTCGGGCACACCGAGGTGTATTCCGGGAAGCGCGTGGTGATCTCGTACCCCGGGAACTGGTTGGGCCAGGTCTCCAGCCGCGGGAGTTGGGCGCGGATGCCGGCGCGGGCGTGCTCGGCAGAGTAATTCGGCATGGCATCACCTCGCTGCTATTCTACACGGGGATGCAGATCACGGCGCAGCGTGGCCGGCGGTCGCCGGGCTGGCTCCGCAGGCCCGGGCGAAGCAGATGCAGTTGCCTCGCCTCCGAGCTTTCGCGTATGATTTTCTCAGCCGTCCATCTTGCGCAAAAGACGACGCCTTGATCTGCCCCAAATGTCGCAGCGACTGGTGTCGCCGCTCCAGGCGACGCCGCCTCCGCGACTATCTGATCGGCCTGAGCGGCTTGCGTCCCTGGCGGTGCCGAAACTGCGAATTGCGATTCTTTGCCTGGGTGGTGCCGGTGTCGTTTGCCTTCTACGCCCACTGCAATCATTGCGGCAACCTTGACCTCCAACGGATCTCGCGCCACCACGTCTCTGAGGGTTGGTCGGCCCTGCTGCTCCGCCTGCTACACTTCCCGGCCTACCGGTGCGCCCCGTGCCGCTATCGGTTCGTCACCTTGCTGCCTCACCGGCGCATCGTGCCGCGTCCTTCGGAGCCAGTGAAAAGCGAGAGCGCCGCGCCGCATTCCTGAGCGCCGCGATTCCTGAGGCGGCGGGACCCGGGCGCATGGCTTGACGGAATCTCCTGTTCCAAGCTATAAAAATGTGGGTCTACAGCGCCGCTGCGCAAGATCGGTTCCATTCTAAGGCTTCGCAATTGTGGCCACGGGGCGCATTCACCGGGAACGGTCTTCAGAGTCTGTCGAACAAAGGCGGTATCGTCTAGGGGTTAGGACGCCAGATTCTCAATCTGGAAACCCGGGTTCGATTCCCGGTACCGCTACCAGCACTTTGTTTCACTTTCACAGTTCAGTAGACAAAGCCCATGAGGAAGGGATCGCAACTCGGGGCGCAGTGGGAAGCGTGGGCCGACGCGTGTTCCCGACTGGCTCGAGCTCGACGGGGACGAGTCTAGAGTGCCGGCGCTGAGGCCGTTCTACGATTTGCCGAAGGCGGCAGCGGCGCGCTTGTGGATTTCTTCTGGGGCTACGTCTTCCTTGTGTGTCGCGATATCCCACAAGTGCCCGAAGGGGTCCGCCAGCTTGCCGTACCGGTCCCCCCAGAACTGGTCCTGCACCGGCATCAGCACCTTCGCGCCGGCGGCGATGGCCTGATTGGCGAGCGCGTCTACGTTCTCGACGTAGAGGAAGATGCTTACCGGTGAGCCGCCGATTGTCTGCGGGCTGCGCGCCCCCATCTCCGGGAACTCGTCGGCGAGCATGATCGGCGAGTTCCCGATCTTGATCTCTGCATGCGTGACTTTGCCGCTGGGTTCCGCCATGCGCATGATTTCCGTGGCGCCGAAGGCTTTCTTATAAAACTCGATAGCGCGGGCCGCATCCTTGATGATCAAGTACGGTGTTGCGGTGTGGTATCCATCGGGAATTGCCTTCACTTTGCTCATTCGTGGTGCCTCCATTGCCAAGCCAGCGCGACTTCCTTTCCGGCGGAGAGGTTATTCCACCCGAGGGGTGGCGGTCAATCAACACGATTCCTGGGACCTCGACCAAATCCGTTGGGACGGAGTACCAGACCAAGTGAACAGTGGCGCTTCTTCCAGCCGAGAAACATCTCGCCGATTTCGTTAGGTTTGTCAAACAACCTGTGCTATGATGCATCTGCGTTTGTTGCTCTTGTAAAACCTTTAGAATCGTTTAAAGGGGCTGCAAGTTCACACTTGCGGCCCTTTTTGTTTGACGGTTGGAGGCGGTCGAGAAGCACCAAATAGCTTAAACCGAAAGAAGGAATGACAGTGAAAGAACAAGGAACAGTGAAGTGGTTCAACGCCAGCAAGGGCTTCGGATTCATCCAGCGCCAGTCCGGCGAGGACGTCTTCGTGCACTTCTCCGCCATCCAGGCGGAGGGCTACAAGTCGCTGAACGATGGCCAGGCGGTTGAATTTGAAGTGACCACTGGCCCCAAGGGCCTGCAGGCGTCGAACGTCACCAGCCTCTGATCAGTTAGCGCGAGCCCACCCCGGGGGGGCTCGCGCTTTTTTTAATCCGGGCCGTTGGAACCATTCGAATTGGCTACCCCGGAGGAGGTTTCGATGAAGGCTCTCGCGGAAGGTCTTTATGTGAAGCATTTCCAGTACGGCTGCGGTGTCATTACGGCATCCGACGCTGAACGTACCTCCATTGAATTCGACCTTCACGGGCTCAAGAAATTTGTCACCAGCCTGATGGTCGTTGAGCCGGCGGAGGGAACGCCTCCGAAGCGTCCACGCACCAAGCGCCGCAAGAAAGTGACCGCCGCGCCCGTGCAAGCCGGAATCGCAGCAGGCGCAAAATGAGCGACACCGTGGTGGTCCAATACCTCGGATTCGAGGCCAAACCCCTGGTCCGTGAGTACACCTTTCAAGTGCGGTACGCCATGAACGAACAGCACGAGTTCACACTAACCATCGCCAACGAAGCTTTCGACTCCCATCGTGTGCGTTATCAGGATGCGCCCGACATCTGTTCCCTGAAGCTCCAGCGCGAGCTGGCCACGTACGCGAATCATCCCCCCGAAGCTCATTTCAAAATTACCGATGCGGAACTGGACGACTACCGCTTCGCCCACACAAGTAAGGCCGCACGAAACCTCTATAGCCGCAAGGCGGCGCAGAACTTCTGAGCTCAGGGAGGCACGCCTCCTTCTGCACGGAAGATTGACCGCGGGAAGATGCGAGCCACGTGCGCTGCGGAAGTCGTACCCCTGACCTGGTGTCCTTACCTGGATGTCGGGTGCTTTGGTACTCCTTCGGGCAGGAATAGGCCGAGCGAGTGAGCAGCTTGACCCGGCTTGAAAGAATTCTCAGTCTGAGAATCCGGGTTTGCTTCGGCAGGCTCGGCGCAAGCAATTCCCGGGATTCCCACCAAATCTACTGAAGAACAAGATCCGCAAACGCTGGATCAGACGAGCATCGGTATTTCAGCGGGAAAGGTCTTTATGCGGGAAGCTCGATCACCACGCTGCGAGCAGCCGCATGCGCGAGCTTGCCATCAAGCTAGTCATCGGCAGCCACCGGAAAAAGCTGTGCTGATCGCGGTATCGCAATGCGGTTGAAGGGGTTGTTCTAGCTCGCGACGGCGGGAACGCTCGGCAGCCTGCGCGACCGTGCGGCTTTCATTCTTGGGGTAACACGACGCCTGCCTGGTGGAAACTCATAGGCTGGACTTGGGGCAGCCAGCGGGCTTGGCCTCACTGGCCGCCTTGGCCGCCCTGCTGGCCTTGGCCGCCCTGCTGGCCTTGGCCGCCCTGGCTGCCTTTTAGGGTATTCGCCACCGTGTTCGTGCTCTTGGCAACCGACGTCCTGAGATTCTTCAGTGAGCCAACAACAACGAGAGCAAGTAGAACGATCAGGAGTGCGTACTCGACAAGATCCGCGCCCGATACGTCCTGCCAAATG
>JBASRK010000083.1:0-10161 GCA_049273775.1 Candidatus Acidiferrales bacterium
GAGGAACACAGATAAGCGCAGATAACAAGTCAGGGGGCTGGAGACCAAGAGACGTCATTCTGAGCGAAGAATCCTTCCAAGAGATCCTTCGTCTGCCTGCGGCGGACCGAGGGCGGTTACTTGATTCGCCGTTCTGTCTTAACCTCGTTAAGTTCTATCTCGATCTGGCGCGCCACGACCGCAAAGCGTGGATGGACTTTGAGATACTCAGTGGGTGGAAACCGCTTCGCCTCCGCCCTCTTCGCCACTCTTTTTGAGTCTATATTGGCAGGGTTTGCACAGCGGTTGTCTTTATAGGCGCGGTTGGTACAACTGTTGTCTCTAGATGCAGAGTTTGCACCGCGATGATCACGATACGCCAGGTTTGCACAACGGTCAGCAGTATAGGCGCAGTTTGAAGAGCTGTTGTCTCGATCGGTAGAGTTTGGACCGCTGTCGTCCGTATAGGCTGGGTTTGCGCAGGTGTTCTCTCGATAGGCAGCCGCTCGACGATCTCAGTGATTGCAACCTCTTCTCCTGTAGGTGTAACGGCCTTGAGAGGAGCCTCTTTCAAAGCCACGATGGGTGGATCGTTCACCGATGTTGCTGGCATGGTGATGTTCGATGCCAATTCGGAGGGCATCGAGGGAACGGGCTGGTTTGTCAGCTTCGCCAGCTCGATAGCCCTTGTCTTTGGATAAACAAATTCCTGGCCCCAATTATCCCCGGGATAAAACCATGCCCGGATGGCTTCCGGCGAGCCGGCCGCCCTTTCCCCGAACGTCGTTACCGTTCTGTGGGCCGGCCCTAAACGATAATTCGCTATCGCAAGGACGGTTGCATGCATCTGGGTTTCTTCTTCGTTGAAGATTTGGACGATGTTTCGGTCGGATGCGAAATCCATCAGCTTAAGGACATACGTCCCTGGCGGCAAGATCTTGCCACCCGGAATCTCGACCGGCTCGCTGAATGTCACAACCGCTCTCTTGCTCTGGTCGTCTGCCTTCACTCTGGGTGGAAATGCCAGCGCCACCCAGGCTAAACAAGAGATCATCACCAGCACTTTGAATCGGTTCATTCTTGCAACCCTTCAGCAGATTCTTGAATCACTGAGGGAAGCTGGCGGACCGGTCTGTACAAAGTCCTCTCGCTTCCCCACGCAATGGCATGCTAGACGATCCGAAGACGGCTGTCTGTTCACTTAGGAACATGAGTTGCTCGGTGATGACGCTTGAGGATCCGTGTGTTTTACAGGGAGTCTCTGCTCGATCTGCGTGATGTGGTCCAGCTCAGAAAACGCTGCAAAGTTCCAGCAGAGTATGAAACTTAACTCGATTTTCTGTCTCTCTGACTCTGTAGCGACCTTCATTTCTTCCAGAGGTGGGTCTGCCGCTCGCGCCCGTAGCGTTCGAGCAAGAATTTCTTGAGCTCGTCAATCGAGCCGAACACCTGGTCGGCGCAGGCCAGCATCCAGCCGCTGATCTGCTCGATGGGAAGCTGGGTCACCAGATAAACCGGAATGCCCTTGCGGTAGGCCACAGTCAGCTCGGCAGAGGTGCCGCCGGACATTCTTCCACCAGGGCCCGCCGCATCGTCCCAGTGGCAGATTACGTAGTCGGCCTTGTTCTCGATCAGATCGAGATCAAACTGGATGATCTTGCGCACGACGCGGCGGAATCGCTCGATATCGGTCTGCTTCCATTCGCGGAAGTGAAGCACCTCTTCATCGGTAAGGTTTTTCTTCTCGTCCTCGGCCGGGTCGTAAACGCGGTGGCCGAGCTCATCGCTCAGGAAGGGCATCAGTTTGCGACGCCACATCTTGCCGCCATCGGCGGCGAATTCAATTGGTCCGCACAGATACGCCAGCATGGGACCTGCTAAAATCACAAATGAACCCGGATGAACGCGGACAAAACGGGCCGGGCGCCGCAGCGGGCTCAGGGCGAGCAGACTCTAGCACGGTGCGACGCGGGGAGCAAAGTGGGCAAGTTAAAGGCTGAAAGCGGGAGAGTCAAAGAGCCTGAGAGTCAAACGGTGGAGCGGCCGAGGGGACTCGAACCCCCGCCTACAGCTTGGCAAGCTGTCGTACTACCCCTATACTACGGCCGCTCAGCGTGTTCTTTTTATAGCACGAGGCCGCAGCGGGAACAAGACCCAAGCGGCGGAATCGTGGCACACACCCGCGCCCGAATCCGGTGCGGTCCCGCGGCAACTGTTTCGACCAGCGATTGCGGGCTAATCGACCTGCATCACCCGCGTCGCCTTCACGACCGGGGACTTCTTCTGCCGCTCGGCGAACTTCGCGGCCTTGGCGCGATCCGTATAAACCCGGGCGAACTTCTCGCCGTCGTGGTAGTAGACCGTGACCTGCCAGTGCCGGTGCTTGCGCCGCTTGTCTTTACCCAGCTTGGTCCGTTTTCTTCTTTTTTTCACGAGTTCCCACCCCAGTGAAAGGGCACTATGGCAATACTCTCGGGTGCGCGCAAGTAGCAAGATAGGAACTAACGAGGGAGGACATGTTTACTCTCGGCGGCCGCTCGGCCTGGACGCCGCTGCCCCGCTCCTGAAACCGAACTCCGGCGGGCCCGCCGATGCAGCGAGTTCTCCGGCCGGGGAGCCCGCGCCAGGCATGGGCGGGCGGCGCTGAGGCCACCGCCGATTCATTCTTCTCTCCCTTCGAGGACGCTGCCGCAGGATTCTGCCGCCATTGACTTGAGCGCGGGCTGCGCATAAGGTTCGTCCACTCGTGGCGCGCACCGGCCCATCGTCGCTGAAGCGCATCGCGCTCGCCGTGCTCTCTGCGGGCATAACCGCCGCGGCGACTCTCTGGCTGGGCCAGCGCTACGATTTCCTGCAGGTCTCCCCCGCCGTGCTGCTTGCCGTTCGCTGGCTGGCCATCGCCGGGTTGCTCGGCTACGCGCTGGCGCGGCGTTCGCTGACCATCTCCATCCTGGTCAGCATCGTCGTGGGCGCGGAGATCGGTCACGACTGGCCGGGCTTCGCCCTCCACCTGCGCGTGCTGAGCCTGATCTTCCTCCGGCTGATCAAGACGATTATCGCGCCGCTGCTGTTCGGCACCCTCGTTGTGGGCATCGCCGGGCACGCCAACCTGAAAAAAGTCGGCCGGATGGGCGTCAAGGCGCTGATTTATTTCGAGGTGGTCACCACGCTGGCGCTGTTGATCGGCCTGGCTGCCATCAACATCAGCAAGGCTGGCGTGGGCGTGAGGCTACCCGCTGTGGAGCAGTCAGAGACGCTCGGCGCGCCGCCCCGCCAATCCGCCGGCGACATCCTTCTCCACGTATTTCCGGAGAACATCGCCCGGTCCGTGGCCGAGGGCCAGCTTCTGCAGGTGGTGGTGTTCAGCCTGCTGTTCGCGATTGCGCTCTCGCTGCTGAGCGAAGCGAAGCGCCGGCCGATGCTGGCGTTCGCCGAAAGCCTTGCCGAGACGATGTTCAAATTCACGAACATCGTCATGCTGTTTGCGCCGATCGGCGTGGGGGCGGCGATTGCTTACACGCTGGCACAGACGGGCATGGGCGTTCTGGTCAACCTGTTCAAGCTGCTGCTCACGCTCTATGTTGCGCTGATCGCGTTTCTGTTGCTCGTGCTCCTGCCGGTGGCTTTGCTGGCGCGCGTGCCCCTCAGAAAATTCGTCCGTGCGGTTGCCGAGCCGGCTTCGATTGCGTTTGCCACGACGAGCTCTGAAGCGGCGCTGCCGCGGGCCATGGAGGCGATGGAAGCCATCGGCGTGCCGCGACAAATCGTCGCGTTCATCATCCCCACCGGCTACAGCTTCAATATGGACGGCAGCACGCTCTATCTGTCCCTGGCGACCATCTTTGTCGCGCAGGCCGCGGGCATCCATCTCAGCTTCGGCCAGCAACTGGTGATTCTGTTCACGCTGATGCTCACCAGCAAGGGCGTGGCCGGCGTGCCGCGATCCATGCTGATCATCCTGATGGGTACCGCGGCGTCGTTTCACCTGCCGGCCGAGCCCGTCTTCCTCCTGCTCGGCGTGGACGCGCTGATGGACATGGCCCGGACATCGGTAAACGTCGTCGGGAATTGCCTGGCGACGGTGGTGATTGCGCGGTGGGAAGGCGAGTTCGGAAAGGAGCGGCCGTCGCCGGTGGTCGTCGAGTCGCTGGCCGAATAGCCGGGACTAGCGAGCAGCGCTGGCGGAGGCGGCGGAGTAGCAGCCGTTGCCGGCGCCCACCATCCAGGCCAGGCAGCGCAGGAGATGCAGGCGCTGGCCGGGTTGCGGGTAGCGTCTCATGCGCAGCGCAACGCGGAGGCCGTAGCTGACATCGGGGAGCGGCACCATGGCCCCCGGATGGGCCCGCTGGTTCACGCTCCAGGCCGGCAGGCTTCCCCCGCCGGGAAGACCCAGCAGCACATTCTGCGTCGCCTGATAGCTGTAGAAGCCGCCGAATTCAAACCGCCCGCCGGAAATCGAGGCCACCGGCAAGCTCACGTGCTCGACAAACGGAGTACCCACATAGCTCATTGCCGACTCCAGTGCCGAGCTGTGGTTATGGCGCCAGGCGTCGGGCGCGGCCGACCAGCTGGTTCGATCGGAGTAGGTGGGAATTTGCAGCCTCAGTGGCGCTTCGACTCTAACTGAAAATGTCGGGGTGCGTGCCGGGGCGATTTGCGGCGGCGGGGCTTGCCGCGGCGTCGAATTGGAAGTTACGGGCGAACCCGGAGTTTCGGGCCGGGGTGCGAAGGCTGGCGCAACCGCCGGAGCGGGCCGCGGCGACAAAAAGCTCTCCTGCGCGACCGCCGGCAGGCAGGTCACCAGCAATAGCACGAAGGCCAGAGATGGCTTCGCCGGCGTCTTGTGGCGATCTTCACAAGGGACAACAGTGCCCACGCCCACTCTACTCATGGTTTGAGCCTACGCCTGCGAAGTGCGGGTCGCTATCGGTCGGAAGTACTGATTTGGGACAGGTGCGCTCTCTGTGGCCGTCCGTACTATCTGTTGGGATAGGCCGCTTGAGGGATTTCCGAGGGGCCGCGACGCCTGCACTGCGGTTCAATTCTGCGAGCGGAACCGCGGCCGTGCCCGGCTGTGGGGACACGCCAAATTGGCCTGCTTCGCGCTGCGAAAAACGTGCTGCCGGGAAGAATTCTTGCTGCCCCAACGCATCCTTTCGGCCCGCAGGGCGTCTAATCAGTTGTTACACAAGACGCGGCCGATATGCTCAGTGCAACCAGTGCAGAAAGGTGGGCAGTGTCATTGTGCGCGGCGGGCTTGGCCTGAGAAACACGACCGAAATTTTCTGAAACATTTATCTCGCAATGGCGTTTAATAAAGGCGGAAGCAATGGCAGGGATCGGAAAGGGAGGAACCATGGTACTGCGGTTGGCCCAGCGGCCCATCATTGAGGACTTGAGGAATCATTCCCCGGAAACGGTCGAGAATCTGCGCGAATTGCTGGCTTCCGGAGCACCGGCCCATCCCGATCCACACCGCGCCGGCTTCTACGAAGTGCAGAACCACTCCCAGGTTTTCTACATCCACGTTTCCCCGGTAAATGGCAAGGTGTTGCTGCTCGCCACCTGGCGAATAGACAGCGAGGCCTCGAGAACTGCCAATCCTGCCGCCTAGACTCTATCTGCCTGGAGACCGGAATTCCGTTGCTGAGTTCCCATCTCTAAGTCAGCGTTTCCGAGTAACCGCAGCTCCTTTCTGCGCTCCTGACCTGGCGGGTGGTGGGCGCGCATCGGCTGACGCCATTGCCCGCCGTCCGAGGGTGTGGCGCATTCTCCGCTTTTTCACAGAAAGCTTCCAGAAACTATATCGCGGAACATTGCCCCCGCACTAGGTTACTCATCTTCCAGCCACTTGACAGCTCTCCGGATTCGGCACAAGATTTGCTCACCCTTTTAACGCGAGTGTCCCCAATACGAAGTTTCGTCGGGAATTTTGCATTGACATCTACCCATGACTGAAGCAGAATCCCGCCCATTAGGAATGGGTGGGTGGCCTCTTTCGGACAAATGAACCTTGGTTGCTGGACCCCCGGAGCGTACGCCGCGGTTTCGGCTCTAGCTGCATTGGCGACGAGCTGAGATCGGGCGCAGCGCCACGGGAAACATTCTCGGCGACTGGAGGATGACAGTGGCTAAGCGAAACGCGATCGGCTTGTTGGCAGGCGCCGTCCTGGCCCTGCTTGTTATTTCGACCCCAGCCTTCCCGCAAGGCGCAGAAACTGGCGGCATGACCGGCGTGGTCAAGGACTCCAAGGGCGCGGCGGTCCCTGATGCCACCGTGGAAATCTATAACGAGCAGACGAGCGCGCTCGTCCGCAGCCCGAAAACCGATAGCGACGGCAATTATGCCGTCGCGCTGCTGCCGCCGGGCAGCTACCGCGTCGAGGTTACCGTGAGCGGGTTCAAGAAATACCGCGGCGTTGGTGTCCCGGTCCGGATCAACGAAGTCACGCGCCACGACGTCGCGCTCGAGCTTGGCAGCGTCTCGGAGACCGTCGTGGTCGAGGCCACGGCGACGCTGATCAACACTGCGAACGCCACCACCGGCCAGCCGGTCGATCACCACACGCTGACCAGCCTGCCGCTGGCCTCGCCAAACTATCTCTTCCTGCTGACGCTTTCTCCCGGGGCCAACAGCGAACCCATTGACGTGCGCAGTGCGGGTCGCGGCAATGTGGACATCGTCGTGAACGGGCAACGCACCTCGAACAACAGCGTGGCCCTCGAAGGTGTCAACGTCAACGACTTCAACCTGGCCCATTTCGATAACTTGCCCATTCCAAACCCCAGCGCCATCGAGGAGTTCAGGGTGGCGACGTCGCTTTATGACGCCTCGCAGGGCAGCAAGGGCGGCGGGGCGGTCGCGCTGGTGCTCAAGTCGGGCACCAAGGCGATACACGGTGAGGCCTATTGGCAGCATCGCAATGACGCGCTCAACGCCAATGAATGGTTCCGCAATTCGACCAGCTCCCCGCGCGGGAGGCTCCTGCAAAATGTATTCGGCGGCAGCGGCAGCGGCCCGTTCTGGGGAATCGGCGGCTTCTGGTTTGTCAACTATACGGGCGCGCGGGCGCGCAATGGTATTGACCCCAATGGTTCCACTCTGAGCCCGACAATCCAGAACTTCCCCCGCAATGCCGACGGCACCGCCTCAGCCGCGGCGCTGGCTGCAAGGTATGGGTTAACTGGATCACAGATTGATCCCATCGCGTTGAATATCATCAACCTCAAGAAAAGCCCCTACGGCGGCACGTACCTGATCCCCCGGCTCGGCGACCCGGGGTGCGATAAGACGATTAACTCAACTACGGTCACGGCCAGCAGCCCGGATGGCACGTTCAGTTGCACGTTTTCGGCGGTTGCCCCGATTTCCGACAACCAGTTCGTCACCAGCTACGACCGCGCCTTCCGGCAGGACAGGGACAAGTTCTCGGCGCGCTTCTTCTACGACAATGGTCAGGTGCAGAAACCCTTCGGCACGGCCGGCGACCTGGCGTTCCCGCAGGGCAACGTGCTGCACAACCGGTTCGCGTCCATCACCTACACCCACCTGTTCAGCTCCCGCCAGACCAACGAGTTCCGGGTCGGCTTTAGCCGGTTCCTGCAGCAGATCCCCCCGACGGACCTCGTGACCTTGGCCGACATCGGCGCGACGCGCCCCAACATCAGCACGGTGCCGGGGATGTATTTCATCAACATCTCGGGGCTGTTCGCGCTCGGGACCGGAGTAAACGATGAGCGCGCAACCACCTCGAACTCCTTCTATTACGGTGACACCTGGTCGCTGACCACCGGCAAACACACCCTGCGTGCCGGCGGCGAGATCACCCGCTACCAGTTGAACCGCACGAACAAGTTTGCGATTCGCGGTTCGCTCGGCTTTGATAGCCTCGGCTCGACATCGACACTCGCGCCGTTTTCGAACTTCCTCCAGGGCAAGATTACCAGCCTGCAATCGGGAATCGGGGACCCCCAGCGATATTTCCGGGACACGGACTACGCCGTTTTCTTCCAGGATGACTATCGCGTGGCCCGCCGGCTCACCCTCAACCTCGGCCTGCGCTGGGATCTCCTGGGCTTCGCCCACGATAAATACTTCCGCAGCGGGATCTACGACACCTCGCTGATGCCAGCGAACCCGTTCCTGTTCGCCCAGAGCCTCGACCTGGGCGGTTTCAAGGGGACCCCGGGCGTCAGTGATTGCACTCTGAAGAGTTGTTACGACAAGGACAATTTCGGGCCCCGGTTCGGCTTTGCCTGGGACGTCACCGGCAACCAGAAGTGGGTGGTGCGCGGAGGCTACGGCATCTACTTTCAGCGGGTCTCCAACCAAAACCTGCTGCAAGGCTCGCTGGCGGCCCCATTCTTCGTCCAGCCGCTCGAAAGCCGTGGTGCCAGCGCCCCGACCCAACAATTGCAGAACCCGCTGCCTGGCGGGCCGCCCTCCGGCGTCATTGCCACAGCTTTTATCCCCGACGTCGCGAGGTTTGCCGGCCTAACCGGTGGTACCGATGTGAACAATGCAAGCGTCAGACCCGTCTTCGTCAACAGCGCTGGCACGCCCTGCCTGAATTACGCCCCGGTCGGCACACCGGTCTCGGCTCAGGCGACCAACTGCGTCATCAACTTGGCCAATTTTGCCAGCGCCACGCCGGATACCCACCCGCCCTACACCGAGCAGTGGAACCTGAGCATCCAGCGCGACCTCGGGCACGGCTGGGGGGTTGAAGTCGCCTATGTGGGCGCACAAAACATCGGCGGTTTGGGCATTTATGCTCCCTTCCTGGCCCGGCTGGCCAGCCCATCCAGCCCGATCACGGTGAAAGACATCAATGGCAACAGTTACGCCATCACCACCAACACGGCGAACAACGAGCCCCTGCGGATGCAGATTCTGGGGCTCGACCGCGTCAGGGGCGCGCGCCTGCTGGCCAATATTGGGCGATCCATCTACCACTCCGGACAGGCCACCGTCTCGCACCGCTTCCAGGGTGGCCTGTACTTCCAGGCGGCCTACACGTGGTCCAAGGTGATTGACAATGTGAGCGGTTCGCAGAGCACCGATGAGTTGAATTCCACGCGCAATGGGCAGTCGGGCGCAAATATCATCAACGACCAGAGTAATCCATCGCAAAACCGCGCCCTGGGCGATTTCGACCGGCCGCACCGGTTTATCGTCAGCTACTCCTGGGACATCCCCATCCGCAAGAGCGGCATCTGGGGCAGCCAGGCCTTCCAGGGGTGGACCATCAGCGGGATTGTGACTTACCAGAACGGGTTGCCGTTTAGCCTCTCGGATAGTACCAGCGGCGGCGCCTTTGGCAACGTGCGTGTCGGAACGGGACTCCTGGTCTGCCGGGCAGTTCAGAATACCACCCTGCCCACTTGCACACCGGGCACGCCCACCACCGTGCAACAAGCCATGACCTTTAGTGGCCCGCTCCAGAACAACCTGTTGCACTTCCTGAATCCCAACTTCGTCAGCCCTGCCGCGGCAGTCCCGAACGCATCCGGCTCGACCATTACGGGGTTCGGGAACGTCCCACGAAATGCCTTCCGCGGGCCGTTCCAGCAGAACTGGGATTTCTCGGTGGCCAAGAGCTTCCACATCACCGAGCGGCACCGGATCGCGTTCCGGACCGACTTCTTCAACCTCTTTAACCACCCTGTGTTTAACTTCCCGTCGCTCGTGAACGTGGCCAGCGCCTCAACATTCGGGAAAATCAGCACCACGGTGCTCCCGGCTCGGTTGATCCAGTTCGGCTTCCGGTATTCGTTCTAGCCAGATCGGCAAGCGGGCCACATTCGCCGGGCGGTGCGTACCTGCACCGCCCGGCTTTTTTGTGGGGCAGGCATTCCTGCCTGTCCCGGTTTTGTGGGCGCTGGCTGCGTAGCGGCGCGTTTACCGCGCCACATTGGGTAGGGGAAAGTAAGATGGCGGCATGAAGCCGCCGCTACGGGTAAAGCCGAGAGAAGGCCGAGCTATCTTACGACTCTGATTACGCCGGCCATGTCCTTGCCGCCCGCCGCGCCGTGGAACCCGCAGTGGTAGGCGAACGTGCCGGGCTGCTCGAAGCGGTACTCGAAGCGGCTGCCGCCGGTCAGCGTGTCCGATTTGAATGAGCCGTCGTCGGCCTCGACCGTATGGCGGCCGGTATCGTCGAGCCACTCCACGGTTGTGCC
>JBASRK010000087.1:0-1876 GCA_049273775.1 Candidatus Acidiferrales bacterium
CCTGAAGCCCGACGGCTCCTTCCGCCTGAATCTCGCCTACTTCGATTACTGCGCCGGGCTTCGCATGACCAACGCCCGCTTCGACGAGCTGTTCGGCGGACCGCCCCGGAAGCCGGACGAGCTCTTGACCCGGCATCATATGGACATCGCCGCCTCGATTCAGGCGGTCACGGACGAGGCCGTGCTGCGGCTCACGCGCGCGATCGCGGCGGAGAAGCGCCTGCCCAACCTGTGCCTCGCCGGCGGCGTCGCCCTGAACTGCGTGGCCAACGGCAAGGTCCTGCGCGATCGCCGGTTCGAGCGGCTGTGGATCCAGCCCGCCGCGGGCGACGCGGGCGGCGCCCGGGGCGCCGCCCTCTCCGCGTATCACCTCTTCGCGGCCCAGCCGCGCGTTCTCCAGAACCGCCTTGACGCCATGCAGGGCTCCTACCTTGGCCCCTCGTTCGCCCAGGAGGACATCGAGGGGCGGCTGAAGAAGCTCGGCGCCGCCTTCTCCGTCCTGCACGACCCGGAGTTGGTCGCGGCAACGGTCGGGGCCCTCGTGGACGGCCAGGCGGTCGGCTGGTTCCAGGGGCGCATGGAGTTCGGCCCGCGCGCCTTGGGAGCGCGCTCGATCCTCGGCGACCCCCGCTCCCCCACAATGCAGTCGGTCCTGAATCTCAAGGTAAAGCATCGCGAGTCGTTTCGGCCCTTCGCGCCATCAGTGCTGGCGGAGGAGGCCGGCAAGTGGTTTGACCTCGACACCGAAAGCCCCTACATGCTCATCGTCGCGGACGTGGCGCATCGCCACCGCCGAGTCATGACCCCGGCCGAGCAGCAGCTCTTCGGCATCGAGAAGCTGAACGTTCCTCGCTCCAGCGTCCCCGCCGTGACGCATGTGGATTATTCCGCACGCATCCAGACCGTGCATCGCGAGACCAACCCCCGGTATCACGCGCTCCTCACGGGCTTTCAGCGACGCACCGGGTGCCCGGTTCTGGTCAACACCAGCTTCAACGTACGCGGCGAGCCGATCGTGGCGACACCCGAGGACGCCTTCCACTGCTTCATGGGCACGGAGATCGAGGTCCTCGCAATCGGCAACTGCTTCCTGCGGAAGGAAGATCAGGACCCGCGGCTGAAGCTCGCCTACGTGGACCGCTTCACCCCTGACTGAAGGTTCGGTGCGCAACCACCTTTGCGAACCACGGAGCTAGCCGTGAGGAAACAGGGGGACAAGTAGCTGCGGGCCCGCGCAACGCGTCTAGATCAAATCGACCTCGAAGCTGAGCATCTTTGAGATATCGGTGGTTGCGGGCCCTCGATTTGCCCAGGAGCCCTCCTGCGCGCGGGGTCGGTTCTACTAACCGAGTTCCGGAGGTTCGTTACTTCTCATACCGTGCGATCTGGAGTCCAAGTCCCAGTTTCTCGCGGAATGTCTCGCGGGAGTTTCGGCTCTTGAGACTCGACGTGCCGCGCGCTCCCAGCGGCCGCTGGAAGGGGACTAAAATCCTCGCCGAATTTGAATCCCCGGGGGTGAGGTGTTGAGTCAACATCGTGCAACTAGCCGATTGAATTAAGAAAGCGCGCGGCGGACAGCAAACACGGGTTCGAATCCCGTTGGGGCTACCAAATTGATTTGAGTTCTTCAAACACGGAGTCGTGTTTTCAGCTCAGTTGCCCAGTACGTCCACCGCATTTCCCTCGTAGAAGGCGACCGCCTCCTTGAGCTTCGCCGGGCGAATCCGCGCGTAGGTCTGTGTGGTGTCGATGCGCGTGCCAGTCGAGCGGCGCACTGGATCGACATGTATCCTCCCAGACATGGACTCCCTCGTCGCCTCGGCCGCGCGCGCGCTGGCGGCCGGTAATCCGCTCGGAGCCCTCAAGCGCGTCGCGC
>JBASRK010000089.1:0-6639 GCA_049273775.1 Candidatus Acidiferrales bacterium
GTTCAGCAAGCCGTAGCTGACGTAAAACATGAAAAGGACTGGGAGCAGGGAGATGGCCATCGCGCCCAGCACCATTTTTGTCTTGAAGCGCGAGCCGAGCTGTTCGGCGCGCCGCTCGGCCCAGAGCCGCAACAAGGTTCGTGTCAAGATCAGGCCGAAGACCATCAGGGCGGCAACAATGATGGCCGAAAGCGCGTAGAGAATGACGACTTCGTTCCAATGGCGAGGTTCAAACGGCAGGTTGAGCGAGCCGAGCGTAAACACGGCCGCCAGCAGCAGCACGACCAGCAGGCCGCCGAAGCCCAGCCAGAGCTTGGTTTTCCGTTTGCGGAGCGTCACGGGCGCGTCTCCGGATCAGGTGCGGGGCCTGACAATAGGTAAGGCCCAAGCGGGCAATCCTCGCAGCGGGGTTCCCGCGGCCGACACCAGTTCTTTCCGACGTTTACCAGCAGGGCGTGGAATTCGTTGTAAATCCCAGGGTCATGCGGCAGGCTGCTTTCAAAGAGTCGGCGAACTTCTTCGTAGTCGGCTTTCTCGCTGGCCAGGCCGTGCCGCAGCAGGATGCGCTTGGTGTAAGCGTCCACGACGAAGACCCGGTGGCTGCCGGCATAGAGCAGGATCGAGTCGGCGGTTTCCGGCCCGATGCCGTGGACGCCCAGCAGCCTTTCGCGCAACTCGGCCGTCGGCGTACGAAACATCCGGGCCAAAGAACCGCCAAAATCTCCTCGCAGGAAGCGCACAAACGCCTTTAGCTTCTTCGCCTTCTGGCGGAAGTAACCTGAGGGCCGCACCAGCCGCGCCAAGCTTCCCAGCGGAACGCGCTCGAGCGCCCGCGGCGTGAGCAGGCGTTCCCGATGGAGGTTGGCGATGGCGCGCTCGACGTTCGCCCAGGCGGTGTTTTGAGTCAGGATGGCCCCGACAATGACCTCAAACGGCGTCCGCGCCGGCCACCAGTGCATCGGGCCCAGCGCCTCACGCAGGGTCTCGTAGAACCGGGGCAGGATCGAAAGACGGCTCAACGTTGCGCCGGAAGCCGCCGCGGACTCGAGCACCGCCGGAGAGAAGGAGCGGCGCGCGTTCCGCGTTTTGAGGGTTTTCCCGGGGCGCGCCGCATGAGCGATTGCCGTCACGGCATAAACCTTAGAAATGGAAGATAACGGGGTGGTGAGGGCAAGTCAAGGCGCGCCGTGGCGGGATGGCCACGCTCCTTGGCCCGGGCGGGTGTTACCCGATTCACAACGACATAGGAAATCGGATGAAAAGGGTCGCCCGGGGTTCTGCTACCTTTGTCATCTAGGTGTGCGATTCCGAGGAGTCCGTGGATGTCGGCTCGTTTGGGCGAAATACTGATCAAAGAGAGCCTCCTCACGTCCGAGCAACTTACCCAGGCGCTGCAATACCAGAAACAGCACGGCGGGCGTCTGGGGAGTTGTCTGATGAAGCTGGGGTTTGTCACCGACGATGAGATCACCGCGGTCCTCTCCCGCCAATACGGAGTCCCCTCGATCAACCTAAAGTATTACGAAGTGGATGCGTCAGTGATCAAGTTGATCCCGCAAGACACCGCGGTGCGCTACCAGATCGTGCCACTAGCGCGAGTGGGCTCGACGCTGACCATCGCGATGATCGACCCCACCAATGTCTTCGCCATGGACGACATCAAGTTCATGACCGGCTTCAACGTCGAGCCGGTGGTGGCGTCGGAATCGGCCGTCAGCGAGGCCATCCAAAAGTTCTACGGCGATGTCGAGAGCATCGAAGAACTCACCAAGGTGATGAAGGACCTGAGCGCTGGAGAGGGCGAAGACCTGGAACTGGCCGCCGAAGAAGCGGAGATGGACCTCGCCACGCTGGAGAAGGCGGCCGAGGAAGCGCCGATCATCAAGCTGGTGAACCTGATTCTGACCGACGCGGTGAAGCGCGGCGCCAGCGACATCCACGTCGAGCCATACGAGAAAGAGCTGCGGGTTCGTTTCCGCGTTGACGGCATCCTGCAAGCGGTGATGTCACCGCCACTGAAGCTGAAGGACGCCATCACCAGCCGCATCAAGATCATGTCCAAGCTGGATATCAGCGAAAAGCGGCTCCCGCAAGACGGTCGCATCATGATCAAGTACCGCCGGGACGGCAAACGAAAGGAGCTCGACTTCCGTGTCTCCACCGTCCCCACGCTGTTCGGCGAAAAGATCGTGATGCGCCTGCTCGACAAGGAAAACCTCCGGCTGGACATGACCAAGCTGGGGTTCGAGAGCGAGTCGCTCGCCAAGTTTGAGCTCGCCATCCTGCGACCCTACGGCATGGTGCTGGTGACCGGCCCAACCGGCTCGGGCAAGACGAATACGCTCTACTCCTCGGTCTCTCGACTGAACACCTCGGAGACCAACATCATGACGGCCGAGGATCCGGTGGAATTTCAACTGCCGGGCATCAACCAGGTGCAGATGAAGGACCAGATCGGGCTCAACTTCGCCGCCGCCCTGCGCGCCTTTCTCCGCCAGGACCCCAATATCATCCTGGTCGGCGAGATCCGCGACTTCGAGACCGCCGAAATCGCCGTGAAAGCTGCTCTGACCGGCCACCTGGTGCTTTCCACGCTGCACACCAACGACGCCCCCTCTACCATCAGCCGGCTGATGAACATGGGCATCGAGCCGTTCCTGGTGGCCACCTCGGTGAACCTGATTTGCGCGCAGCGCCTGGTGCGCCGCATCTGCTCGAATTGCAAGGAGCCGCTGGAAATCCCGGAGCAGGCATTGCTGGATGCCGGGTTCAGTCCAGAGGAAGCCAAGACAACCACCATCTATCAGGGCAAGGGCTGTGGGACGTGCAACAAGGGCGGGTACAAGGGGCGCGTCGGGCTCTACGAGGTCTTGGAGATCAACGACGAGCTCCGCGAGCTTATCCTGGTGGGGGCATCGGCCCTGGAACTGAAGAAGAAAGCGCTGGAGCAGGGCATGATCACGCTGCGCCGCAGCGGCCTGATCAAGGTCGCCGCCGGGCAGACCACGCTCGAGGAAGTCCTGCGGGAATCCGTATTGTGACGAGGGGCGAATTATGGCTGGCATTACGCTGAGCGAATTGCTGAAGAAGATGATCGAGATGGGCGGCAGCGACCTGCATATCACTACCAACAGCGCGCCGCGGGTCCGCGTCCATGGCAAGCTGCGCCCAATGGACATGGCGCCGCTGACGGCTGCGGACACCAAGTCGCTGGCCTATAGCGTGCTGACGGACGCCCAGAAGCACCGCTTCGAGGAGAGCCTGGAGCTGGACTTCTCATTCGGGTTGAAAAATCTGGCGCGCTTCCGCGGCAACCTGTTCAACCAGCGCGGGGCCGTGGGCGCGGTCTTCCGCACCATTCCGTGGGAGATCAAGGGTTTCGATGCGCTGGGACTGCCGGCGATAGTCAAAGGCCTATGCGAAAAGCCCCGCGGCCTGGTGTTGGTGACCGGGCCGACCGGCTCGGGGAAGTCCACCACGCTCGCCGCCATGCTCGACAAGATCAACAATGAGCGCGATGAGCACATGATCACCATCGAGGACCCCATCGAGTTCCTGCACAACCATAAGAAGTGCCTGGTGAACCAGCGCGAGGTGCACTCGGACACGCACTCGTTTGCCAATTCGCTGCGTGCCGCGCTCCGCGAAGACCCGGACGTAGTGCTGATTGGCGAGATGCGCGACCTGGAAACGATCGAATCGGCCCTCCGAATCGCTGAGACCGGCCACCTCACTTTCGCCACCCTGCACACCAACTCCGCCGTCTCCACCATCAACCGCATCGTGGACGTCTTCCCGGCTTACCAGCAGCCGCAGATCCGCGCCCAGCTTTCCATGGTGCTCGAGGGCATCCTCTGCCAGGCGCTGCTGCCGCGCGCGGACGGCCGCGGCCGTGTGATGGTGATGGAGGTCCTGATCCCCAACGCGGCCATCCGGAACCTCATCCGCGAGGACAAGATCCACCAGATCTACTCGGCGATGCAGACCGGCACCGGTCAGTCGGGCATGCAGACGTTCAACCAGTCGCTAACAAATTCATACTTCAATAAGCTCATCACTCTGGAAATGGCGCTTTCAAGGTCGTCGAACCAGGATGAATTGCAGGATATGATCAATCGTGGCGTGACTTCGCCGACGCAGGCCCCGGTGCGGGCCGGTGCGCCCGTTCGCCGTTAGCAGGGAGCGAGTTTTGCAGAAGGAAGTTGGAATCTAGGGAGGGAACAACAATGCCGGTGTACACCTATCGCGGCACGAACCGCGCCGGAACCAACGTCAGCGGCGAACAAGTCGCGGAGAACAAAACCGAACTCGCCGCGCTGCTGCGCCGCCAGCAGATCAAAGTCGTCAAGATGTCCGAGAAGGGCAGGGAATTCTCGCTGCCCAGCTTCGGCGGCGGCGTCAATTCCAAGGAGCTGGCCATTTTTACGCGCCAGTTCTCAGTGATGATTGATGCCGGCCTGCCGCTGGTGCAGTGCTTGGAGATCCTCGCCGGACAGCAGGATAACCGCACCTTCCAGAAAGTTCTCACCGGCACGCGCTCCGGCGTTGAAGGTGGATCGACACTGTCGGCCGCGATGCGCCAGTTCGACAAAGTCTTCGATCAGCTCTACGTGAACATGGTCGAAGCCGGCGAGACGGGTGGTATCCTCGACACCATCCTCCAGCGCCTCTCGGCCTACATCGAGAAAAATGTCAAACTGAAGCGAGCGGTGAAATCCGCTCTGGTCTACCCCGTCGCCGTCGTGCTGGTGGCCACGGGCGTGATCATTTTGCTGCTGTGGAAAGTGGTGCCCGTCTTCGCCACGTTGTTCGTCGGCCTGCAGGTCGACCTGCCGCTGCCCACCCGTGTCGTCATCGGTCTGAGCCATTTCATCGGCAGCATCTTCGGATTCCTCCTGCTGGTGTTCTTCGTCGGATTCGCCGTCGCATTGAAGGTCTGGTATGGGACGGAGAAAGGCCGCATGGCGATTGACACTGTGCTGCTCAAGCTGCCCCTGATCGGCATCCTGCTGCGCAAGATCGCTGTGGCGCGCTTCACTCGCACCCTGGGCACGCTGATCTCGAGCGGCGTGCCGATTCTAGAGGGCCTGGACATTACCGCCCGGACGGCCGGCAACGCTGTGATCGAAAAGGCGCTGCTGCACGTGCGAAAATCGGTGGAAGCCGGCCGTACGCTGGCTGATCCGCTGCGGGAGACCGAGGTCTTCCCCGGCATGGTGACGCAGATGATCGGGGTAGGTGAGCAGACTGGCGCGATGGACGCCATGCTGCAGAAGATCGCCGACTTCTATGAGGACGAAGTGGATGCCGCAGTGAAGGACCTCCTGTCAGCCATGGAGCCGATGATGATCGTCTTCCTCGGCGTCGTGGTCGGCGGCATCGTCATCTCCATGTACCTGCCGCTCTTCTCGTTGATCGCCAAACTGGGTAGCCATTAGCGAGCAGAGTGTTCGAAGCAGTGAATTCGGCGGGGCAGCAGCACGAGTGCCGCCGCCCTTGCCAATCAGTGCCTCCCGCCGCCCCGACCTTGCGATCTCGGGCAGTGCGGAGGTGGAGAATGGCTGTTCCGCATGGAACGCACTCCAAATCTCTCTGAGTGGCTGGTTTGGCTGACCCGTGTCCGCTTCCTGCTCATCACTTTCCTCCTCGCCATCGTCCTGATCCTGCGCGACTATTCACAGTTGTTTGTTCCCACCAAGTATTTCGTGCCGCTGATCGTGCTCTGGTACACCCTGGCGATCTTCTACGCGATTCTGCTCCGGTGGATCCCCCAGGCGCGCTGGCACGCCCCGCTGGAAATGGTGTGCGACCTGCTGATGGTGACCGGCCTGGTGTACGTCACCGGGAGCCATGAGAGCTACTTTATCTCGCTCTACCTCTTGGCCATCATCGTGGCCAGCATCCTGTTTTCCCGCAAAGGCACCTTCCTGGTGGCCGGTTTCAGCTTTGTCCTGCTCGGCGCCCTGGTCGAGCTCGCTTATTACGAGAAAATTCCACGCACATCCGTGGCGATGCCGACAGTGAAGTCCCTCGAAACGTGGATCTCCAGCAACCTGTTCGGATTCCTTGCGGTCGCCTATCTCTCCAGCCTGCTGGCCCAGACCCTGCGCCGCAAGGGCGCGGAGCTGGAGGAAAAGAGCGAGGAGCTGCAAGACCTCCAGGCTTTCAACGAGAACATCATTCACTCCATGCGCGGCGGCCTGCTGACCACCGATCTGGAGGGCCGCATCCTGCTCTTGAACCGCACCGGCGAGGAGATCACGGGTTACAAGTTCGAGAGAGTGCGGGGCCGCCTCCTGCCGGAGCTATTCCCGGATTTCTGGCTCCCCGGGCAGCCGGACGCGAACGGAAGGCTGGTACCCCGCAAGGAGCTCGATTTCCACACCGCAGACGGACAGCAGCGGTTTCTGGGGATTTCGGTTTCACCGCTGCGCACGCACGAGCGGCGCGCCAGCGGGTACGTGTTCAATTTCCAGGACCTCACCGAGCTGCGGCGGCTCGAGCAGGAGGTCGCCACCAAGGAGCGCATGGCTGCCCTGGGGCGACTATCGGCCGCCATCGCGCACGAAATCCGCCAGCCGCTGACCGCCATGGCGGGCGCGGTGAACGAGCTGGCGCGCCTGGTGCCCTTGCAGGAAG
>JBASRK010000099.1:0-6486 GCA_049273775.1 Candidatus Acidiferrales bacterium
GGTCAACGCCGATCACCATCCCGACGCCGGGGCTCCTGAACAACGTCTTCGCCTGGCCGGCAGCCGGCGACAACGGCCGGGTCGACATTGCCTTCTACGGGACGAGCGCGGCGGTAGGCGCGGCGAACGGGTGCACCAACGGTGGCCCGGACTCGGTCAACGGCACCTGGAGCCTGTATATGGTGCAAACGCTCAACGGCCACTCGGCGTCGCCGACATTCACGGCACCGATCCTGGCCGGCGAACATTACATCCACAAGGGTGGCATCCAGACCGTGATCGGCGGGCAGTGTGGCGACCGGACTCTCGGCGACTTCCTGCAGGTCAGGGTCGGCAGCAAGGGCGAGGCCCAGATTGCCTACGCCGACTCGAACAATGCAGACGAGCGGAACGGCGCCCACGGGATGTACGTGAAGCAGAACGGGGGCCCGGGCCTGTTCGCAAGCAGTTCGCCCGTCAGCGGCGCCCCGATCCTGCTCAACGCGGCCAGTGACCCAGCCGGCGACGGGAGACGCGAGACCGACGGGTTCACCAGCGCCAACATCCCGAACCTCGACATCCTCCAGTCGAGTATGTCGCAACCGGATCCCTCCAACTGCCATCCGGCAGGGACGCCCTGCTACCGGGTGAGGATGACGATCAACAACCTCAGCCTGACGCCGCCCTTTGCGGCGAACCCGTTCGCCGTGCCACCCTACCCGGGGGACCCGGTCGCCGTCTGGCTGACGCAGTGGCTCGTGCCCGTGGCCCCCAATTGTTCCTCGTCGGCCGCCTCGTGCACGAATGGCGGGAAGAATCCGTTCGTCTACTTCGAGTCCGACGGAATCTTGACAAGCTGCTGGTCAGGCGAGAACGCGGTGCAGCGGCTTGCCGGCGGCGTGACGCTGACGTATCCGGGAACGAAGCAGATCACTGCGTCCGGCGCCTGCTCGTTCGTGCTCGGGCCGTTCGGGACGATCACAATCGACGTCCCGATCGCCGACGTGAGCCTCGACCCGGGCGTGGCGCCGCTTTCGAACAGGCTCTACAGCGTCACCGCGAGCACGATGACGCTGCTCACGCCGCCGGAGAACCCCCCGCCAGCCGGCCCAATCACCGTCACGATAGCTGGAGTATCGAGAACAGTCTCGCGGCTTGGCGGCCAGCCCTTCGACCTGATCGACGTCGTTCGCGCCTACGACTTTGTTCCCGGCGCGGGCGGGGGCGGCGGAGGCTGCCAGGAGGCGGACGGCGACGGCGACGTGCCCGGGAGGGACGGCGGCAGCGCCCATTTCCACTTCCACGAGGACAATTGCAATCAACAGCCGGAAAGCGAAGACTTCAGTGATCCGAGTTCGGGAACCGATTTCCATTCCACGCAGGTCACTGCCGTGACCTACGATACCGTGGCGCATACCGTTACCATCGCGGGATTGGGCACCAATAATGGTTTGCCGGTCGCGTTCACGATCGTCGCGGTGGATAGCTCCCTGGTGCCGCCAGGAATGTTCAGCATCACGCTGAGCGACGGCTACAGCAACAGCGGCAATCTCGTCGCCGGGAGCATTACGCTGCACTAGTCCGAACTCCGGATGACGGCTGGGAGGCCCATGCATAGCCAGCCTCCCAGCCGACCGGCGACTGGATCGCCCAACCGGGCGGGGGCGGCGGCCAGTCGGGGAAGCGCGCGCCATGGGCGGCCTGTAAAGTGAGGAGTTGTCCAAGCCGCGCGTGATCGAGAGGCTCGGCGAGGAGGCTTACGACAAAGGGCTGCCTTCACCGGCGAAGGGTGACAATCATTCCAACGGACGCAAAGAGCATGACCGCCGTTGCCAGCCACCCGGCCAATTGCAGATACAGAGGAAGCCTGAATAGCCCCATCACTTTCCGATTCCGCGCCAGGATCATCATGAACGTCATCACGGGAACCGCGACAACGCCATTGAGCACCGCCGCCCAGAACAGCGCCTTGATCGGGTTCAGACGCAGAAAATTGAGCGTCAGACCGATCAAAGTCGCAATGCCAATTGTCGCGTAGAACTTCATGGCCTGTCTTGGCTCTCTCTGCAAGCTGGCGCTCCAGCGAAAAGCTTCGCTGACCGCATAGGCGGCGGAACCTGCAAGTACCGGGACCGCGAGCAGGCCTGTGCCGACGATTCCTGCGGCGAAAAGTAGAGACGCGAATCTGCCGGCCAGAGGCTCCAGAGCCATCGCTGCCTGGTCAGCGGTCTGGATGTCCGAAATCCCATGGACGTGCAGGGTGGCAGCCGTGGTCAAGATGATGAAAAACGCTACGAGATTGGAAAAGGCCATTCCGAGATAGGTGTCAAATTTGATCCGCTGAAATTGTGCTGTAGCTTGTCGAGGGGCTTGAGTGAGCGGTTGCTCGTCAGCGTGGACTCTGACCTCCTCGACCTCCTGCGACGCTTGCCAGAAAAACAGGTAAGGGCTGATGGTAGTTCCCAGAACTGCAATTAGCGCGGTGAAGTAACCGCTCCGGAAGGAGAGAGATGGCAAGAAGGTGGCGCGGATGGCCTGGCCACTGGGTTCGCCCACGACGATTGCTGTTGCGACGTAGGCGAAGAGCGCCAGTGTCAGCCACTTCAGATACTTCACATATTTTATGTAAGACACTAGAACCTCCAACAACAACGACAGACCGCCAAACAATACGACGTAAATCCCCGCTGGCCCGGGTAACAGCAGTTTCGCGGCTGCGCCCATCGCGCCGATGTCCGCTCCCAGATTAAACACGTTTGCCACCAGCAGAAGCGAAATCACGCCGTAGAGAACCGCCTTGGGATAATGGCGCCGAATGTTCCCTGCAATCCCGGCGCCGGTTACGCGTCCGATCCGCGCGCTGATTTCCTGAATCGCTGCCATAAGGGGATAAGAGAAGAGCATGGTCCAGAGCATGCCGTATCCGAATTGCGCTCCGACCTGGGAATACGTCGCGATACCGCTCGGATCGTCGTCCGAGGCCCCGGTAATCAGCCCCGGCCCGAGCTTCAGTATCCGCATGAGCTTCTTGCCTGCGGGTCTTCTGGCTGTCGGTGATGCGGACGACGTGGCCGCCACCTCTTCCCTCCTGGCCGCTTCAGAGCCATCTCGAACGACGGTCGGCTTCCAGAAAGAGACAGAGGCTCGCCTTCTCCAATGGCATCCCTGAAGAGGAGTCGCAGAACCCAGAGCAACCCCTGCACTCGAGAATTCTGCGCCGGGCACCGCCCCCTTAGTGGCCTTTGGGGTGGCCTTTCTCTTTGTGCCGCTTTAGTACGGTCCTGGCCGCCACTTCTGCGGCCCGCTTGCCGTAGCGACCGGACCTTTCGGCACCCTTTTTGATGTGTTCATACTGCCTTTGCTCTTTGGCGCTAACGCCCCGCAAATGTTTTCTCCCGGGCATCGATCTTCTCCTTTCCTCGAACATGGTTGGACGTGTTTGCGTTAGAGCGAACGAGCCAAGTCATCTTTCACCGTGTGTGAAAGTACGCCTCCAGCTAAGTGGCGCTCGGTGTGAATTACGGTTTTCTTCATAGCTTGACGGCTCTGATGCATTGAACCCGGGGTTTTTGATTTCAACTTTGTCATTGCGCAAAACCATAGGCCAGCCGCCCTCTGGTGTCAATCTCAGATCGCCCTGGCCGCGGTTGGGCGGCCAGTGCGACATCAGGAGGGCACACCGCCACAACCGGCTTGAAATTCGGCGGGGGACGTATAAGATGTAGTACTTTGGCGGTTGCTTCGGCGACGGGGCCTTCGATGCGCAGTGACCGGCGGCCTGGCCCGGCCGAAGAATTCGCGGAGCGGAGGCGATGCAGAGAAAAAACCCCTGTGCAGGCTCGACCACGGTAGCGTTTGCCCTGGCCCTTTTCCTCCTTTGCTTCACCCTTCTCACGGTCTATCTGTTCGCAATAAAGTATTGGTGGTTCCCGGAGCCCATCACCACATTCGGCCGGGAGATTGACCGGCAGTTCGTGCGCACGTTTCTGATCACCGGCGTGGTCTTCGTGCTCTCGCAACTGGCGCTGGGCTGGGCGGTCTTCCGCTACCGCGACACCGGGGGTCGCGCCAACTACTCGCACGGCAACAACACCATGGAGTTCCTCTGGACCTTGGCGACCCTGGTGCTGTTCGTCGGCCTGGGGATCTACGCCGAGCGGGCCTGGGCCGAGGTGCACTTCCGCGGCGCCTCGCCAGGCGCCCTGCAGATCGAGGTGCAGGGGCAGCAATTCAAATGGTATTTCCGCTACCCCGGCCCGGACGGCAAGTTCGGCCGGCTCGCGGCCCAGTACGTCAAGGACTCCGACCAGAATTTTTTCGGCCTGGACCCGAACGATCAGGCCGGCAAAGACGACATCGTCAGCCCGGTGATCGCCGTGCCGGTGAACCGCGAGGTGGAGCTGATCCTGCGCTCGAAGGACGTGACCCACAGTTTCTTCGTGCGCGAGCTGCGGCTCAAGCAGGACTCTGTGCCGGGGATGCTGATTCGGATCCACTTCACGGCGACGAAGATCGGCACCTATGAAATCGCCTGCGCCGAGCTCTGCGGCCTGGGGCATCACCAGATGCGGAGTTTCCTCTACGTGATGTCCGAGGCCGATTATCAGAAGTGGCTCCTCGAGCAGGCGGCGAACCAGTGAAGTCCGCGCAGGCCCGAGCCCGGCAGCGAGGAGAGACTCGATGGTGACACACGAAAGCGGCGGAGCGCATCACCCGCCCACCGGCTTCATCCGCAAGTACATCTTCAGCCTGGACCACAAGGTCATCGGCATCCAGTATCTCCTGCTGGCGCTGTTTTCGGTTTTTGTGGCGATGTTCCTGTCTCTTTTGATGCGCATCCACCTGGCCTGGCCCAGCGCCAAGCTGCCGTTCATCGAGGGCGGCATCATGACCTCGGAGCAGTACCTGGCGCTGATGACCATGCACGGCACGATTATGGTCTTCATGGTGCTGACCACGGCGCCGCAGTCGGGTTTCGGCAATTATTTCCTGCCGATTCAGATCGGCGCCGCGGACATGGCCTTCCCGGTGATCAACATGCTGTCGTTCTGGACCACCTTCGTCTCGCTGGCGGTGATTCTGGCGGCGTTTTTCGTCACCGCGGGCGCACCCATCAGCGGCTGGACAGCCTACGCGCCGCTCTCGGCTCTGGGCGAGATCGCCGGGCCGGGTCAGGGCTTGGGGCAAACGCTCTGGGTGATCGGCCTGGCCATTTTCTGCGGCGCGTCGTTGATGGGCGCGCTCAACTTCATCACCACTACGATTGACCTGCGGACCCGCGGGCTTTCGCTGATGCGCATGCCGCTGACGGCGTGGGCCTGGTTTGTGACGGCCATCCTGGGCCTGCTGGCGTTCGGCGTGCTGCTCGCGGCCTGCATTCTCCTGCTGCTCGACCGGGTGGCCGGCACGAGTTTCTTCATCCCGGGCGGTCTGGTGGTGAGCGATAAGTTGGTGCGGCATCAGGGCGGCTCGCCGTTGCTCTGGCAGCACCTGTTCTGGTTCTTCGGCCACCCAGAGGTGTACATCGCCATCCTGCCGGGGATGGGCGTAGCCTCGCACGTGCTGTCCAACTTTTCGCGCAAACCAGTGTTCGGCTATCGCGCGATGGTGTATGCGCTGTGCGGCATCGGCTTTCTGGGCTTCTGTGTCTGGGGCCACCACATGTTCATCAGCGGGATGAGCCCCTATTCGGCCATTGCATTTTCGCTGCTGACGATGTCGATCGGGGTGCCCTCCGCCATCAAGACCTTCAACTGGCTGGGCACGCTGTGGGGCGGGCGCATCCGCTTCACCACGCCGATGCTGTTTGCCATCGGCTTCGTGTCAGTGTTCGTGACCGGCGGGGTCTCCGGGCTGTTCCTGGCGCAGCCTTCGCTCGATCTCCAGCTCCACGACACCTACTTCGTCGTGGCGCATTTCCACATGATCATGGGCGTGGCCTCGATCTTCGGCATCTTCACCGCGATGTATTACTGGTTCCCCAAAATGTACGGCCGGGCGATGAGCGAGCCGCTGGGCAAGCTGCATTTCTGGATCACCTTCCCGGGCGTCTATGCCATCTTCATGCCCATGCATTTCCTGGGGCTGGTGGGCCACCCGCGGCGCTATTCCGACCTGACCAACTTCGCCTTCCTCGCCCCGCTCCAGAAGGTCCATCTGTTCATCACCATCGTCGCGTTCATCACCATGGGCGCCCAGTTGATCTTCCTGTTCAACTTTCTCTGGAGCATGAAGTACGGCAAGAAGACAGAGGTGAATCCGTGGCACGCCACCACGCTCGAGTGGACCGTGCCATCGCCGCCGCCGCACGATAACTTCGCCGGCGACCTGCCGGAGGTCTATCGCGGCCCGTACGAATACGCGGTGCCCGGCGCTGCCGAGGACTACGTGCCGCAGCACCTGGCGCCCGAGCGGGTGGCCAAGGCAAGGTAAGGGAGTCGGCTATGCCCGGCACAATTACCGAAGAAGTCGAAATCATAGACAGCGGCCGCGGAGATAGCCCCCCGC
>JBASRK010000101.1:0-9528 GCA_049273775.1 Candidatus Acidiferrales bacterium
GAGTTCTACCGCGCCCTGTTTAATAAGTCGCTCGGCCTGCCCAACTGAAGGTGCTAGCCCTAGGGTGACCAAGAGGAGTTTGAGCATCGTCCGATTGCCGCGCGCCACCTGGCGCACCGGCGCCTGCTCCGGCGACTGCCGGTCGCGGAAGACGCGCTGAAAACTGGCGCGCGCTTTTTTCGCGGCGTCCTCGCCGTGAAACTCGCCGACGATCAGCCGCGCCAGTTCCATCTTGGCGTCCATGGGGTGCAGCTTGCCGGCATTGACAGCCTGCTGGAACTTCGCAATGTCACCGGACGGCACATCAGTGCAGAGCTCGTAGTACGACCACATCAACTCGTCAGGGATGGACATCAGCTTGCCGAACATCTCGCCGGGTGGCTCGGTGATACCGACGTAGTTGCCCAGGCTTTTCGACATCTTGCGCTCACCGTCGGTGCCGACCAGAATGGGCACGGTCAGGGCCACCTGGGCCACCTGGCCGTACTCGCGCTGGATTTCGCGCCCCGCAAGCAGGTTGAACTTCTGCTCGGTGGCGCCCAGCTCAACATCGGCTTCGAGCGCCACCGAGTCGTAGGCCTGCAGCAGCGGATAGAGAAGCTCGTGGATCGCGATGGGCTGGTTTCCCGACAAGCGCGAGCGGAAATCTTCGCGTTCGAGCATCCGCGCCAGCCGATAGTGCGCGCAGAGGCGGACCAAGTCGTAGCTGGTGAGTTTTCCGAGCCACTCGCTGTTGTAGCGCACCTCGGTCTTCTTCCTGTCCAGGATCTTGTAAACCTGCGCGAGGTAGGTCTTCGCGTTGGCCCTGATCTGCGCGCGAGAAAGCGGCGGGCGCGTCTCGGACTGGCCGGTGGGGTCGCCGACCATGGAGGTGAAGTCGCCGACCAAGAAGATTGCCGTGTGGCCGAGATCCTGGAAATGTTTCAACTTGCGCAGAACGACGGTGTGGCCGAGGTGAAGATCGGGCGCAGTGGGGTCCACGCCGAGCTTTACTCGTAGCGGCTTCCCGGTGGCCAGCGATTTTTCGAGCTTCGCCTTCAAGTCCTCTTCGCGGATGATTTCCGCAGCACCCTTGCGCAGGTAGGCGAGCTGCTCGTCCACGGGCTTGAACTTCGCGCTAGGCATGGTTGTCTTTCGATTTTCCGAGTTGCCGGATGACGCGGCGGCCGTCAATGCGGAAGTGGCCCTCGAGCACAATACGCACCGCTTCGGAGTAGATGCGGTGCTCTTCTTTCAAAATGCGCGCAGCAAGCGTTTCGGGTGTGTCCCCATCCAGCACTTCCACAGGCGACTGCACGACGATCGGCCCGGCGTCGAGGTTTTCGTCCACCAGGTGCACCGTGCATCCGCTCCACTTCACGCCGTACTCAAGCGCTTGCCGCTGGGCTTCCAGTCCCGGAAACGCCGGCAGCAGCGAGGGGTGGATGTTCAGGATGCGGTTGCGGAACGCCGCGACGAAGAAGGGCGAGAGCAGGCGCATGAACCCGGCAAGACACACCAGGTCCACCTGTTTTTCACGCAGCGCGGCGACCACCAGCTTGTCGTAGGCCTCTCGCTCAAGGCCCTTCGACGGGATGACGCGCGCTTCGATGCCGCGGGCGCGAGCGCGCTCGACGCCCGGAGCGCCCTCGCGGTTGCTGATGACGATGGCGATCTCGGCGTTCGGGATGCGGCCCGCGGTCACGCTTTCCGCCAGCGCTTCGAAGTTCGAGCCGCGGCCGGAAAGCAGCACGCCGATGCGCTTGGTCATAAGCGCAGCAAGTTAGCACACATTCGCCAAGTGGCAAAAGAGCGCCGCCGGCGGCGAATTCAGTGTTTCTCTTCGAACGCGGCGAAGATGATCACGTTGCCCGCCGGCTCGCGCACGCCGATCTCGTTGGCGCCGTAGAAGGTCTTGCGGACGGGCACGACCACTTCCACGCCTTCGAGGCGGGGGAGGATTTCGTCCAGGCTGGGCACCTGGATATACAGCACGGTCGAAGAGCGGAACGACCCCTTGGCCAGCGCCGGAACGTCTTTCTCCAGGCTCGCCCGGCTCTGGTACATGATCTCCACGTTGTCCTTCGCGAGGCTCACAAAGCCCAGCTTCTGACCCTCGGGAACTTCGACGGTTTTCTTGAAGCCTAGCCGGTGCACCCAGAAGGGGAGGGACGGCTCGATCTCTTCTACGAGCAGAACGGGTGTAAGCTTTTTCATGCTGATCCTCTCCTCGCCTGCGGTGGGCCTTCCAAAGGCCGCCACCAGTGTCAGAATTACGGCCAGAATCATCGCTTGAATGATCGGCAAATCCTCCACAGATCTTTCCGGTTAGACTTGGCCAGGGCAGGTAGTGTACGATACCGTTAGCGAAAGTAAAGCGAAAATGAGAGGAGCTAAAAATGAAAGATAACCGCTCTCTTGACGACCTCGTGTCCGTGGGCCCGGCCATGCTCCGCGATCTGAAGTTGCTCGGCGTGCGCAGCGTGCGGGATCTGGCGAGCCGCAAACCGGTAAGACTTTACGAGCAACTCTGCGCTGTGACCGGCCGGAGCCATGACATCTGCTGTCTGGATGTTTTTTCCGCGGCCGTGGCGCAGGCGCGCAACCCGAAGCTGCCGGCGGCCCAAAGGCAGTGGTGGTACTGGAGCCGCTTGCGCAAAGCCAACGACGCCGCGCGCAGCGCCACAGATTCCCGCAGGAGATAATCGTCTGCTACGCCGCCACTCGGTAATCCCGTCCGGGGTCCGCGGCTTCGCCGTGTTAGAATGCAAGCCGGAGCGCTCGCAGAATGAGATTTGGTGTCGTCGTTTTCCCCGGATCGAACTGCGACCACGATGCCTACCACGCTATCGCAACCGTGCTGGCCCAGCCGGTGGAGTTCATCTGGCACCAATCCGAGCAGGTGGAAGGCTTTGACGCCATTCTCCTCCCGGGCGGGTTCGCTTACGGCGACTACCTGCGCACGGGAGCCATCGCACGCTTTTCACCGGTGATGCGTGCCGTCGAGCGGTTTGCGCGACGCGGGGGGCTGGTGCTGGGCATCTGCAACGGGTTTCAGATCCTGCTCGAGGCGGGCCTGCTGCCCGGCGCGATGCTGCGCAATGCCGGACTGCGCTTCATCTGCCGGCAGGTGCACATCCGCGTCGAAACCACGGCGACGCCATTCACTTCCGCTGCCCGGCCCGGGCAGGTGTTGAAGATGCCCATCGCGCATTCCGAGGGCAACTATTTCTGCGACGCGCAGACGCTTCGCGAGCTGGGGCGCAATGACCAGATCGTCTTCCGCTACACGACACCGGACGGCCGCGAGGATCCGCGAGCCAACCCGAACGGCTCGGTGGCGAATATCGCCGGCATCGCGAACCGCGAACGCAACGTGCTGGGGCTGATGCCGCATCCCGAGCGGGCTTCGGAAGCCGCACTCGGCTCTGCCGACGGCGCCGTGATCTTCCGCTCGATGGTGGAAGCCTTGTCGGGGCGCGGAAGCCTCGCCGCGGACCGGGTGCGCGTGCCTGCGTAGCGGGTACCCGTCGCATATTGTTGCGCCAGTTGTGAATGACTGTGCCGTTCGCGGAGTGAGGCGGCCTGCCGCGCCGCACCCCAAACAGCCGAAAACCATGCTTGAGCCGGAAATCAAGGTCACCCCTGAGCTGGCCGCCGAGCACGGCCTCACTACCGAGGAGTACGCGCACCTGCTGGCCATACTGGGCCGCGAGCCGAACTTCACCGAGCTCGGCATCTTCAGCGTGATGTGGAGCGAGCACTGCTCCTACAAGTCGAGCAAGGTCCACCTGAAGCGACTTCCGACGCAGGCTCCGCAGGTTTTGCAGGGGCCGGGTGAGAATGCCGGCGTCGTGGACATCGGCGACGGCCTTTGCGCCGTGTTTAAGATCGAGTCGCACAACCATCCAAGCTACGTCGAGCCGTTTCAGGGCGCGGCCACCGGCGTGGGCGGCATCCTCCGTGACATCTTCACCATGGGCGCACGGCCCATCGCCGTGCTCGATGCGTTGCGCTTCGGCCCGATCGTCCCGCACGACAGCGCCAGTGCAGCCGAGATTGCGCGCGCACGAAGGGTCCTCGATGGCGTAGTCAGCGGCATCGCGTTTTATGGCAACTGCTTCGGCGTGGCAACGGTCGGAGGCGAGGTCGCCTTCGAGTCCGGTTATTCGAAGAATCCGCTGGTGAACGTCCTGGCACTGGGCATCGCCAAAAAAGGCGAGCTTTTTTTCGCCCGGGCGCGTGGTGCGGGCAATCCGGTGATCTACGCTGGAGCAAAGACCGGCCGCGACGGCATCCACGGCGCTTCGCTGCTGGCCTCGGCCGAATTCACCGCCGAATCGCAGAAGAAGCGGCCCAACGTGCAGGTGGGCGACCCATTCATGGAAAAGCTCCTGCTCGAGGCGTGTCTGGAAGCCATGCGCACTGGCGCGGTGGTGGCCATTCAGGACATGGGTGCGGCGGGGCTGACCTGCTCGACCTGCGAGATGGCCTCCCGCGGCGGTACGGGCATCGAAATCGAGCTGGGGAAAGTGCCGCAGCGCGAGACGTGCATGACACCTTACGAGATCATGCTGAGCGAATCGCAGGAGCGCATGCTGCTGGTGGCCGAGCGCGGCCGCGAGGACGAAGTTTTCGCCGTCTTCCACAAGTGGGGCCTCGATGCGGTCGAGATCGGCCGCGTCACCGCTGACGGCCGGCTGCGCGTGCTCGACCACGGCAACATTGTGGCTGAGATTCCGGCGCACCCGCTCGCCGAGGAAGGGCCGGTCTACGAGCGGCCGGTGCGCCCAGGCGCTCCGCGAAAGGACGAGCGCCTGTTCGAGTTCTCCGCCGAGGCGACGGATCACACACAAAGCTTCCTGCGCCTGCTGGCGTCCCCGGCGATCGCCTCGAAGCGCTGGGTCTTCGAGCAGTATGACCACATGGTGCGGACCAACACACTGGTTGGGCCAGGCGCGGGCGATGCGGCGGTGGTGCGCATCAAGGGCACCCGGCGGGGGCTCGCGCTCAGCGTGGACGGTAACGGCGGCTGGTGCGGGCTCTCGCCGCGCCTCGGCGCCATGCACGCCGTCGCCGAAGCGGCGCGCAACGTCGCCTGCTCAGGAGCACAACCCTGGGCCGCCACCAACTGCTTGAATTTCGGCAATCCGGAGAAGCCCGAAGTGATGTGGCAGTTCAGCGAGGCCGTGGACGGCATCGCGGAAGCCTGCCGGGCGCTCGAGGTGCCCATCACCGGCGGCAACGTAAGCTTCTACAACGAGACCCTGGGCCGCTCGATTGACCCCACGCCCATCCTCGGCGTTCTGGGCGTGCTCGAAGACGCCGCGCACGCACTAGGGATGGCGTTTCAGGCCGAAGGCGACGCAATTGTGCTGCTCGATGGTAGCGGCGGGGTTACACCGCCAGATGGCGGGATAAACCCGCCGCTACAAGAGATCGCGCGCGAATTCTCTTCGTCCGAGTATGCGAAGACGATCGGCGGTATTGTTGCGGGCGTGCCGCCGGCGATAGACCTCGCCGCCGAGAAGCGGCTGATCGAATGCCTGGTGGCGCTGGCGCGTCAGGGCCTGATTCGCTCGGCGCACGATGTGAGCGAAGGCGGACTTGCCGTGATGCTCGCCGAGAGCTGCTTTGCGAGCGAAGGGCTTTCGGCGCAGGTGCGGCTTAAAGGGACCGAGCCTGCCGAAGCGGCGCTGTTTGGCGAGCGCGGGGCGCGGGCCGTAGTATCGGTTTCGCCCGGCTCGCTTGCCCGCGTCGAAGCAGTTGCGAGACAATATGGCGTTGCGACGCGCGAAGCCGGTACCGTCGCCCGCGGCGAATTCCGCATCGAATACAACGGCCGCGCCGTAGTTAGCGCCGCCGTCGAGCCGCTGCGGGACGCTTGGGCCAACGCGCTCGACCGCACGCTTCAGGGAAAATGACCAAGGCCATTCAGCTCGAAGATGACCATTTTCACGACCACTGCGGCGTGTGCGGCGTCTTGGGTCACGCCGAAGCCGCAAAGCTGACCTACTTGGGCCTCTATGCCTTGCAGCATCGCGGCCAGGAGTCGGCGGGGATCGTCTCGACCGACGGCGCCGACCTGCACTTGCACAAGGGCATGGGTCTGGTGGAAGAGATCTTCAAGCCCGAGGTGTTGCTGAAGCTAGCGGGAGACGCTGCCATAGGCCACACGCGTTATTCCACTGCGGGCGACACCTCAGTCAGCAACGCCCAGCCTATCGTGATTGACTGCAACAAGGGCAAGCTGGCGCTCGGCCACAACGGTAACCTGACCAACGCCGGCGAGTGGCGTCGGAAGCTCGAGCACCGCGGCTCCATCTTTCAGACCACCAGCGATACCGAAGTGATCGTGCACCTGATTGCGCGCAGCGGGGCGCGCCATCTCTCCGGCGCCATTGCCGATGCGCTGAACCAGGTCGAGGGCGCCTACTCGCTGCTGCTGCTCACCCGCGATGAGCTTTTCGCCATCCGCGATCCCCGCGGCTTCCGGCCATTGAGCCTGGGGCGCTTGGCCGGGGCGTGGCTGGTGGCTTCGGAAACCTGCGCCTTCGATCTGCTCGGCGCCGAATACGTGCGCGAGATCGAGCCCGGCGAGATGTTGCGCATCTCGCGCTCGGGCCTCGAATCCATCCAGTTTGCCCCGCCCAAGCCGCACCAGTACTGCATCTTCGAGCAGGTCTATTTCGCGCGCCCCGATAGCCTGGTCTTCGGCCGTCCGGTCAACCAGAGCCGCGAGCGACTCGGCCGCCAACTGGCGCAGGAGCACCCGGCGACGGCCGACGTGGTCGTGCCCGTACCCGATTCGGGCGTGCCGGCGGCGATCGGCTATGCGCTCGAATCCGGAATTCCTTTCCGCATGGGCCTGATCCGCAACCATTACATCGGGCGCACCTTCATCGAGCCGGAGCAGGCCATCCGCGACTTCGGCGTGAAAATGAAACTCAATCCAGTGCGCGGCCTGCTCGAGGGCAAGCGCGTCGTGCTGGTGGACGATTCGATCGTCCGCGGCACCACCAGCCGGAAGATCCTACGCATGGTGCGCGAGGCGGGCGCCACCGAGGTGCACGTGCGCATCAGTTGCCCGCCGACTGTCTCGCCGTGCTACTACGGCATCGATACTCCGACCCGTGAGGAGCTGATCGCCGCGGTCAAGCCGGTCGAGGAGATTCGGCAGTTCATCGGCGCCGATTCGCTCGGCTATCTATCGCTTGATAGCCTGCGGCGCGCCGTGGGCGATGCCGAAGGGAAGTTCTGCACCTCATGCTATACCGGCGTCTATCCAACCGAACTCGTGCAACTCGAAGTGTCTCACCGCGAAGGCGAACCACGCGTGACGGTGCCCCATGTTGAACACTGAAGAGAAAACTCCGCTAGGCCGGCGCATCCTGGGCGAAGTCCTTTCGTGGTTCTGGGTGCTCGTGGCGTTCCTGCTGATCCATGGCACGCTGATGCAGGCGCGCGTGATCCCCTCGGGCTCGATGGAGCGGACCCTGCTGGTGGGTGACCACCTGCTGGTCAGCCGCTTCGGTTACGACGCCGGGATGCCGTTTACCGGCTGGCACCTCCGCTTGTGGCGCGAGCCGCGCCGGCAGCAGGTGGTGATCTTTCGCGCGCCCATCCCCGGCTCGCCCGACTACGTCAAGCGCCTGATCGGCCTGCCGGGTGATCGTTTGGAGATCCGTGACGGCGCAGCCTGGATCAACGGCCGACGGCTCGCCGAGCCCTATCTCGATGCGCCGATGGATCCGCGGGAGCATTACGGCCCGGTGACCGTGCCGGCGCAGAGCTACTTCGTCATGGGCGACAATCGGGCCAATTCTTACGACAGCCGCTACTGGGGTTTCGTGCCGCGAGCGTCGTTGGTGGGCACACCTCTGGTCATCTATATGTCGATTGACGCGCCCGACGACGCCTGGCAGCCGGGACAGATCCGCGAGCGGGTCTACGCTTATGCAAATGCCTTGCTGCACCCGCGCCGCGTGCGCTGGAACCGGCTGTTCGAGACGTTCTAGGCCGGTGCTGCTGGCCTGCTGGCGCTGTTCCAACTCATTGGCGCTACTTCCGGCGGCTCGCGCGCCAAGCCTGTGGGGATCTCAAGGCTGGACTGAGTAAGTTGGAACGACACTAGGTCAACGCAGATTTCAAGCCCCCTTCCGCCTGATCGAAAGAGACTGCCTCTGATGCAATACGCCGACGCTGGTGTCAACCTATCGTTGGCCAATCTGGCCAAGCAGCGCATCCACCGGTTGGCGGGGCGCACGCTGACCCGCGACGTCTTGGGACCTCCCGGCGCGTTTGCCGCGCTCTACCAGATCGACCGCAAACGCTGGCGCGAGCCGGTGCTGGTGTCGAGCGCAGACGGCGTGGGCACAAAACTGAAAATCGCCTTTGCGATGGGCGTGCACTCGACGGTCGGCGCCGACTTGGTGAACCACTGCGTCAACGACATCCTGACCCATGGCGCCGAGCCGCTGTTCTTCCTCGATTACCTGGCCATGGGTCGCATGGACCCGGACGTGGCCGAGCAGCTCGTCGAGGGCATGAGCCGCGCCTGCCGCCAAGCGGGCTGCGCGCTGGTCGGCGGCGAAACGGCGGAGATGCCCGGCTTCTACCCGCCGGGCGAATACGACCTGGCCGGGTTCATCGTCGGCGCCGTCGAGCGCAGCCGCATCCTCGGCGCCGGCGGCGTGCGCGTCGGCGATCTACTCATCGGCCTGCCCTCCGCCGGCCTGCATACCAACGGCTACTCGCTGGCGCGGAAGCTGGTCTTTGAGGTGGCGCGGCTCGAGCCCGATACCTACGTCGCCGAGGTAGGCAATAAAATCGGCGCCGAACTGCTCAAGCCCCACCGCTGCTACTGGCCGATGCTGAAAAGAATCGTCTCGCGAGGCTGGGTCTCGGCCCTAGCGCACATCACCGGCGGCGGCATCCCCGGAAATCTACCGCGAGTGCTGCCGCGTTCGACCCAAGCGGTCGTTGAGCTGGGCACTTGGCCGGTTACGCCCGTCTTTCGCTACTTCGCGCAGCTTGGCAACATCGAGCGCGATGAGCTGCTGCGCACGTTCAACCTCGGCGTGGGTATGATCCTGGTTGTGCCGCCGAAAAACCTGCGCAAGGTCGAAGCCGAGCTCAAGCGCCGCCGCGAGAAGTTTTACCGCATCGGGCACCTCGCCAAGATGGACCCCGGCAAGCCCCGTATCGCTTTCACCGGCACCCTGCCCATTTAATTGCCGTTGCTCATCGAGCAGGCCGACCCTCGACGAATTTTCGGCACGTCCATCGAAAAGATCCGCGAGCTGGACGTAAATCCCTGACCATCACTGTTGTCATTGGCGGACCTTTGCTCGCTCGCCCTGTGCCACCGCCCATTTGCATTGATGACGATGTAGCTCAGTCACGGGTGATAATTCCGCAGAAGCCCCAGCCCTGAAGGGATGGGCTACACAGCTTTGTTTGCAATGGGTGTTAGCGCGGCCGGCGGGAGGGCTTGCGCCGTTTCCGCGCTGCGGCGGCCCTAGAAGCGCGCTTCGAGGCGGGTCGCGC
>JBASRK010000140.1:0-4406 GCA_049273775.1 Candidatus Acidiferrales bacterium
GCGGATACTCCTGCGCAACCGGCGCACACGCGAATCCGATCAGGGCGATGGCGTTGATCGCAAGCACCCAGAGGGTGGCGCGAGGCATCGGGTTGTTTGTCAAGGCCGCCATGGCTGGTTCCCAGGCGTTCTCATGAAGTAGAGAGTCGTCACGACTAAAGCGGCCGACGTCACCGCAAACGCGATCAAACTGCCAATCGCCATGCCCTGGTCGCGATAGATCGGAATCAGTTGCCACGACGCGATCGCAAGGACCGCTGCGAGCAGAAGGTCAAGGACGAAGCGTCCCACGATGACCCCTTTGCTCACCAGGATCTGGCCCAACAGATTGTTGAGCACCACCGCGACCGAGGAGGCCGACAGGATGACCAGCGTCATCCAGCCGTCGCGATACTCGGCGCCGAACAGGCCCATCGCAGGTGAAGCACACAAGATGACGCCGATCGACGGGACCACGACGACGGCGATGCTGACCGCCAGGTTGAGACCAAAGAGCCGGCGATAGGCGTTGGGATCGTTCGTGCCGTGCAGGTTGCTCAGCATCGTCAGGATTACGGGCGAGAACGAGGCTGGAAGGAACAACAGCAGTTGCCGCCAGCGTTCGGCCGCGTTGAAGACGCCGAGCGAGGCGTAGCCGTCGGGCTGCGTGACCAGCACCACATTGGCAAACCACATCGCCGACATCACGCAGATGCTCCCCAGCAGGCTCAGGACGCTGAATCGACACATCATCATCAACTCGCTCCGCGCTGCGTTGCGGTCTTGCCAGGCGACCGTCTCGGGAAGAAGGCGCCGCAGAGCCACATGGTTGGCGAGCACCGCGATCGCTTCGGTCAAAACCAGGCCGATGACGCCGCCCAGGACGCCGCCGAGCTGAATGCCGGCGATCAAGAACACACACAGGCAAACGCCGCGGATGCTGTTCAGGACCGCCAAGACACGAAACTCGCCGAAGCCGACGAGGGCGCCCGTCTGCACGCCGTTAATCGTGCCGAAGAGGACCAGGCCGGTCGCCACTTGCAACTCCGTGGTCAGGTGTTGGGCGTTCAGCACGCTCGAAGCAATCATTCCCGAAAGAACAAGGAGCACCAGAGCCATCAGCGTGCCGGAGATCAGCGCGATGGTGGTCGCCACAGAGACGCAGCGGCCTGTTCTTGCGGGATCGATCGAACGAAACTCCGCGACGAACTTGGTCGCCGCCAACCCCAGCCCGGCGCCGGCCACGATGCCGAACAGGCCTTGCGTGCTCTGAATCATGCCGACTTCGCCGAAGCCCGTCGTTCCCAGGAGCCGTCCCGCCAGCACCGACGACGCCAGCGTCAAGCCGCGCGACACAACGGCGCCAACCAGCGCCCAGAATGCGCCGACCGCGAAGCGCATCGCGACCGAATCGCGCGGGGCGGCAGACATGGCCAGTTCGCTCTTGGTTGCTGCAATCACGCTTGGACTTCCTTTTACGGCGGGCACGCCGGTGCTCCGTGTTCGTGCGGGCCTTTTACGGCGACGGTCGCGGCCACGGCGCCCGAACGGATTACCATCATCTGATATCCCGGCACGATCTCCTTGAGCTTCGCCTGAATCCCGCTCCCCGCGCTCCCGGCTGCCAGTTCCTGCCCTTTTGCTCCGCGAGTTGGACTGCGAGTAAGCATGGGCGTCAAATGGTGTCGGCGCGGTAAGGCGGAAAATAGCTGGACGACACTGAGCGCAATCCGCGTTGCGCGTTCCACTCCGCTTTCGCCGCGCACAGGCTCTCAAACCCCAGCGGCTCGAGCACCCAACGCCACGTGAAGAACTGGTGGCGCCGATTGGAAAAGCCGGCCTTGAAATGAAACAAGGAGTCAGCTTCAGAGCCAACCCCACCGCCGAGGTGAAAGACCCGGTGAGCCTGCTCAGTCGCCCACTGACGCACGGCGTCGAGGAGCAGTTTCATCGGCGCCAGAGGAACGAACTCATCCTTCGTTGCGCCCAGGTGGTATTGGACGATCCCCTTGCAGACCACGCACAACGCGCCAGCAGCGAGCTGGTTGCCCGCAAAGACGATAAACAGGCGCAGCAGTGGGCCTAAATGCCGAGCCAGCTCCTCAAAATAACCGGGCTCGAAAAAATAGGATGCCGCCGCCTTCGCACGCCGCATCGTGGCGGTATACATTTCGCAAAACTCACGGAGATACTCCTTGTGAATGTCTTCTGTCACGAGCAGCCCAAGCCGCCGGGCGCGTGCGATGTCACGCTTGAGATTGCCTCTGAAATGCATGAGCTGAACGTTCGCCGGCAGGGAGAGATCGATGGAAACCGTCTGCCCACTCGGCGGACATTCGCCGAGCCCCGAGAGAATCTCGCGCTGTTCGATCAATGGATGCAGTCGCGTAAAGACGGCGACAACGCCGAGTTCCTGCAACGTCTCGCGAAGCACATGCTGGAACCTCTCCACCACGGCCCTCGGGATTTCGGTGCGGGACGCAATCGGCCCGGCGTAGCCATAGACGGAGGTTGCGTCGAATCGACCCTGGCCGGCTTTTGGAAGGCCGGGCACCCGATCGACCGGCCGCAGGAGCAGCGGGAGCGCGATCAGCACGTCGGGCTCGCGGTAGATGAAAAGGTTGGCCGTGCCCGCGCCGCGGCTTTCCGCCACCGCGTGATACCCGGGCGAATGGTAGAAGTCGTACGCTTCGCACTCGTCGAGGATGGACATCCAAGCGGCACGCTGATCTAGATGCAGGACTTCCATCATCCGTTCGCAGTTTGCGGCAGCGGGCGTACAGATACGTGCGTGGGTCAACGGGACTCACCGTCGGAAGGTACAGAAGCCATCGCCTTCTTTCGCGTGTCAGGGTGAAGCCCCACATCATCCACCTCCTCGAGCGGCTGTTCGAGCCTCACCCCGTTGGAGCGCATCACCTTCAGCACGGTGCGACGGAGGATTTTCAGATCCAGCGCAAGGCTCCAGTGGTCCACGTACCACACATCGAGCTTAAGGCGGTCGCTGAAGACGACCGCGTTGCGCCCGTGAATTTGCGCCCAGCCGGTAATGCCGGGCAGCACCTCATGCCGGCGCCGTTGCTCCGGCGTGTAGTTGGGCACGTATTCCATGAGCAGCGGCCGCGGCCCGACGAGCGACATCTCGCCGCGGACCACGTTCCACAACTGCGGCAGCTCATCGAGGCTCGTCTTGCGCAAGCATCGACCGACGCGCGCCAAGCGCTGAGAGTCTGGCTTTAGGCGGCCGTCGGCTTCCCGCTCGTCGGTCATGGTGCGGAACTTCAGCAACTCGAACGGTCGTCCGTGCAAGCCAGGACGCTGCTGACGAAACAGCACCGGCCGCCCCAGACCCACCATGACAAGCGTCGCAGCCAGTGCGTACAAGGGCGACAAGAGAACGAGCACCACGATGGACACTGCCACATCCAGCAGTCGCTTGCCCGGTTGCAGTCGCCGCGCCATGACTAGGATGGCTCTGCCAAGACTGCCCCGGCGCGTTCGTGGTCGGGGACGGCCGCATGCCGCGTGACGGTGCGATGTCCCGCGATACGCCGGGTCAGCGCACGGCCGCTGAACGGTGTCCCCGACACAAACCGGCAAAGCGGTCCGTACGACCGCGCCGCGGGAGCCCCGAGGAAATGGAGGCCCGGCAGCGACGATTCAAACCCGTCCGTCAGAAACGGATAGCCGTCGGCGGTTCGCACGCTCGACAGGAGATCCGGTGCGAGGAAGCTGTAACGTGCAATGTCCACGCGATAGCCCGTGCAGATCAGCACATGATCGATGTTGCGCCGACTGCCATCGTCGAGCCTCAATTCGACACCGTCCTCGGCACGCCTCGCAGACTCGACGACTCGCGAGGTCCTGATCGGGACATCGCGGAGCCGGCTGGCCAGCCAGCCCGCGCCCGAAGGCCGGATCGAGCGAAAGGCGATGCGCTCTCGAATGGCCCGCGGCAGCCGCCGAAACAAGTTGGGCGCCGCAACGATTCGGTTGAGGATCGGCGGGCCGACATCGGTCGGCGGATACATCAGCGACCGGAGCGGATTCCTCTCGCTCTTGAGCCAACCTGCGCGCTGATCGAGCCAGCGAATTCTTTCCTGCCGCGCTATGACTTCCACCTCCGCCCCCGCCTCCTGCAGCAACGCCGCGGATTCAAGTGCGCTCTGCCCTCCGCCAACAACGACCATGCGTCTCCCCGAGAAGTGGCGGAGATCATGATGCTCCGCGGAGTGCGAAGCCAGTTCCTTTGGCAGACCGTCGAACTGGGGAGGTCGCCACCTACAACGCGAAATTCCCGCCGCGACCACCACGCGCTGCGCGAGCATGGTTTCACCGCCATCGAGCCGGAGGCGAAAGCCCTTCGATCCGCGCTCGATCCGACCCACCCGTCGGCGATCCACATCCGGCGCGACGCGGCGCTGGAA
>JBASRK010000142.1:0-114576 GCA_049273775.1 Candidatus Acidiferrales bacterium
CTCGAAGCGCACCTGACCAGCTGTAGAAATACGGCCTTCCCGCAAGGGACAGGTGTGGAGGCGCTGCATGGCTGTCGTCAGCTCGTGCCGTGAGGTGTTGGGTTAAGTCCCGCAACGAGCGCAACCCTTACTCTTAGTTGCCACCCGCAAGGGGGACCTCTAAGAGGACCGCTCCGGATAACGGAGAGGAAGGTGGGGATGACGTCAAGTCAGCATGGCCTTTATGTCCAGGGCTACACACGTGTTACAATGCGCGGTACAAACCGTCGCGAACCCGCGAGGGGGAGCTAATCGGAAAAAACCGCGCTCAGTTCGGATTGCAGTCTGCAACTCGACTGCATGAAGCCGGAATCGCTAGTAATGGCGTATCAGAACGACGCCGTGAATACGTTCCCGGGCCTTGTACACACCGCCCGTCACATCACGAAAGTGAGCTGTACTAGAAGTCGCTGCGCTAACCGCAAGGAGGCAGGCGCCCAAGGTATGGCCCATGATTGGGGTGAAGTCGTAACAAGGTAGCCGTAGGAGAACCTGCGGCTGGATCACCTCCTTTCTAGAAGAGCGGCAGCATAGCCTGTGCAGGTGTGCAGGCAACGGCTGCCCACCCTTTCCGGCTCTCACGGGCCGGTAAGGAGCGTCACTCGGTTCATCCTGAGTCCGCTTCGGCGGACGAAGGGCTCATTCAGCATCGAACGGGTTCTGGGACCGATCATCCGGTAGTCAAAGAGCCATTCCTGGCTAAGCTCGCCAGAACTCCTGGCGGGCTTTTTGTTTTGCGCCCTGTGCTCTTTGTGTCCTGCTCTGTGTCCTCTGTGTTGATGTTTTGATTTCCGCGCTCGTATACGATATCCACGTCTATTCCGGAGGAAACCCGTGAAGCAATCTCTCAAGGTCCGGACAGCCGTCGCCCTTACCGTCCTATGCCTGGGCGCATCTCTCCTGCTGGCCCTCGGCAGGCCCGCCGCCGGCACGAGCTACTTTGACGCCGACTTCGCCGGGCGCACCATGCGCGTGGACTACTTTCACAGCGGCACAGCCACCGAAGAGCACATCTCGCTCGACCGCGTCGTCTCCGACGGCCCATGGCCCGGCAGCCGCACGCGCCTGGTAGACGACACCAACCTCGGGAAATACCTGTTCGAGGTCACCGATCGCTCGACCAATCGCCTGCTCTACTCCCGCGGCTTTTCCTCCATCTACGGTGAGTGGGAGACCACCGGCGAGGCCAAGAAGGTCTGGCGGACGTTTCATGAGTCGCTGCGCTTCCCCTGGCCGAAGCGGCCGGTGCAGGTGACGCTGAAGAAGCGCGACGCCGAGAACGTCTTCCGCGAAATCTGGGCCGCGCCGGTTGACCCGAACTCGCGCTTCGTCGTTTCGGCCGATCTCGCGCCCCGTGGGCGCGTCTGGACACTTTTTGAGAACGGCCCGCCCGCAGAGAAGGTGGACCTGCTCATCCTTGGCGACGGCTACACCAACGCCGAAATGGAGAAATTCCACGCCGACGCGAAACGCCTGGTGGACGCGCTCTTCGGCGAAGAGCCTTTCCGCAGCCGCAAAGCCGATTTCAATGTCCGCGCCCTCGATCTGCCATCGGCCCAGAGTGGCGTCAGCCGGCCGCACGCCGGCGTCTTCCGCCGCCCGGCGCTTTCGACACACTACAGCACATTCGATTCCGAGCGGTACATCCTTACCTACGACAACCGCACCCTGCGCGATGCCGCTTCCGCGGCACCGTACGATTTCCTGGCCATCCTGGTGAACGAGCGCACCTACGGCGGCGGAGGAATCTTCAACGACCAGACCACCGCAGCGGCGGACAACGCGTATGCCGTCTATCTGTTTATCCACGAGTTCGGGCACAACTTCGGCGGGCTGGGCGACGAGTATTTCACCTCCGACGTCGCTTACGAGACCGGCGCGGCGGAAAAGCCTGAGCCCTGGGAGCCCAACCTCACTGCCCTGCACGACCCCGCTCACCTCAAGTGGAAGGACTTGGTAGAGAGCGATACGCCGCTCCCCACGCCGTGGGACAAGGAAGCATTCGAGAAGCAGTCCCGAGCGTACCAGGAGCGCCGCCGGAAGCTGCGCGCCTCCGGCGCCGCGGAAGAAGAGATGGAAAAGCTCTTCCGCGAGGTTGAGGCCGCGGAGACTCGCCTGCTGGCAGGAATGAAATACTCCGGCAGGGTTGGCGCCTTCGAGGGCGCCGGCTACGAGTCCAAGGGCCTTTACCGGCCGCGCACCGACTGCATCATGTTCTCCCGGGATAAGGTCGGCTTCTGCCCGGTCTGCCGCCGCGCCATCGAGCGCGTCATCGACCAGTACAGCCGCCCGTAGCCGCGGCCCGGCTACAGCCCGCATCATTGATGTCATTTCTGAGGGCATCCGGCCAGGATGCCCGAACGCTCGCCCTGAGAGGAGTCGAAAGGGATCTCAGCCGAGAATGGTTGGCAGTAACGCGCTACAGTCAAGTTCTTTGCCTCTTCTCTGTGTGCTCTACCTCCCCCGCGTACCCTATTATGTTGATGTTCAGGCGCCCGCCCTGTCCGAATTCTGGCCTCTCGGACAGTAGCCTTCTTACTCCCGGGGGCGTAAGTTATCCGCGAGACGCTCGATTCCCAACAGGAGGCCGAGACTCGATGCAGATTCGGCCGGCACAATCCTGAACGCCCTTAAGCACGCACTTTTCTTTTTTTCTCTTAACTTTCCTTAACAAGCCGGGGAACCGCATGGGAGTGAAGTCACACTCATATACGTTCTTCATCGCGGCCAGTGATCGGGGAACACTCCGCAAGATCGGAGTGCCGGTTTATATCCTCCATTTACTGGTGGCTCTGGCGTTTGTAGGGGGTATCGTAGGAATGGCGGCGCTCGGCTCCTACTCGCGAATGCGCTGGAGATTGGCGGATTACAACGCCCTGCGCCTCGAGGGAGACATCTTAAAACGGCAGAACCAGGAGTTGCGGGCCACAGTGAGCGAAACCAACGAGCGGCTGTCGTCGCTCCAGTCGCTCGCCACCGAAGTGGCGATGACTTATGGGTTCCTGCGATTCCGCGAGACTCCCTTCGGGCTCACCGATGCGCCGGTGCAGGCGGAGGCCGCCTACCAGCGCTCGGTTGAACAATTCAACTTCTTGAAGAAGAACCCGACCGCTGTGTTTCTGGCCGCCGAGGGGCTGCGCCTAATACCTCGGCCTGGATTAGGCGATGCCAGGCTCACGCCATCGCTCTGGCCGGTGATTGGTCACATCAGCGGGAGTTTCGGCGAACGGCTGGACCCGTTCAGCGGTGAAGGCGCATTCCACACCGGAGTGGATATTTCTACGCAGTATGGAGACCCCGTGCGTGCCACTGCGGATGGGGTGGTCGCGGCGACGGAGACCCGTCCTGGCTACGGGCGACTGGTGGTTGTGCAGCATGGCTTCGGCATTTCCACCTGGTACGGGCATCTTTCCCGCTTCAACACGCAGCCTGGAACCTATATCAAGCGCGGCGATGTGATCGGCTTCGTCGGTGTCAGCGGGCGCGTAACAGGGCCCCACGTCCACTACGAGGTAAGAATCAACGGCGCGCCGGTAAATCCCTGGCGTTATCTGCGCTTCACCGCGGCGTCCGATTAGAACCGTGTGCCGTCCGCAGATTTGAGTCAGGCCTGCAGTGGACCCCGATGTATGCTCCCGGATAGTGCTCATTCGGACACAGCTATTGATGTCCCTGCCGAGACCATGAATACTCTAATAGAGCAGGCTGACTGCAGGTCCCAAAAGGGAACCAGGCACGCGATAAAGGAGAGCGGTGATGACCACGCAGACGGAAAGCGCCTTAGCCAAACTCACCGCCCTGTCGCAAACCCTGGACAGTGTTTCGAACCAGCTCTCTCAACAAATCACGGAGATTGAGTCCGCCTTGAACGACCTCAATTGCGGAGTTTGGGCGTGGCTTAGAGATGATCCTCTGGACGTTGAAGAGGTCTCGGAAGTCGGAACGAATGGCCAGCGCTCCTCGGTCCACCATATTCAACAACTGGGATATGGGAAGAACAAGGGAAAATGGGGCTTTTTGGTCGCTTCCGGCACGCAGGAGTCCTGGGGCACCGATGTGACCATCACATTCCTCCAAGATGCCCCGCGGGAAATAAAGCTCCGTGCCATTGAGAGAATTCACAAGTTGCTGGACATCCTGGCGGAAGGATTGAATCGAGTCACGCAAAAGACTACGGAAAAGGTCATGGAAGCGAGAGAAATCGCCACGGCCCTGCGTAAGAGCTAGCACCTCGCGCCAGTGACCCCTTGCACTCACGCTCCCGGGTGACCGTGTGCAAGTTCGGCCGTGCAGTTGCAGCCGTCGCGCTGCTGCCTGAACTACAACTGGATTCCTCCCTTCTGTTCATGCAATACCCTGCACTTCCAGCGGAGTGAGACACCGAGCGGGCTCTGATCCACATAAGGAGATGTCTGTTTCTGGGATGGTACGACCGTACTATGGAACGCAGCCTGGCACGTGTCCAAACTAGGGTGAAGCGTGGGAGCTCCGACAGATGACTAATTGGGAAAAGCCCGGGCCGACCACGAAGTTCCCCTCAACGCCTCCGCCGCCCGAACCCGTGGTCGAACTCGGTGCTCCCGAGGCTGTAGTGCCGCCGCCTGCGCCGATTGCCGTCTTTGCGGCGCCTGAATCCTTCGTACCGCCGCCGGTAGAGCCAATCGTCGGAACTGCTACTCCTGCGGATTCAGATCACCCGCCGTCGTGGGAAGAAACCAGCTTACTGACAGGCCACGGTGCTGATGGTCCAGCGGCGCCCCAGCAGACAACTCCTGTGCAGGCGCTGGCCCAACTCGAAGCCGCATTGCCAGTTCCGGCTTCACTCCAAGAATCCTTGACAGTCAAGGCTTCGATGCAAGCAAACCGAGGCGGGGCGCCGAATGAAACCAGTTCGCCGGGTGGTCACACCAAATTCTTCACATATGAGGATTTAGATCCCGAGGTTTCACAACCGCCCACCGATTCTGTTCCCCGACAACCGGCATCTCTGTTTTCCACCCCTCCGGCACAACCGCTGCTTGACCTTAGTCTCCCCAAACAGCCAACTCGATTCGGGCGAGGTAATCGGGTCGCTCTTCAGCTCCCTGTCCTGGTTCGCGGCCGCCTTGGAGCGCCGCAGGCTGTGCGCGAAGAGACTCACACTCTGTTCGTTCTCTCTCGCGGGGCAGTGATCAGTCTGGCGGCAGACGTCCGGGTGGGAGAAAAGCTCGTTCTCATCAACCTGAAAAATGGAAAAGAGACGGCATGTCAGGTTGTTTCTGTGCAACGGCCTGAGACTGGAATCAGCGAGGTCGAGCTAGGATTTACGCAGTCTGCTTCGCAGTTCTGGCCGGTCAGCTTCCCCCTCGAGGGCGAGAATCCCGACCAGTTCAATCTCCCCCGCCCGCAAGAACGAGCAAGACCTGGCGTTGCCAGCTCACCACCAGCTCCGTCGGCGTCTTCTCTCACCGGGGAACGCACGAAGCCAGCGGCAGCGAGCTTGTGGCCCAATGACATCAGGGCCCGACTGCGCACAAGCGCTCTGGCCGTGGCCGATTCGGCGGCCGAGGAGCAACGCGTCGATTCAGTTCCGCCTGCTGTTCAGGTTGTTCCTGTCGGCGAAGGCGATCTACCGGCCGCGAAGGCCTCCGCCTCCACTGCCTCTCGCAGCCCCCTTGGCGCCATTGAGCCGCTGGCGGTTCGGTCGCACGAGCACTCTTGGGAAGCCGGGATTCCGGAAAGTTGGCTCGACCAGCGCGCCGTAACAAAGCCGGCTGCCGCCAATCGCCTCCCGCGCCGCAAGTTGATTCTCGCTGGCGTCTCCATTTGTCTGTTCATCCTGGTGCCAGCAGCGTGGTTCGTTCTTCGCCATCACTCTGGAAGCCAGCCTGTAGCGGTCAACTCGAGCGCTGTTCCTGCCCAGGCATCCTCGGAATCAGCCGCCACGCCGAGCGCGGAAACCGCACGCGAGCCTGCTGCAGCGGCGACGCAACCTCCGACCAGTGTAAGCCCCGCAGGCCAAGTCAGCGCACAAACCCAGGCGATGGTGGCCACAGTTGCTGGCTCTCGTGAGCCGCCCAAAGACTCGACCGATGTCCCGCGCGCGCCGGCGGCTCCCGGAAAACCGGCCAGTCCACGGGCAAAGCCTGAGATGCGTCTGGGCACACTGACTGTCCCCGTCGTGGCGCCCACGCGAAACAAGGTTGCAAACGAGGAGCCACTGCCCGTAGTCGTTGACGGCGACGTTCCCGGCGCTGTGCCAGGCGGCCAGCCCGGAGGGATTATCGGAATTCTTTCCAAAGGCTCGCCGGCGTCTGTCCTGCCCCTTGCCCAAAGCTCACAGCATGGTGGGCGGATCGTGCAGCCGCGCCTGGCTTCTTCGGTCAAGCCCGACTATCCTCCTATGGCCAGGCTGCAGAGGGTCGAGGGCGACGTCGTCATTCAGGCGGAGATTAGCGCGACGGGCAGCGTGGGTCTCCTGAAGGTAGTCTCGGGTCCTGTAATCTTGCAACAGGCAGCCATGGAGGCGCTGCGGAAGTGGAAATACGAGCCAGCGAGACTCAATGATCAGCCGGTCGCTCTACCAGTGCTGGTCACGATAAGATTCCGCATCAAGTAGTCCCGCCCGCCGTTTTTGACGCCTGTGCAGCGGCGGCTTTACGCCACCATGCTTCCTTTTACTTACCCCGCCGCCCTCAGCCATCGGCCGCATGCTTGTTCAATCATCCCGCGGGAAGCCGAAGACTCCATGGTTTAACTAGAGTGTGGCAATCCCGGGAAACTTTGCCTTTCCCCCACGCCCAGCACGAACCCACGCACGAGCAGGTCGTCGCGTTTCTCACTCTGTTGCGCGACAATCCGGATAAGACGATCTTTGTGCACTGCTACCGCGGCGCCGATCGAACCGGAGTCATGGTCGCGCTCTACCGCATCACGTTTGACCACTGGACCACTGACCAGGCGATCGAGGAGATGGAGGCGTTTCGCTACCGCTACCTCTTTTTGCCGCACCTCCAGCATTTCGTCGAGGCGTTTCCCGCCGAGCTCTCCTCCGACCCCGCGCTGCAGGCGCTCGAGCCAGCCGCAACTCCTTCGCACTGACCCGCTGCAGACTGAAATTGGCCATTCCTTCTTCGAGGTCGAGGGCGCGGGTGACGCTGGAGAAGGTTGCGCCCGCGGCAGTGGCCGTGGCCAGGGGGGCGGCATCGTCGTCAAGACTTAGCCCTGGGCCGGCACGCCCCGCAACAACCGAACTAGTGCCGCCGCCGCATGCGAGAGCCGGGTACCCCGACGCGAGAGCAGGTACAAGTGCCGTGGCAGCTTCAATTGCCGGATCTTTAGCTCCACCAAGGCGCCGCCATCGACCTCCCACCGCACGCACATCCGCGGCACAATGGCCACGCCCATCTCCATCTGTACAAACCGCTTGATGCTTTCGATGGTGGGCAGCTCCACGCGCATCTGCAGCGGCACTTGATGGCGCTCAAAGAGCTGTATCACCCGCCGACGATAGGGCGATTCCACAATGTGCGCGATAAAGCTTTCCCGGCCCAGTTCCGCGAGGTCTACCGAGCGGCGCCGGGCCAGCCGATGCCGCGGATAAACCACAAACGCTAGCTCATCGCGAAAAATTTCCACGGCGGAGAGCTGAACCTCCTGCGGCATGTAGGAAACCACTCCGAGATCGAGACGATAGTTCAGTACCTCCCGCGGAATGTCGCGGGAAAACGTCCGATGGACGGCGATGTCCACCTCGGGATAGAGCCGGCGATAGCGCGCCAGGGCCGGCAGCAGGGCGTGGATTGAGCTTTCGTTCACCCCGAGCGAGAGCCGGCCGCGGCGCAGCCCGCTCAAGTCCTCCATGCCCTTGCCGATTTCGTCGCGCAGGTTGAGCAAGCGCTCGGCATATTCGCTCAGCAGCTCGCCCGCATCGGTCAGCTTAGCGTGGCGAGCGCCGCGGAGGAACAGCGGCTGGCCAATCGTTTCCTCGAGCTTGCGGATGGCAATGCTGACCGCAGGCTGGGTGCGATAGAGTTTTTCCGCGGCGCGGGAGAAGCTGCGCTCCCGCGCCACCGTCAGGAAGACGTGGAGTTGGGCGAGGTCCATGGGTTCCCTCCCCGGCAGTCGGGATACGCTATCATAAGATTATGTTATGGCACTGACAAGAAATATAAATTTGACTGAAAAGGAGCCTTTGCGGTTAGCTGGCAGCCACCTCCTGGAAGGGGGCGCGATGGATACGCTCCGGATCTTCGACACCAGCCTGCGCGATGGCGAGCAGTCGCCCGGCTTCTCCATGACCGTCCCGGAGAAGCTCCGCCTGGCCCGGCAGCTCGAGGAGCTCGGCGTAGACATCATCGAGGCCGGCTTCCCCATCGCCTCCCGCGGCGACCTGGAAGCGGTGCGCTCCGTCGCGCGGGAAATCCGCGGCTGTCAGGTCGCGGCGCTCGCCCGCGCCAAGAGAGAAGACGTGGACGCCGCGCTCGAAGCGCTTGAGCCGGCCCAGCGGCCGCGGCTGCACATTTTTCTCGCCACCTCGGACCTGCATCTGCGCGCCAAGCTGCGCTTCACCCGCGCCCAGGCACTTGAGGCCATCGTGAAAATGGTGCGCTACGCCCGCGAACGCTGCCCGGACGTGGAATTCTCCGCCGAGGACGCCAGCCGGAGCGATATCGAATTCCTCGGCGAGGTCTTCGCCGCGGCCGCCGAGGCGGGCGCGACGACACTCAACATCCCCGACACGGTCGGCTATGCGGTCCCGGAGGAGTACGCCGAGATTTTCCGCCGGGTACGCGAGCGCATCGGAAACGCGCCAGGCATTACGCTCAGCGCGCACTGCCACAACGACCTGGGCATGGCCGTAGCCAACTCCCTGGCGGCGGTGCGTGCAGGCGCCCGGCAAGTGGAGTGCACCATCAACGGCATCGGCGAGCGCGCCGGCAACGCCTCGCTCGAAGAGATCGTAGTGGCACTGGCGGTGCGCCAGGCGAGTTTCGGCGTCAATACGAACATCCATCTGGAAAAGATTTATCCGACCAGCCGGCTGCTCACCACCATCACCGGCGTGGCGGTGCCGCCCAATAAGGCCGTAGTCGGCTCGAACGCCTTTGCGCACGAGGCCGGGATTCACCAGGACGGGATTATCAAAAACCCGCTGACCTACGAGATCATTCCGCCGGAGGCGGTGGGAGTGCCGTCGCGGCAGCTCGTCCTGGGAAAACATTCGGGGCGAAACGCACTCCGGCTCCGGCTGCATGAGCTGGGCTACGAGGCCAATGAGGAGCAACTAGCCGAGTGCTACCGGCGACTTGTCGCGCTGGCCGACCAAGCCAAGCAGGTGCGCGACCGCGATCTGCTTGTGATTATTCACCAGGTGCTTCGCGGGCGTGCAGCGGCCGCGACGGTTGTCGACGCCGCTCCCGCCGCCACATGACTATTGCGGCAGCGCTCTTGTGAGCTTGCCATGACACAAGTCGCCAAGACCATCGTGCTTCTGCCGGGTGATGGCATCGGCCCGGAAGTCATTCGGGCCGCCGCCCGCGTCCTGGAAGACTGCGCCGCGGAGTTCGGCCACCAGTTCGAGTTGGCTGAGTATCCCATCGGCGGGGCCGCCATTGACGCCGGCCTCGTAGCGCTCCCCAACCAGACTCTCGACGCCTGCCGCACCGCGGATGCGGTGCTGCTGGGCGCGGTGGGCGGGCCGCGGTGGGACGCCTTGCCGCTCGGTAAGCGCCCGGAGAGCGGGCTGCTCGCCATCCGCAAGAAGCTGGAGCTCTACATCAACCTCCGCCCCATCCGCTTGCGCGAGCCGCTGCGCGGCATCTCGCCGCTCAAGCAGGGACGCACGGGCAACATCGACTTCGAGATCGTGCGCGAATTGGCCGGCGGAATTTACTTCGGTGCGCACCGGACCGAAGCTGAGAACGGGACTGAACGCGCGCACGACACGGAAAGCTACAGTACCGAGGAGATTGACCGGGTGGCGCGGTTTGCATTTGCCCGCGCCCAGAGCCGCTCGAAACGCTTGGCTTCGGTGGACAAGGCGAATGTCCTGGCGAGTTCCGCCCTGTGGCGCAAGACCATGACGCGCTTGGCCGCCGAATATCCCGATGTCGCGCTCGAACACCTCTATGTGGACAACGCTGCCATGCAGCTTGTGCTGGCACCGGCGCAATTCGACGTGCTGGTCACGTCAAACATGTTCGGCGACATCCTGAGCGATGGCGCAGCCGGACTGGTCGGCTCGATTGGCGTGGTGCCCTCGATGAGCTGCGGCCTTGGCCCGCCGCTTTTCGAGCCGATCCATGGCTCGGCGCCATCGCTCGCCGGAAAAGATTGCGCGTGCCCGCTCGGCGCTATCTTCTGCGCCAGTATGATGCTCCGCGAATCGTTCGGCCTGGCGGCCGAGGCGGAATGGATCGAAACCGCGATGGACCAAGTACTGGCTAGCGGTTACCGCACTGTGGACATCGCCGAGCCGGGCAGCCGCGTCGTGGGTTGCTCCGGCCTGGCCGAGCTCATCCGCTCGGAAATGCACGCCTCGCTCGAAACTCTCGAGCGCTACGGCTGGGGCGTCTGAGCCCCACAGGGCCACAGCCCGCCGCGGCCGATGCTCCTGCAGCCCGCTCCCGCCGGTGCGCTCCCCTTTGCATGCCACCGAACTGGTGAAGCCTTCGGCCCTTGCTACCCGCCAAATAGAATGCTAATTTCAGTATTCCCCCAAACGCTAGTTTGTCCGCACGCAGCCTTATACGTTTTTCAGTAGGCTGGATCGGACCAAGTGAGCACACCGAGACTTCAAGTCGAGCGCCAGGCCGCAGACAAGCCAGCCGCTGCGGGCCTGCCCCAACCGGCAGAGGCAGGCGCGCTCACCGCCACAACGTTCTGGCGCGTCGAGGGGAGCCTGCTCGACCTGGGCGCGGTGCGCCCGGTCGGTTACTTCACCTGGAACGCGCAGAGCTTCCTCGAACGTTGGGCGCGCCGCGGGAGCGTGGCCCTGCTGGTTCTGGTCCGGCCGCTACTGTATTCCGCCGACCGGGTTTTCGCCACCCGGGTGCTGCACGCCCTGTTACGTGGAGTAAGTCGCGACCGTCTCGACCTGCTGGGCGAGGAGTATTTTCACTATGTCCTGAAGCCGCAGCTCAAACCAAAGGGCATGCGGAAGCTCAAGGAATGGATTACCGCCAACGGCCAGGTCGTCCTGGTCAGCCAGGGATTGGACCACGTAATGCGGCCCCTGGCGAATTTCCTCGGCGTCGAGCGGCTGGTGGCCAACCACCTCGAATTCCGCGACGGCCTCGCCACCGGACGGCTGCTTGAGCCGGTTATTCGCCCCCGAGGCGCCCTGGCGCTTCTGACCAGCCGCCGTGCCGATGGCCGGGTTCCACCGGAGAAGCTGGCTCGTGCACTCGGCTTTGCGGCGAAACCCGAAATCCTGGAGGCGGCTATCACATCAGCCAAGCGCCCTGCGCTCGCCGGCCACCGACCTCTGGTGCTGTTCGACCATGCCAAGCAGCTCGGCCAGTTCTCGGTGCGGAAGTCGCTGCAAGGGAAACACATCCTACTGGTGGGCGTCACCGGGTTCATCGGCAAGGTGTGGCTGGTCAACCTGTTGAGCGATCTGCCGGATATTGGCAAGGTTTATCTGCTGGTCCGGCGGCAGCGGTCGAACAGCGCTCAGCGGCGCTTCGAAAAGATCGTCGAAGAGTCGCCGGCCTTCGATCCATTGCACATCCGCCACGGCGGCGATCTGGGCAAATTCCTGGGCGCGCGGATCGAGGTGATTGAGGGAGACGTAAGCCAGCCGGGCCTGGGCATCGAGCCTGCGACCCGAGCCCGGCTGGCCGGCGCGCTCGATCTGGTGGTGAACAGCTCCGGTCTGACTGATTTCAATCCCGACCTGCGCGACGCCCTATCCATCAACGTCGCGGCGGTGGCGCACCTGCTGGAGTTCGTCCGGGAGTGCGACCATGCCGGGCTGGTGCACCTTTCGACCTGCTACGTTGTGGGCGCCCGTGACGGCCGGGTCACTGAGGAGCTGCACCCGAATTCCACGCCGGCGCACCTGCCGGACTTCGACGCCGAGCGCGAATGGCAGTCGCTTCAAGAACTGGTGAAGCAGGTCGAAGAGCGCGCCGAGAGCGCCGAGGTAACCGCGACCCTTCGACGCCAGGCCTTGGGAAAACGTGCTCCGGCTCCGGACCCTCCGGGCGCGGAGCTTGATACATTCATCCGCAGGAACCGGGCGCGCTGGCTGCGAAACCGCCTGACCAAAGCCGGAATGCGCCGAGCACGGCATCTGGGCTGGCCCAACACCTATACGTTCACCAAGAGCCTGGCCGAATCGTTGATCGCCCAGCACGGCGCCGATTTGCCGGTGGCGGTTGTGCGGCCTTCCATCGTCGAGACCTCGACGGCGCAGCCCTTCCGTGGATGGAATGAGGGGATCAACACCTCGGCGCCGCTTTCCTACCTGCTCGGCACTTACTTCCGGCAACTGCCAACGAACGAGCGCAAGTGCCTAGACGTGATCCCGGTGGACCTCGTCTGCCGGGGAATCACTCTGATCGCCGCGGCGGTGGTGGCGCGGCGCCACCAGCGGCTTTACCAGCTCGCAACCTCGGCCGCCAACCCCTGCGATATGGGCCGCTCGATCGAGTTGACCAGCCTGGCCCACCGCAAGCACTACCGCGCTCAGCAGGGTCTGGAGCACTGGCTGCGGTCGAAGTTTGAGACCATCCCGGTGTCGAAGAGCCGCTACCGTAAACTCTCCGTGCCGGCGCAAAAGGCGTTCGTGCAGGGCATCAACCGAGCTGCCTCGGCGATGCAGTTTAAGCGGCCGCCGCTGGCGCGGCAGGAGCGCGACCTGGCCCGCGTGGAGAAGCTCATCGAGCTCTACGAGCCCTTTATCCTCCACAACGAGCACGTATTCGAGGCGGAAAACGTGCAGTTGCTCTCCGAAGCGCTTCCGCCTGAGGAAAAGGAAGCCTTCGGCTACGATCCCGGCGCGATCGACTGGTGGGAATACTGGATCAACATCCACATCCCGGCGCTCCGGAGGTGGTGTTATCCGCTGCTGGAGGGGCGCACGCCCGATATCCGGCCCCGGCGCGCCTTTCAACTCCCGGAACCCCCCGGCAACGGCCCCGCCCGGGATGTGGCCGCTCCTCCTGCCGCGCCACCGCGCGCCAAAGCCACATGGCCATCTTCGTAACCGGCTCCACCGGCTATATCGGGGCGCACATCGTCGCCGGCCTGCTGGAAGCTCACCGCGATTCGCTCAGCTTGCTGGTCCGCTCGAAGGACGCACACGAGGCTGAGGTGCGGCTGTGGCGCGCGTTGCAGTTGCACATGGACTTTGCGCGCTTCCACAACTTCCTCTCCACGCGCATCAGCGTCTTCCGGGGCGACCTGACCGAGACGCGATTCGGGCTGCCTGAAGACGATTACCGGCGCCTGGCTGCAACCACCGATTCGGTCATCCACTGCGCGGCCTCGCTGAACCGCAAGTCGGAGAAGAGCTGCCTGAACGTCAACCTGCGCGGCACGCTCGAGGTGATTCAACTGGCGGTCCGGGCACGGACGACCCACGGCCTGCGCCGCTTCAGCCAAGTGAGCACCGTGGCAGTGGCGGGCGTGCGCCGCAACGAGGTAGTCACCGAGGACTCGGCCATCGAATGGGACCGCTCTGACTACGACCCCTACTCGCGCACAAAAAAATTCTGCGAGCACATGATGCGCGAGCTGCTGTCCGACGTGTCGCGCACCGTCTTCCGGCCGAGCATCGTGCTGGGTGACAGCCGCCGCGCCGCCACCACGCAGTTCGACATGGTCCGGGCGTTTGTGTTCCTGGCCGGGCTGCCGGTCCTGCCGTTTCGGCCGGACGACCAGATCGACATCGTGCCCGTGGACTATGTCGCGGACGCCGTCGTAACGCTGCACCAAAAAGAGAAGCCCGCGCATGAGATTTATCACCTCTCCTCCGGCACCGGCTCGCAGACCTTCCGCGAGCTGACCGATGCGCTGGCCGCCGCACGGGACAAACGCAAGCCCGTTTTCTTGCCGTGGCTGGAACGGCCGTCCACCGCGGCGGTCAACGCTCTGGCAAACCGATCCGGCAACATCGCGTACGGTGCCTCGCTGCTCAAGGTGTTCCTGCCCTACTTGATTTGGAACACGGTGTTCGACAACACGCGTGTGGTCGCGGAAATGGGCCGCGCCCCTGCGCCATTCTCCAAGTACAGCTATCCGCTGCTGAAGTTTAGCCGCGAAAACCGATTCACCTACCCCTACCAGGAGTGGCCCGCCGCAGCCGGCGAGTCTGTTGTTGCCCGGGGATCCGTCGCATGACCGACCTGGTGCTGGCGGCTTGGGTCAGCAGCCTGATTGAGCTCAGCAAGCTGCGCTGGATGCTGGGCGCGGGACATCCGTGGAGGCCCGGCGAAAAGCTCAAACTGCTATTCGCCGGCTATAACGGCACGCGCAACACCGGCTCGGATTTGCGCGTCGAGGAGATACTGCGGCAGGTACGCCAGGTGCTCGGCGCCGACCGCCTGGATCTGAGCGTCATGACGCAGAACTTCGCGTTGACTCGCGGATATTTCGGCACCGCCACGCAGGTCAGGCTGCCAGACATCTTCCCACCGTTTCTCTACCGTGAAGTGCCCAAGCACCACGGCGTGGTGGCGTGCGAGGGCTCCATGTTCAAGAGCAAGTTCGCCAACGCCCTGACGACGATGATGATCGGTACGCTGGGCATTGCCGCGGCCCAGAACAAGCTTTCGGTCGGCTACGGCGCCGAAGCCGGTCAGATGGACCCGCTGCTGGCCCGGATGTGCCGGCGCTACTGCGGCCAGTCGCTGGTGATTACGCGCAATGAGGAGTCGCAGGCGCTGCTCAGCGAGCTGGGCGTGCCGACCGAACTCGGCACCGACACGGCCTGGACGTTTGAACCGCAGGGGCCCGAGTACGGCCGCAAGGTGCTCCGCGAAGCGGGCTGGGACGAAGCCTCTCCCGTGCTGGTGGTCTGCCCGATCAACCCGTTCTGGTGGCCGGTGAAGGCGTCGGTGGCAAAGTTTGCCGCGCGGGCGCTGGCTGGCGCCTACAAGGAAAGTCACTATCGGTCGGTCTACTTCCACACCTCCGGGCCGAGTGTCCAGACGGCCTACCAGCGCTACCTCAATGCCATCGCCAACGCGGTGGATGCTTTCCGGAAAGGACACGCCGTTTTCCCGGTCCTCGTGGCCATGGAGCGCCTGGACACCAACGCCTGCCAGGAGATCGCCCGGCGGTTGGGCGGCGCGCCGGTGATCACCTCGGACGACTACAACATGTACGAACTGGTGAGCGTGCTGCGCTGCGGCCACCTGATGGTGTCGTCGCGGTATCACGGAATTGTCACGGCCATGCCGGCGCTAGTGCCTTCAGTCGGAGTGACCATGGACGAGCGCATCCGCAACCTGATGTACGAACGGGGTCACCCCCATCTGCTGCTGACCGTGGACGACCCGGCCCTGGAAACGAAGCTCGTTGCGGCCATGGAGGAGCTGCGAAAGGATTGCCCGGTTATCCGTGAAGCCATCGGCCGAACGGTAGTGAAAAACTTGAAGGCCATGGCCCGCATGGGCGTTCACCTCGAGCAGCACGTACAGCAGCGCTATCCGGAGTTCCCTGTGCGCACCGGAGTGCACAGTTGGGAGAATTACCTGCCGCCGCTCAGCCCCGGCCTGCGCAAGCTGGTTGAGACCCACGGCGGGTGAGGAGCAGCAGATCTTGCGCACCAAACTTGCGGAAAAAGGTGTGGGCGCAAAACGGGGCTTTCGCTGGCGAGGCGGCGCGAAATGCGCCAGCTTTTCCGGAATCATCTATCTGTTGACTTGGCCGGTCGTTCTTACGATCTATGGGTTCATCAACAGCACGCGCAGAAGGAAGCTCGAAAGCGAAGTGTCCTGAGCGACCGATCTTGAATTTCCTGGAGAACATATTTGGCCAGTTAAGCCAGGCGGCCAGCCGGCCGGTGTTGCAGGAGGTACGCGAGGGGCGTCTGGTGGCCGCCACGGGCGGCGAACTCCTGGCCTTGGTCGGCGCCGCGCGGACATTCTTGATCCAGGCGGGCTTGCGCCGGGGTGATCGTTGCGCCCTGCTCGCGCACAACAGCATCCGTTGGGTGGCGGTCGACCTGGCGATTATGGCTGAAGGAATCATCGTCGTGCCGCTCTATGCCCGGCAAGCGCCCGCCGAACTTGCGGCCATGATCAAGGACTGCTCAGCGTCGCTGGTCTGCTGCGGCGATGCGTCTCTGCGCGACGCAATCACGCAGGCCTGGCCCAAAGCGCCCCGCCGCGCCTTGTTTGATGAGGTGCTCGCAAGGGCTTCGTCAGCGGGGGAGTCCGGCGCTTCACCGGTGACGCTCACTCCAAGCGACCCGGTCGCGATCATCTATACTTCCGGCACAGCGGGCGAGGCGAAAGGGGTTATCCTCACCGTCGGCAACCTGAACCACATGCTCGCTTGCACCACAGCGCGACTCGATTTGCTGATGGGCCCGCGACGAGAACTCGACCGGGTTTTCCATTACCTCCCATTCTGCTTCGCCGGATCGTGGATCCTGTTGCTCTCATGCCTCTCTCGCTCGAGCGTGCTGACCCTTTCGACCGACCTGGCTCGTCTGGCGGACGAAATCCGCCTGGCGGAGCCGAACTATTTCCTCAACGTTCCGGCGCTGCTGGAAAGGATCCGCACCGGGGTCGAGCAGGAGTTGACGCGTCGCGGCGGCATTGCGCTTTCCCTATTTGAGATGGCCAGGGCGGCGTGGTTTCGCCGGCAGACCGATCAGCGCCGCCTGTTTGATAGCATGTGGCTAGCTTTGGCGAACGCAGTGGTGTTTCCTGCGATCCGGAAGCGACTGGTTCCGAACCTGAAGGCGTTGATTTGCGGTTCAGCGCCCCTGGCCAAGGAGACGCAGCTCTTTTTCATGATGCTGGGCGTGCCGGTGCTGCAGGTTTACGGGCTGACGGAGACCACCGCAATCTGCACGCTGGACGATCCCCGGCGGATCGAGGCGGGTCGCGTCGGTCCAGCGATCCCCGGCATCGAAATGAAGCTGGGTGCGGACGAAGAGATCCTTGTGCGTGGCCCCAACATTTTTGCCGGCTATTGGAACCGGCCCGAGGAGACCGCGCAGGCAATGCGCGACGGCTGGTTCCGTACCGGCGACCTGGGGAATTTGAGCGATGCGGGCGCCTGGGGCATCATCGGGCGGCTGAAAAACCTGATCATCCTCAATACGGGCCACAATGTCGCGCCCGAGCCGATCGAAGAGTCGCTGCTGAGGTCGCTTCCCGGCGCACAGCAGGTGGTCGTAGTGGGCAACGGAAAGAGTTACCTCGGGGCGCTCGTGACCGGTGAGGTGACCCGCGAGCAGGTGGAGGCGCAGATCGCCGCGGTCAACCCACAATTGCCTCACTACAAGCACATTCGCGCCGTCCACATCGAGCGAGACCCGTTTACCATCGAGGGCGGGCTGCTGACGGCCAACGGCAAATTGAAACGTGACGCCATTGCGGCGCGCTACCAGGCGCAAATCGAGCAGATGTACCACAGGAAGGACGCATGAAAAGCTTCCGGGGCCAAACAGTTTCCTGGGAGCTGGCCGACGACGTCTTGGAGCTCGCGCTGCACCGCGAGCCGTGCAATGAAATCGGCTCGGCCATGCTTGAGGAGTTGGAAAAATTCGCCACCGCGCTCGAAATCGCTGCAAACCAGGCCAGCGCCCTGATCATTCACAGCACGCGGCAAGCCGGGTTCAGTGCCGGCGCCGACCTCCGCGAGCTCTATGCGCGCTCGCAAGCCATGGCCGCCAGCGCACGTGTGGCCGGCGTGCGCGAGTTTCTCAAGCGCATCCACAGCGTGATGAACATTCTCGACACCTCGCCGCTCACCACCATCGCCGCGGTGCACGGCGTCTGCTTCGGCGGCGGCTTTGAGCTGGCGCTCGCCTGCGATCTGATCATCGCCGACAAGATGGCGCGGTTCTGCTTCCCGGAGCTGCGCCTGGGGCTGATCCCCGGCTTCGGCGGCATCCCTCGCCTCAAGCGGGATCTGGGAAACGCCGTGGTGCGAGACCTTCTGCTGACCGGCCGCAGCATCAATGCCACAAAGGCGCTGGGCGTGGGGTTGGTCAGCCAGGTGACGTCCGAGGGAGAGGCGCTGCACGTGGCGCGGTCCACCGCCGCCCAGGTCAAGAAGTTCGACCGACCGACCAGCGCTGCCGCAAAGCGGTTCATCAAACCTGTTCCGTACGAGGAGCTGCGACGGGAGATCGATGTCTTCTGCGAGCTGTTCACCCGACCGGTAGTGGAAGCGGGCCTGCGCAAATTTGTTGAAAGCACTGATGCCCTGCCTTACCTGCCATGATCTGAAGGGGAATCTAGGGGGGATGGACCAATGCATCTACAACCAAAACACCGCCAGTAGGATCTGAGCCTTCCCATGCGCACACTGGAACAAACCACCGAAGAAATCGTTGGGCTGGCCGCGACACACTTCAAAGTGCCCCGTGAGAAACTCTCACCGGACGACGACTTCTTCAAGAAGTTGGGAATTGACAGTCTGCAGGCGCTCGACCTGCTCACGCGCCTGGAGAATCATTTCGGTGTCGAGCTACCCGACTATGAGATCCAGGGCGTCACCGACTTCCGCGCCCTGGCCCGCCGCATACAAGCCCGCCTGTGATGCTGGACCTGAGCCGCTATGACTCGCTCGGGGCGGCGCTCCGCGACGCGCTGGAGCGCTGGCCCGAGGAAACCTGCCTAATTGAAGCCGACCGCGACCGCGAACGGTGCCGGCTGACCTACGGTCAGTTCAAGCAGGCGGCGCTAGCGCTCGCGAGTGCGCTTGAGCACTCGGGTTTCGCCGCAGGCGACCGGGCGGCGATCATCATGACCAACCAGTCGAAATGGCTGATCTCGGCCTATGCCGTGTTCCACTCGGGCGGGGTACTGGTGCCGCTCGACTACAAGCTGACAGCTCCCGAGCAACTGCAACTGCTGGCGCACTCGAAGGCGCGCGTGCTGGTGACTGAATACCCCATCTGGAGCGCCCTAATGCAGGCGGAGGGTTTCCGCGACCTGCGGGCCAAGACGGTGCTGGTCACCGAAGCGCCGCCGGAAATTGATCTGGCCGGTGCGCGCCGTTGGGAAGAATTTCAGGACAATCGCGAGCCGGCGTTCGTGCCTCGCGAGAGAACAGACATGGCCTGCATCGTTTATTCCTCGGGGACCGGCGGGCGGCCCAAGGGCTGCGTGATGACGCATGAAAACTATCTCGAGCAGTGCATGGCGCTGACCTCGCTCTATCCGTTCTGGCCGGGGGTCCGCTACCTGAGCATTCTCCCCACCAACCACGCCATTGACTTCATGGTGGGCTTCATTGGCCCGTTCACCTGCGGCGCGGCGGTCGTGCACCTGCGCACGCTGCGGCCGGAATATGTGCGCGAGGCGTTCCGGCGCTACAAAATCACGTACATGACCCTGGTGCCGCTGGTGCTCAAGAACCTGGAGAATGGTCTGCGGGAGCGGTTTGCGGCCCTGCCGGCGCACAAGCGAATGCTCTTCAATGGGCTGGTCGCACTCAACCGCCTACTCACGCGCCGGCGGCCCCGCCTGGAGGTGAGCCGGAGACTCCTTCCCGAGGTGCATCAGGCCTTCGGCGGCGAGTTGCGGGCGCTATTTGTTGGCGGGGCGTTCACCGAGCCGGCGACTCTGCAATTTTTCTACGACCTGGGAATCCCGGTGGCCAACGCCTACGGTTTGACCGAAGCGGGCACCGCAGTCACGCTGAACGACTTCAAGCCATTCCGTCCAGACACGGTGGGCAAGCCGCTGCCGGGGATGGAGGTGCGCATCCTCAACCCCGCGCCCGACGGCGTCGGTGAGGTCGCTGTGCGCAGCAAGACGGTGATGTCGCACTACCTGGACGACCCGGAGATGACCGCGGAGACGATTGTCAATGGCTGGCTGTTGACCGGCGACCTCGGCCGGCTCGACTCGACGGGCCACCTGCAACTCTTCGGGCGAAAGAAGAACATGATCGTCACCGCGGAAGGTAAGAACATCTATCCGGAAGACATCGAGAACGTCTTCGAGGGCCTGCCCGTGAAGGAGTTCTGCGTGTTTGCGGCCAATTACCTCTGGCCCGAGCGCAGCATGGTCGGCGAGCAACTGGTGGTCGTGCTGCGGCTCGAGACCGGCCAGTCTTTCAGCGATGCCCTGCTTGAGGAACTGAGCAGCCGTAATCGCCGCCTGCTGCCGTTCAAGCGCATCAGCGGTTACGTCCTCTGGGACGCGGACTTTCCTCGCACCGCTTCAATGAAAATCAAGCGCGCAGTGCTGGCCGAGCAGATTCGCGGGCACCTGGACCGCTCGCAAGCTGTGGTTGCGCTGTGAACGAGCGCTTCTTGGCCGTAGTCAACCCCGCCGCGGGCGGCGGGCGCTGCGGCCGTCTTGCTCCGCTGGCGCTGGAAAGGCTCCGCGCAGCGGGGATAGAGTTCGACGTCGCCCGGAGCCGCGGCCCTGGCCACGCAACGACGCTCACCCGCGAAGCGTACGCCAAAGGCTACCGCCGCTTCATCGCCGTGGGCGGCGACGGTACCTCCTACGAAATCGTCAACGGACTGTATCCGGAAGCTGCCTCCGGCGAACGCGCCGCGCTCGGGTTTCTCCCCCTGGGCACCGGCAACTCGTTCTTGCGGGACTTCACTGACCACGGGGTTGAGCATGCAACTCAAGCCATCCTTTGCGGGCGCCAGCAGCCGTGCGACGTCCTGCGGCTCACACACCAGGAGGGAGTGCTTTACTACATCAATTTGCTGAGTATGGGCTTCACCGCCGACGTCGCCGCCCTCACCAACCGGCGGTTCAAGCGACTGGGTGAGTTGGGTTATCTGTTGGGCGTCCTGACTTGTCTGGTGCGCCTCCGCCGCCGCGCGTTTCCCCTACGCGTCGAAGGCCAGGAGGAGTTCGACCGCCGCCGCTGCCTGTTCCTGAGCTTCAGCAACAGCAAATTCACCGGGGGTAAGATGATGATCGCGCCGCTGGCCTCAACCAGCGACGGCCTGGTGGAGTTTGTGCGCTGGGGGCCGATCGGGCGCGCCGGACTGATCCGCAATCTGTACACGCTCTACGACGGCTCGCACCTGGCGCATCCGATGGCATCGCGCCTCGGGGCGCGGCGGATCGAGTTTGCCCTGAAGGAACCGGTGGACGTCATGGTGGACGGCGAGGTGCTCACGCTGCGTTGCCAGCGTCTGGAAGCCCTGCCGGGCGCGCTCGACGTCCTGATATGAGAAAACTCTTTCTCGTCTTGCGTAGCGGGGTTCTGTGGATTGTAAGCTGCATCCACTTTTTCGTGGTGTGCAGCACCCTGATCTTCCTGGGGATCTTCATTGACCCGAGGAAAAACGACCGCCCGCAGCGCATCCTCTGCCGCAACATCCTTCGGCTGGCCGGAGTCGGGTTCGAGGTGCGGCGCGCGCCGGGATTTGACCCGCGGCGCACCAGCTTCTTCATCGTCAACCACGTCAATCTCTTTGACCCGTTTGTGCTGTATTCGGCCATCCCACAGTTCGTGCGCGGGCTGGAACTGGAATCGCACTTCAAGATTCCAGTGTACGGCTGGATGATGAAGCGCTTTGGCAACGTGCCAGTTCCGGAGGAGTCCCGGCCGTCCGACTTGAAGCGCATGTGGCGGCTCACTCGGGCCGCGCTCGATAGCGGCACGAGCCTCGCCGTCTTTCCCGAAGGCAGCCGTACGCGCGACGGCCGCGTCGGCCCGTTCAAGGATGGCGTCTTCCGCATGGCGCGGCAGCTCGGCTATCCCATCGTGCCGGTCAGCATTATCGGATCGTTTGAATTCAACCGGAAGGGTAGTTGGATGCTGTGCCCCTCGAAAATCGTTGTGCATCTGCACGATACGATTGAAACCAGGGGCCTACGCAAAGACGAGGTGGAGGCTCTGCGGGAGCGCGTGCACGGGATTATTTCGCGGCCGGTGGACGAGGCCATGAAATTGCGGGAAGGTTTCCCTTCGTCGTCATCCTGAGCCCCCGGGCCTGTCGGGGTCGAAGGATCTCACCGTGCATGCAGCCCAATGACGAATCCGAGGCGCTACGCGCAAGCGAGATTCTTCGCTGCGTTTGCCGCGGTTCTCCGCGAGCGGCGCGCTTGCCCAGAATGACAAACTTCTGTTGAACGACGACTACAGCGTGAGGCGGATGACCGGCAGGGTGCGCCCGGCGCGCGTTTCTTGCCAGGTGTAAACGATGCGGTGGATGACAGTGATGGTGGAGATCACGGCTATCACCCAGAGGACCGGGGCCATACGGTTGAATGTGCCGCCGATGATCAGCAGCACCAGCCGTTCAGGTCGCTCCATGAAGCCCACTTTGCAGGTGGGGATCAGCGATTCGGCGCGCGCCCGTGCGTAGCTGACCATTACCGAGCCGGCTGTGGCCGCCGCGGCCAGGATCACGTAGGACGACCGCCCGTTGACCGCGTAATAGACCAGCAGGCCCATGTAGAGCGCCATGTCGGAGTAGCGGTCCAGGGTCGAGTCATAGAAGGCGCCGAACGCAGTGACGCGCCCCTCGCGGCGCGCCACCTGCCCGTCGAGGATATCCAGGAAGCCGGCCAGGAAAATCAGGGCCGCGGCCATGCGGAATTGCCCGCGGGCGAAGTGCACCGCCGCCCAGAAATTGACCAACAGGCCGAAAAATGTCAGCAGGTTGGGGTTGATGCCGGTCGCAGCAACCGCACCCACGATTTTATCGAGCAGCCAGCGGCTGCCCTCACCAATCCAGCGTGTGATCATAGAAGCGGGAACGCTCTCCCCTGTATCGTCCGCCGGGCCGCATCATACGACACCCTGCCCATGGCCTCAAGCGCAGGCCGCTCCGGGCGCGGGAGTGCCAACCCATTTCAAACGCAGACCGCCCGGAGGCACGAATTTTCGGCACCGAGGGGATCTACCGAAGAACCGCGCCTCTGAAGAGGCGGGCTACAACCTCGAGACAAATCGCAGCTAAGGAGAGATGGTGGGCCTGGGCAGACTCAAACTACTCCAACCAAGACTCCTGAAGAGCATCTCTTGCGACGCGGATCTGAGTCCTGAAGACCTCGAAAAGCTGCTCTGGCGTTGACACTTGCGGCGATGTGGAGTAGCTTCCGCCTCAACACTCCGTGCGGAGGCGAAGCCATGAAATCTATACTCTTCTCAGCGATTCTGTTTCTTTCGTGCGCCGTCGGCGCCCAGGCGCCCGCGACGGCTCCCGTCGCGCTCAAAGACGAGCCGCATCACCATCTACTGTTCGAAAATGATTATGTGCGCGTGTGGGCCTTCGGGATAGCGGGTCACCAGGCGACGCTGCTTCATAATCACGACCTTCCCTATTTGGGCGTTGCGGTCGGCTCCGCCGACTTCATCAACGCGGTCACCGGAAAACCCGAGGCTCACGTCACGCTCACCGACGGGCAGGTCAGCTATTCCAAGGGCGGCTTCTCTCACGTCGCGCGCACCGAGACCGACACGCCGTTCCGCAACGTCACGATCGAGCTGCTCCGCCCGCAGGGAGCCGCGCGCAATCGTTGCGTGAAAATCATCGCCGACAGCCCGCTTGATTGCCCGCAGACAACTGCAAGCCCGCTCGGTGCCGCGACGACGCTCGTCTTCGAAACCGATGAGGTTGCTGTGCAGTCGGGCGAGGTTTCGGCCATTTTCAGAATCGCCGGCGCGGATATACAGCCCGCGCGGCTCCTCGCCTTACTCGACCAATCCGAACTGAGCGTGGAAACTCCCGGCCAGCCGGCAAAGAAGCTGCACTCGGGCGAAGCGCTCTGGCTCAACGCCGGCGCTGCGGCGACATTCGTGCACACCGGCGCGCGCCCCACGTCACGCTTTGTCCTTGTCACGTTCAAGGACAGCGGCGCGAAATGAAGTCGACAATTTAGAGCTAGGAGTTCAGAGTTTAAAGTCGTCGCAAAAGCTCTGCCAAGCGGGAAGCCACATCTGGAAGTGATTGAAAAGCTGGTGGGCCTGGGTTGACTCGAACAACCGACCTCACCCTTATCAGGGGTGCGCTCTAACCACCTGAGCTACAGGCCCACGACCTGAGAAAAACACTTGCGCAAGACTCAAACATCATAGCCGTCGCCCGCCGGCCCGGTCAAGGTCGGCGCGTCTCTTGTCCCTATGGATGAAACGCGTGTCCTCAACCGCCGCGAGGAGCACGCTAAACTAGGGCGATGAGATCGATTTCGACGCGAACGTCTCTCGGCAGTCGGGCGACCTCGACGGTCGCACGGGCCGGCGGCTCGGACGAAAAATAGCGGCCGTAGACCTCGTTCATCGCCGCGAAATCGGCCATGTCTTTGAGGAACACCGTTGTCTTCACCGCCCGATCGAGCGTAGACCCGGCGGCCTCGACAATGCCCTTCAGGTTTTCAAGCACGCGCTCGGTCTGGCGCGCCACATCGCCTTCGACCAACTGCTGCGTCCGTGGGTTGAGCGGAATCTGCCCGGAGACGAAGACGAATCCATTGGCCTTGATGGCCTGTGAATAAGGTCCGATGGCCTTGGGCCCGCGCTCAGTTGCAATCACCTCTTTCACGTTCACCCCCTCGAGTCGAAACTCGCACAACCGCAATCGAAGCCCGCGCAGAAAGAAATGGGCAGCGACGAGTTTCGTCTTGTGATTCACTTCGTCGGTTTAGTTTCCTGCTCGTAGCGGGAGCGCACCTCCGCTGGGATGCCGGTCTGGTCAAGCCAGAGGCGGAAGAACTCGCCGAGCTTTTGCCCGGTCTCCAATTCCAGGGTCGACATCAGTGCAGCAAAGCCGAACTGCTCGCCGCGCAGGCTGCTGACCAGATGCGACAGCGCCCGCTGGACGTTTTCCTTGCCATACTGGTCTTCGAGCGCGACAAAAAACAGGGCTCCCTTGCTGTAGCCGAAGACGCGCTGCTCGAAGGGGTCCGAAGGTTTGAGACGCAGCAGCGGCTTATCAGCCGCCTGCTTGCGCGATTCATCGAACCGGCGCAGCAGCAGGGCGACCCGGGCTCGCCGCGCTGCTTCGCCGCCACGTGCCTCCGCGGCGACCAGGGCGGCATATTCGATCAGGCCCTCACCCAACGCGGGCTCGACGCGTCTCCGCGGCACAATGGCCTGGCCGAACCAGGTATTGGCCAGCTCGTGCTCGGCCAGATCGAGGAACGCATCGCTCGTGATGCCCAGCGCAAACGCCTGCCGATTCAGCAGCGCGCCCGCCGGAATGGCGACGCTCGCGGCATCTTCGCTGCCGGCGGCCTGCTGGATGAGGCGCGCATGGGTTTCGATCATGCGCACTGGCGGAGGAATCTTCTCGATCGGCCCAAACGCTATGCGGTAAGTTTCAAACGTTGCTGCAAGCCGTGTCGCCGCAGCCTGCGCCTGATCGGCCTCGAGCGGGTCGAAGGTCCAGAAGATCACCCTGCCACCGCCGGCGCTGACTTCTTTTTCCTGATACCGCCCGGCCACCACAAAAGAGTCCGGCTCCTTCTTCGCAAGGCGGAAGCGCGCCTCAGTTTCTCCACTTCGGCGCTGCGTACTACGTTCGCGACCACCGGCGAAGACGCGGAAGTCAGTAGGCACCCTGAAGGTCAATTCAATTTCAGTGGGATGCTCGCCCCCTTTGGCGAAGAATCCCTTGGGAGGACGCAGAATGGGAAACGCCGCCGCATCGCGGATGTGAAAGGAACCGTCGTTAACGGCGAAGGTGGCGTGACCGGGCGGTCCGGGCGCCAAATCGTATTCGAACACAAGATTCCGCCGCTGCTTCTGCGGCCAGGACGGAGCAAGCCGAATATGCATGGACCGCGAGGCGCCATCGCCGTCGCGCTCGACGGCAACCTCGCGGCCATCCACCTGGGCGCGCAGGTTCTGCCGGCCGAAGGTTTGCTCATCCGGGAGCACCACCTCGAGAAAATCGAGATCGGCAGTTCCAGTATTCTTCAATCGGTAGGTGGCGCGGATGCGCAGATGCACGGGCGAGGCCGCGACGTAGCGGACCTCCATGTGTTGCTGCTCGACCCGATAGCCCGGGGCAAACGGCACGGCGCAAGCCCCCAGGAGCAGCAGGGCGGCGAAGACGAGGAGCGCGAGCGAAGCGCGGAATACGGAAGTGCCGGTCAAGGTGGAGAGATTCTAGCCGCCTCTGCGCGGTTTGTGTAGCCTGCCTCTATGGAGGCGGAAAACGAGAAGATCTAGCGGCGGCGGCGATGGTAGCGGACGAAACCGGATCCGCCCGCGGCACGCTGCCGGGCCGCGAGAATCATCTGCGCCTGCTCGTCCGTAGTGCCTCGATCGATCAGGTCCAAGATCTCCGCTTCGCTGAGCTCGGCGTTCTTGAGCCGCGCGAGCAATGGGCCGGAAAGCACGGGCTGGCCCGCGGCGCGGCGGCTCGCGACCGCGAGGAGCGTCCGGTCGGAGAGGCCGGTCAGTCGAATGGCCTGTGCCTCGCCGGCCCACACGCCGAGCTGATCGAGGCGCGCCAGCTCCAGAATCGTGGCCTCGCTCACATCCACCCGGCGGAGGTTGGCGACAGTGTTGCCAGAGGCAAATGGTTGCTGGTGGCCGCGGGCGAGGCGCACCAGCTCGATGCAGCCGGCATCGGAGAGCCCGGCCTCGCGCGCCTTGACCAGCTCGGCGACCTCGGCGTCGCTGATGGCCAGCCCGCGGAGTTCTTCAATGCTGCGGAACCACATGCCGGCCTTGTCGAGCGGAGCAGTGTCGGCGGGATAGAGGCGCTTGCAGCCGACACCAGCCACTGCGGCCAGCGCCGCCAGTACGAGCAGCGCCGCGAGCACACGGCCACGCGGTGCGCTTCGCCGGTCGTCGGCGCGCAGGATGAGAGAGAAGCCCATCAGCTTCATTCTAACCGCGATGGGCGACGGTAGAAACTCGCTGTGCCGCGAAGATTAACGGAATCGGTCGGACAGGCCCACCCCGGGCCGCCTCAAACGCGATAGACGCGCTCGACCCCGAATACGCCCGAAATCTTCTTGATATTGGCGAGGATGCGCTCGAGCTGTTTGCGGTCGGTGATATCCAGGGTAGCCTCGACGCGCGCATGGAGGTTGTCGGGGCGGCTATCGAGTGTGCGAATGTTCGAGCCCGCCTCGCTGATGACCGCCGTGATATCGGCTAGCATCCCGGGGCGGTCCTGGGTGCGCATGAGCAACCCGACAGGGAAGGTGGACTCGGTCGAACCGGTCCACTCGACGGCGATGCGGCGCTCAGACTGGTAGAGCAGGTTCTGCACGTTGGGGCAGGCGGTGTCGTGCACGGCGACTCCGCGGCCGCGGGTGACGTAGCCGATGATCTCGTCGCCGGGGATGGGGTTGCAGCACTTGGCGCGGTAGACCATCAGGTCGTCGTGGCCGCGCACCAACACGGCGGCATCGTGGATCCCCAGCATGCGCTTGACGGTGGAGACGAGTCGGGGGGGCTTCTCTTGGGCCTTTTCCACCAGCGACTCGCCGGTGACTTTGCTTAGAATCTGGCGCGCCGAATATTTCCCGTAGCCCAGGTCGGCGTAAAGATCATCGAATTTGGCGCAGCCGTATTCGCCAGCGACGCGGAGCAGGTCGGCCTCCGGGATTTTCTTCAGGCTGCGGCCAAACTGCCGCGCTTCGCGCTCGAGCAGGCGCCGGCCGACCTCAGTGGCCTGGCGTCGCTCATTGAGGTTGATCCAGTGGCGGATCTTGCTGCGGGCGCGGGAGGTGCGGACGTAGTTGAGCCAATCGCGGCTGGGGGCGTGGCCCTTCTGCGTGAGGATCTCCACCACGTCGCCGTTCGACAGGCGATGGCGCAACGGCACGATTTGGCCGTTCACTTTGGCGCCGACGCACTGGTGGCCGACCTCTGTGTGGATGGCGTAGGCGAAATCGAGCGGCGTTGCGCCCCGCGGCAGCGCCAGGACGCGGCCCTTGGGCGTGAAGGCGTAAACCTCTTCGGGGTAGAGGTCCACCCTGAGGGTGGACATGAACTCGCTCGGCTCCTGCATCTCTTTCACCCACTCGATCAACTGGCGCATCCAGACGATGCGCTGGTCGTCGGCGTCGGAAACCTCCTTGCCGTCTTTGTATTTCCAGTGCGCTGCCACACCCTGCTCGGCGATGCGGTGCATTTCCTGCGTGCGGATCTGCACCTCGAATGGCTGGCCGGCATGGATGACGGTGGTGTGCAGCGACTGATAGAGGTTTGGCCGGGCCATGGCGATGTAGTCTTTGAAGCGGCCCGGCACCGGACTCCAGATCTGATGGATGACGCCGAGCGCAGCGTAGCAATTGCGCACCGTATCGGTGATGACGCGGATAGCCAGCAGATCGTAGATCTGGTCGAGCGTCCGCTGCTGTCGCTGGCTTTTCTGGTGAATCGAGTAAAGCCGCTTGATGCGCCCCTCGACCTCGGCCGGGACGCTGTTCTCGACCAGCTTCTTGCGAATGGCGTCCTGCACCTCATGGAGGAACTTCTCGAAGGCCTTGCTCTTGGTCTCCACGCGCTTCTGGAGCTCGAGATAGGCAGCCGGCTCGAGGTAGCCGAAGGCAAGGTCTTCCAGCTCGCCGCGGATCAGCCCCATGCCGAGCCGGTGAGCGATAGGGGCGTAAAGCTCGAGTGTTTCGCGGGCGATGCGCTCCTGCTTCTCCGGCGGCAGGAAGCGCAGGGTGCGCATGTTGTGGAGTCGGTCGGCGAGCTTGACCACAACGACGCGGACGTCGTTGACCATCGCCAGCAGCATTTTGCGGACGTTTTCGGCCTGCCGGGCCTCCGGGGCCAGCAGATCGAGGCGGCTGATCTTCGTCACGCCCTCGACCAGGCGGGCCGTATCGTCGCCAAACTGCTCTTCGATCTGCTTCTGGGGGATGCGGGTATCTTCGACGACGTCGTGGAGCAGGGCGGCGCAGAGCGTGGTCACATCGAGCTTCATGTCCGCCAGGATGTGCGCCACCTCAAGTGGATGCGAGAGGAAGGGATCGCCCGACTCGCGCAATTGCGACTGGTGCTGCTCGGCGGCAAACTCGTAGGCGCGCCGCAGAAGTTCCACATCGCCGGCGGGGCGGCTCTGGCGCACCTTCTCCAGCAGCTCAGCGAAGCGCGCATTCAGTGCGCGCTCCGACTTGTCGAGTCTTCCTCCGACCAACTGGGGCAGGCCGGCGCGTTTTTCCTGCGGAGCCATCGTCCCTTTATTGTAGTATGAAACCAAGGTCAGAAACGCGAAACTCGAAAAGCAAAACTCAAGAATCGTCAACGAATCGGCTGACGACACGAATCATCGCCTCCGACCAGCCGCGAAAAATGCAGAAGCCGACGGCGCTGCGCCGTCGGCTTCGAGTTCTCTGTTCGGGTGAAGGGCCGGCTAGGTCTTGGCGGGGGCCTCCATCTTCCGTTGCTTGATCTCCTTGACCTTCTCCACCAGGGCGTCGGCCTTCTTCAGCAAGGTATCGCGTTCCTCGAGCGAAGCCACTTGGTCCGCCTTCCGGCGGAGGAGCAGGTTCAGGTAGGCCAGGGCGTCGTCGTAGTCGGGACGCAGCTCGATGGCCTTGTTCAGCTGCTGGATGCCCTCGTCCACCACCGGGCCGTATTTTGAGGCGTACTCCTCGCGCAGCTGGGGCGGCAGCGGCTGGTCGTCCTTGATCTGCTTGCGAGGGTTCGAGTGGTTATACTCGGAGCGCATGTCGGCGTTGGCGCGGAAGGAAAGCGTCCAATCAATGACGCCGACCCAGTAGTACGGCTCCGGGTCCCCGGGTTTCAGCCGGATATGTTTCAGATGGTAGGACTTCGATTCCTCGAACTTGCTGGGCGTGTAAGGCGCGGCCGCCATCTGGTAAAGAATGGAGCCGATGCCGTCAATCGCAGAGATATTGTTCGGGTCGATCGCCAGGACTTGCTGGAACTCATTGATGGCCTGCTGGCCCTTACGAACGTTTTCCTCCGACGGCGCCCCGGGAATGTATTGGCTAGCGTAGGCCGTGGCGAGGTAGAGGCGCGCGTTGAGCAGGCCCGGGTCGAGGTCCTTGGCCTGCTTGAAGTCTTCGATGGCCGTATCGAACTGGCCGTTCTTGTACGCCTGGACGCCCTTGTTGAGCCAGTCGCGGGCCTTGAGTTTATTGCAGCCCGTCGCGCCAAACACAGCGAAAAGGATCAAGGCGACCAGCAAGGCGACAGACAATCTTCTGCGGTTCCAACGAGCCAACGCGAGTGGGTTCATAGGAAACGGTCCATCCCTGCTCTGGTTGAGTTTTCCCCCGACAGTGGCAACCGAAAACTATTAAAGGCCGGTCTCGCAGTACCTCGGGGCGATTACTGCTCCGCTTCCCTTCGGATAGTGAGTAAGCCGGCCAAGGACATCCCCCAATGAGAATCAGAGAACCACGGGCGGGGCTTACCGGTAGCGGCTACTGCCCCGCTTCGAGCTTGGCGGTGATCAAGCCGACCTTATCAATGCCCGCGCCGCGCATGATGTCAATGGCGCGGGCCACATCGGCGAACATCACCGCGTCGTCACCCTTGACAAAGGCTACTTTCTCCGCTCGTTCCTTGAAAATGGTTTCCAGCCGCGGACCCAGCGTCTCCCAGGTGTGGTCTTCCTGGTTGATCTTGAGCTTCCCGCCAAGGCTCACCTGAACCACGACAGTCTTTTGCAGGATTTCCGGTGTGGGCTGCTGCTGGTTCGGCGAAGGCTGGGGCACCAGAGCCTCCAGACCCTTCGGCACGAGCGGCGTGATCACCATAAAGATGATCAGCAGCACGAGCAGAATATCAATCAATGGCACGACATTCATGTCGGCCATTGCTCCTTTGCCACTCCCTATGTGAATGCCCATCTTCTATGCTCCACAACTTCTTCGGGTGAAGCGCGTGCTCCCACCGCTCGATCCCGCGGGCAGCCCGGGGCCCCCGAGCGCCTAATCTCCTCCAGTGGGCGGCGGAGGCGGCGCCCCAGTACGCTGCTGCACCTTCTCGGTGAGCAGACCCAACTGATCCACGCCGGCGGCGCGAATCTCATCCACGACCGCAACCACGGCGCCGTACTTGGCTCGGCCATCACTCTTGACGAAGACGGTCTTGTCCAGGCGGCTCGCGATGCGGTCGCGGATCAGCGCGGTGAGCTGATCCTTGGGAGTCTTCGTGGAGCCCAAGTAGATGCCCCCGTCGCGGGTGATGGCCACGATGATGGCATCATCTCGGTCGGCGTCCTGCATCTCACGGGGGTTGTTTACCTTGGCCAGGTCCACCGAGACCCCCTTCTGCAGCAAGGGCGTCACCACCATGAAAATGATCAGCAGTACGAGCATGATGTCGGCCATGGGAATGACGTTGGGGGCCGCGATCACGTCGCCGGCTTTGGGTTTATAGGCCATGGCCTACTTCTTTCCACCCCGGCGGGTAATGAAGTAGTTCACCAGCTCCATCGAGGAGTTGTCCATCTCCACGTCGAACGATTCCACCTTGTTAGTGAAATAGTTGTAGGTCCACACGGCCGGCACAGCGACGAACAAGCCGAGCGCGGTGGTCACCAGGGCTTCGGAAATCCCGCCGGCCACTGCCGATAGACCGGTGGCCTTTTGCGTGGCGATGCCCTTGAAGGCGTTGATGATACCCACGACGGTGCCGAACAGCCCGACGAACGGTGCCGTCGAGCCAATCGTGGCCAGGCCGCTCAGGCCGCGCTTCATCTCGGCGTGGACGATGGCGACCGAGCGCTCCAGGCCGCGTTTGGCGGCCTCGATCACTTCGGCGTCAGTGACCTGGGCCGAGGCGGACTGGAACTCCGAGAGGCCTGTAGCGACGACCTTGGCAATATGACTCTTCTTGTTCCGCTCGGCGATCGAGATGGCCTCGTCGAGCTTGCCCTCGCGCAGCGCGCCGGCCACCTGCTGCACGAAAATGCGGGACTGCTTGCGGGCCGCGCTGTACATCAGGATCCGGTCAATCATCACGCCCACTGACCAGGCGGACATAATGAAGAGCAGGACGACCACTGACTTGGCCGGCCACCCCATCGAGGCCCACATGCTGCGGATGTCCCAGCTGACCTGTGCTTCCTGCAAGAGCCAGAGGCTTAACAACGACAGATTAGCAAGCATACGGTTCGCTCCTTTTCGTTCGCAAACTGTCTGGCGGGGGCAGGCGGACCGACCCGTCCCGACCGGATCACATCACACGGCGACGCCCCCACGTAGCGGACCGCGTCGCGGTGGCCCTACGAGCTCAGCGTAAAGATCACGTCAACCGTAGTGACCACTTCCACCGGCTCGCCGTTGAGCAGCGTCGGATGGTAGCGCCACTGCCGGACGGCATCGAGCGCCGCCTGCACCAGCAGCGGATGGCCGGCCAGAACTTGCAACTCCACCACCGAGCCATCCTTTGCGATGACCGCCTGGAGGCGGACGGTGCCCTGGATGCGCGCTTGCTTGGCCAGCGGTGGATAGACAGGCGTGACTTTGTTCACCAATTTGGCGGTCTGCACCTGTCCACCAACGCGGATGCGCTTGGGGGCTTCCTTGGGCGGAGGCGGAAGGTTGGAACCCACCCCGCCGATAATCCCGCCGAGCACGCCGCCTGCTTGGCCTCCCGGCACGCCGCCGGGCACGCCGCCGACCACGCCGACAGCGCCCATATCGGGGGGCATATCCTGCTCTTTAATGATGTTAACTTCTTTGGGAATGGCCCGCGGCGCCATCAGTTTGCCGGCCTGCATGAGTCGCGCCACCGGCTTCACCACCTTGATGGGCGTCGCCGCCGGCGGTGGCGGCGGAGGAGGTGGAGGCGGAGGAGCCACCAGCAGCGTGGTGAGCATCGTCTTGGGCAACGCCTCGGTGTAGATCAGCGGAATCAGGATCAGGATGCCCAGCAGCGTGACCTGGAGCAGCGTGGAGAGAACGATGGTCCACGGCTTGTTGGTCTTCTTCGGAACCGGGCTGCTTTCCACCAAGTCTTCAAACATGTCTTCTACCTCCTCCCGGCCGCGGCCAGACGACTTGAAGTCGCCTCGCCGGTCCGGGCTTTGTTGCCGGCTGCGGATCCGGATCCTGCCGGAGCTCCCCGGCCTCGCCAGTGGTTCCAGGCGACCACCAGGGGCGCGGCAATGCCGAAACTGGAATATGTTCCTACCACAATTCCCACTACAAGGGCAAAAGAGAAGCTGCGCAACACCTGCCCGCCCATCAGGAACAGCACCAGGACGGTGAGGAAGGTCAAGCCGCTGGTCAGGATGGTTCGCGAAAGCGTCTGATTGATCGAGCGGTTGACGATCGCCGGGAACGGCTCGCGGCGCATCAGGCGGTTGTTCTCCCGGATGCGGTCGAAAATCACGATCGTGTCGTTCATCGAGTAGCCCACTAGGGTCAGCAGCGCTGCAATGACCGTCAGCGAAATCTCAAAATTCAACAGCGAGAAGAGCCCCAGTGTGATCAGGACATCGTGAAACACGGCCAGTACGGCGGCAGCACCGTATACCCACTCGAATCGAAAGGCAATATATACCAGCATGCCCGCCAAAGCATAGAGGGTAACAAAAATGGCTTGCCGGCGGAGTTGCGCGCCCACTTTTGGCCCGACGATCTCGACGTTGCGGATGGCGAAACTCCCCAGCGAATAGGCGTCCCGCAGGGCCGCGACGACCGCGTCGCTCGCGCCGGGAACTTTCTTCAGCTCATCGAAGCTGGTGACCAGGCCGTTGCGCTCCTTGTCGCGGTAATCGGTCAGCTGCCGCGCCATCTGCGTGTAGCGGTCGCCGGCGGTCGGCCCCAGAGCCAGCGGATCCCGCCGGGTGAGGAATTCGGCGAGCGCGGCGGACGTGGCCGAGTTCAGGTCCGGTTTGCTGGCGTCGCCCGAACCAAAGCTCTTCCGGAGCGCCTGCAAAATGGCCGTCTTGCCCGCATCCAGGGCTTCGTTGCCCTGACCTTTCTGCTCCAGCCCGATCACGACCTCGTTGGAATTGGGGTTGGCGATATTGTTGATCTGCTGGATTACACTATCGCCCAGACCCTGCTCGGCCAAGCCTTTGCGGATCTGGTCAATCGGCGGCGCCTGGGCGAACCGGACATACACCAGCGTACCGCCCTTGAAATCAATCCCGTAGCGCAGGCCGCCCTTGCGCACCCAGGAAGCGCCGCCAATCAGGAGCAGCGTGAGCGAAAGCGCGACGAAGTACTTCGCCTTGCTCATCCAGTCGAGATTGACTTCGCGAAAGAAGTTCATGCCGATTCCATCCCACCCCAGTTAGACACCGGCCAGTCCGGTTTTGTGCCCGGCGGGCTGAACTAAATACTCAACTCCGCCTCGCGGGCCATCCGCGCCAGGTGCCAGTTGAAAATCGTCCGCGAGACGTAAATCGCGGTGAACACGTTGGAGATCAAACCGATCGTCAAGGTCACGGCAAAGCCGCGCACCGGCCCGGTACCGAACAGGAAGAGGAAAAACGCCGAAACCACCGTGGTCACGTGCGTGTCAATGATGGTCAAAAAGGCGCGCTTGAAGCCAGCATCCACGGCGGTGACCGGCGCCTTGCCCGCTCGCAACTCCTCGCGGATGCGCTCAAACACCAGCACGTTCGAATCCACGCCCATGCCGATCGTCAGGATCACGCCGGCGATGCCGGGCAGCGTCAGCACGGCGCCGAAGTAGGCCAGCGCCGCCAGCAGGATGACCAGGTTCAGCACTAGAGCCACCACTGCGTTTACGCCCGAAAGCCGGTAGTACATAACCATGAAGAGCATGACAACGATCAGGCTCACCACCGAGGCCTGCATCCCGTGCCGGATCGAATCGGCCCCGAGCGAGGGCCCCACGGTGCGCTCTTCCAGGTACTTGATCGAAGCCGGAAGCGCTCCGGCGCGCAGTACCAGCGCCAGGTCGTGCGCTTCCTGCTGTCCGAACCGGCCGGTGATCCTTCCGGAGTCATCAATCCGGCTCTGAATCACAGGAGCGGATTGCACCCTGTGTTCCAGCACGATGGCCATGGGCCGGCTGATGTTCTGCTCGGTAAACGGACCGAAACGCCGCGCCGCCTCGGTAGAAAGGCTGAAGTGGACCTCCCAGGAGGCGGGGTTGTCCGTGCTGCGCTGCTCGGTGGCGCTGCGCAGATCGCGGCCCGTGACAATCGGCGTGCGGTCCAGCAGGTACCAGACTTCTGCGCTCGGCTGGCCGGTCGGTCCACCCTCGGATTTGCCGCGCACCAGCTCGGTGCCCGGGGGCAGGACGCCGCCGTGCGCCGCCAGCGCAGCCGCTTCGGAGGGATAAGGGGCCGGATCCTTCACGCCGCGCAGCTCGAGCTGTCCCCCTGCTTGGATCACACCCTTGGCGCGGGCGGGATCGCCTTCGCCGGGGAGCTGCACCAGGATTTCGTTTTCGCCGCGGCCATGCTTCTGAATCACGGGCTCGGTCAAGCCGAGCGCGTCAATGCGGCGTCGAATGGTTTCTTCGGCTTGGTCGAGGGTCTGATTCTGAATAAAAGCGACCGTCGCCGGCTTCATCGTCAAAAGGTAGCCGCCGCCGGCTGCGGGGGCGGCATCCCAGTCGCGGAACTGGTCGTTCAGTAGGTCGCGGAAGGCGCCGGACTGCTCCGGGGCGAGGTTGCTCACCAGGATTTGCGTATCGCTCTTCTTTTCGATTTGTCCGTAGCCGATGTTCTTCTCGCGGAACAGCGTCGTAAGCCGGTCCGCGGTTTGGTCAGTGTACTGGCTCACCGCCTCCTGCACTTGCACTTGCAGGATCAGGTGCGTGCCGCCTTGCAGGTCGAGCCCCAGCTTGATTTGTCTCGAGAAATTGGCCTTTGCCTGCGCCCAAGTAGTAGGTGGATTCGGCAAGCCGACCAGGCCGTAAAAGCAAAGAAGGACGATCGCCAGGATGAACAGCATCTTCCACTTGAGGTTGGGGTTCATGCCTGGAAGGGGGCTGTTGTGTTGAGGGAGTCGGGGCGCATCTGGCGCGTCAAGAGCGGTTGGAGTTGGCTCACCATGTCTGCGCGGCCGCTAGTGCCGGTCCGACTAATCGGCGTTACTTTCAGTGAGTCGCGTGCCGAGCCTGTGGTGATCTCAAGCATAGACTGATCAAGTTGGAACGGCCCTAGTTTTCCTTGACCTCCGGCTGGACACTCGCGATGGCCGAACGCGCCACCTTGATTTTCACTTGGTCGGCGACGCGAAGCTGCACAGCATCGCCCTCCACACCGACGATGGTGCCGTAGATGCCGCCGTTGGTGATTACCTTGTCCCCTGCCTTCAGTGCCTGTAGCATCGCCCGGATCTGCTTCTGCCGGCGCTGCTGGGGAAGGATCAGCAGGAAATAGAAAATCCCCATAACGACAACCATCATCAGGATCGGGTTGCCCAGCAGGCCTGCAGGCCCCGAGGTCTGCGCCAGCAGAGCGAGAAGCGTGGATGGAGCGTGAGCGATCATGTTCGTTTCCAGGTCCTATCAGAACTCCGGGACTGCACCGAGAAAACGAATCCTGCCGCTCCCCCAACTCCGGGAGGGCAGGACCGACGTCCTTTTTCGATTTTGGCGCCGCGGGCGTCCGGGCAGCTACGACCCGGCTTCGAAGCGCGCCTGAAGCTCTGCGGAGAATCCAGTCAAGTCCCCAAACGATATAGCCTCGCGAATTTTCCGCATGATGTCAAGGTAAAAGTAGAGGTTGTGGTGGGTGTTCAGGACCGCCGCGAGGATTTCGTTGGCCATGAACAGATGCCGCAGGTAAGCGCGAGAGTAGCGCCGGCAGACCATGCAGCGGCAGGTTTCGTCTGGTGGGCGAGGGTCATCGCCATAGCGCGCATTCTTGATGAGCAGGCGCCCCTGGCTGGTAAACAGGCAGCCGTTGCGTGCGTTCCGTGTGGGCAGCACGCAGTCCATCATGTCAATGCCAAGCCGGACGTAGTCCACCAAGTCCTCGGGCTTGCCCACGCCCATCAGGTAGCGCGGCCGATCCCGCGGCAAGCGCCCGGTCACCTCGGCGGTCATCTCGCAGGTCAGCGCGTGCGGCTCGCCGACGGCCAGGCCGCCGACCGCATAGCCGGGGAAATCGAGCGCTGCCAGTTGCTCAGCGTTCTGACGGCGCAAGTCAACATAGGTGCCGCCCTGTACGATGCCGAACAACATTGACCCGGACACGCCGCTGGCGGCAACGCTTGCGGCAAACTGCTCCTGCGAGCGGCGCGCCCAATCGAGCGTGCGCCCGGCGGCGTGCCGGGCGCACTCGTGGCTCGCGGGGTACTCGATGCACTCGTCGAGCGCCATCAGGATGTCCGGGCCCAGCGCCAGTTGCACCTCGACGGCCTTTTCCGGCGTCAGGAAATGCTCGGAGCCATCCAGGTGCGAGCGAAAGCGCACCCCGTCGTCGGTTATTTTGCGCAGGTCCGCCAGGCTGAACACCTGGTAGCCGCCCGAATCGGTGAGGATTGCCCGCGGCCAGGACATGAAGCGGTGCAGCCCACCCATCCGGCGGATGAGTTCGTGGCCGGGCCGCAGATAGAGATGGTAGGTATTGCCGAGCAGGATCTGGACGCCGAGCTCTTCGAGACTTTCCTGGGTCAGCCCCTTGACAGTTGCTGCGGTGCCCACAGGCATGAACACAGGCGTTTCCACCACGCCGTGCGGAGTGGTGAGCCTACCCAGGCGCGCGCCGCTCGGGTCGGTCCTCAGGACCTCGAAATGAGCCGCCATCCTCGCGAGTCTAGCAGCCCTTGCGGCAGTTTGCTCTGAACTCGCCGCAGAGAATCAGGAGAACGCCGCAGCCCAACCTACAACTATAAGGCGGAATGCGACGTAAAGTCCGCAGACAATCCCCAGAGCTTTGCCCATGGAGACCTTCCTGGGGTTGGCCGCGGTGAAGCCCATAGCCAGGAGCATGAGAATCCAGATCCAGAACAAGTCCACCGAGGCGGCGAGCTTCTCCAACCACCTGGGCGAATCGCTCGAGACCAGCGCGCCGAGATTCGTGGCCAGCAGGTGATTGGGGTCAATGGTGTCGGCGCTTTTCAGCATCAGAACCACAATTGCCAGAACGCTGCTAATCGCCGTCGGCATCAGCGCATGCGAGGAGATGGCCATGGCCGTGCCAAAGCGCACGCCGGCCCCCGCCAGGAGATTGAACGCGCCCAGGAAAATCGCCGCCACGATCACGGTGAAGATCAAGCTTCCGAGCGTGCCAAAGACATACACGGCGACGCGCGCAAACTTGGCCCCAATCGCGATCTGCCGCTCGCGTTGCTCGGGACTCATTTGTTGGGCCCGCGGGCTTTGCTCGATGCTCTTCGCCACGACTTGCTCCCAGTTCACTTTCTGACCCAGCAGGACACTGACGCCGAGGCTGAGAATCGTCAGAAGAATAATCGGCGCGATCCAGCTCGGGCGGCGGGCGATCTCTTCAAACGTCGTTTGGGGGCTGAACAGCGCGCCGAACATTCGGCCAACGTGGTTGATCGGAGCCTGCGCTTCTGGAGAAGGGGTCGGACTGATGCCCATCGCGTGTAACCTCCGCCACAGAGAATTTGCTGCTGCGCCCGGTGCCACCCGAGGTTTCAGCGCCGCCGAGTGTACCGCAAACGGCCACGGAAGAACGCTGAGAAAGGAGAGCCCGGAGGGTCACGCCCTGGCGGTCATTCTGTGGTTTCGACCTGTTCGGGACCGAAGAATCCCTCAGAGAGATGCTTCGCCGCAGGGTTAGGGACTCAGCATGAAAACTTGTCTAAGGTACTGCGCCGAAGGAAAACCACTCTATGCGGGAACCTGGGGCACGGCCTCCAGCAGAGCTTGCGTATAAGGATGGGCGGGCCGGCTAAGCACCTGCTCGACTGTTCCGACTTCTACGAACTTGCCCGATTGCATCACTGCGACGCGCGTCGCCAATTGCGCCACTACCGGCAGACTGTGCGAGATCAGCAGGTAGGTCAGCGCAAATTTCTGCTGGAGTGTCAGCAGCAAGTCCAGGATCTGCGCGCCGACCGAAACGTCGAGCGCCGAGACCGGCTCGTCGGCCACCACCAGCCGCGGGCGCAGCACGAGCGCCCGGGCGATCCCGATGCGCTGCCGCTGCCCGCCGGAGAACTCGTGCGGGTAGCGGACCATCGTGTCAGCGCCCAAGCCGACCGTTTCGAGCGTCTGCGAGACGCGCCCGCGGCGAGCGGCGCGCCCGAGATGCGGCTCGTGGATCTCCAGCGGCTCGCCGACAATCGCCTCGACGCGCATCCGCGGGTCGAGCGAAGCGAACGGGTCCTGAAAGACCATCTGCATCTCACGGCGCAGCGCACGCAATTCGGCCCCTCGGGCGGCGCGCAGGTCGCGACCTCGAAAGTGGAGCTCACCGGCATCCGGCTCGATCAGGCGCAGCAACAGCCGAGCCAGCGTGGTCTTCCCGCAGCCGGATTCGCCGACCACCGCGAGAGTCTCGCCCGCCGCAAGCTCGAGACTCACATCGTCCACCGCCCAGGTACGGCGCCCCCGCGACTCCACTCGGGGTGAGCCCGTGCCGGCCCACACCCCGGTCGTAGCGGAAAAGCTCTTCCGCAGGTGGCGCGCTTCGAACAGCGGAGCTTCGCTCATTTCCTAGCGCTTCTCGGCAACAACAAACAGCGAGGTCTGCACGAATTCGAGGGCGTCCCGCGCCGGGGCAAGCTCGTCCGCCGAGGCGGGGACCAATCGCGGGTGGAACCCGGCGCGATCGCCGGGGATCGAGGCTTCCATCAAGCGGCGCGTTTCCGCATAAGCCGGCGTGCCGGGAGGCCACTTGACGCTCTGCATCCAGCCGTCGAACTGCCGCAGGCGCTCGCTGGTCTCCTGGACGAGCACGCGCAGGCCGGCGGCTTCGAGCAACGCTCGGATTTCGGCGGCGGTCAGCGTGCGGGCATGCGAAGAATCGCGCATTCGCTCGATGCGGTTGTTCCAGTCGACGTCGGCTCCCCCGGGCACGATCATGTCCACCAAAGCGACGCGGCTGCCGGACCGAACCACACGACCCAACTCGCAGATCGGGCGGGCCGGGTCGAGGAAATGGTGGAGGCCGTAGGCGCACACCGCCAGACCGAGCGCCGAGTCGGCCAGTGGCAGCGCGTTGGCATCGCCGCAGGCAAACGCGACGTTGGCAAGCCCGGCACGGGAGGTGGCCTGGCGCGCCTGGTCGAGCATCGCCGGAGTCAGATCCAGCGCCACTAGATGCCGGACGCGCGCCGCAATCGCCCGCGTAAACGTGCCGGGACCGCAGGCCAGATCGAGCGCGAATTCGTCACCGCCGGGGGCAGCCAGCCGCGCCAGCCGCTCGGCTTCGTCGCCACGCGTGGCGAGTGCGAAGCTGGCAAACTCTTCCGCAGTGCGCGTGAACCGAGAGCGCACGCGCTGGAGTTGGTCGCGCTGTTCTGAAGTGGTCATGCCATCCTCATTCGACAAGGATACACCGCGCCCGGTGCTCCGGCGTGGCCACCCGCAGCTCCGGCACCGCGGCGGAACACTCGGCGCGGCGGTACCCACATCGCGGCTCGAAGGCGCAGCCGGGCGGGAGCGCCTCGAGTTGCGGCACCGCGCCGGGGATCGGCTCGAGTTTTTGCCGCCGGAGTTGCGGCGAGGCGCGCAGCAAGCCTTCGGTGTAGGGATGCCGCGGCCGGCGGAGCACCTCGGTCGCCGGCCCTTCCTCGACAATGCGGCCTGCATACATCACCGCGACTCGCTCGGCGATCTGCGCCACCACGCCGAGATCATGAGTGATGAACAGCAGCGCCAGGCCCAGCTCCCGGCGTAGCCGCCCCAGTAGCTCGAGGATCTGCTTCTGCACGGTGACGTCGAGCGCCGTGGTCGGCTCATCGGCGATCAGCAGCCGCGGGCCCGCAGCCAGCGCCATCGCAATCATGGCTCGCTGGCGAAGCCCGCCGGAAAGCTGGTGAGGGTATTGCCGGAAGCAGAGCTCCGGGTCAGGCACTCGAGCACGTTCGAGTGCTTCCAGTGCTCGGCGCTCGACTTCGACTGCGCCCAGTGACGGCACATGGGCCCGGATGGCTTCCTCCACCTGTGCTCCGATCCGCAGGACCGGGTTAAGCGCCGTCATCGGCTCCTGAAAGACCATGGCTACGTCGCGCCCGCGCATCGCAGTCAGCTCGCGGCCGGCCAATGCGACCAGGTTCTTTCGCTCGCCATCCGCCCCGAACCAGGCCTCACCCTCCCGGCGCGCGCCCGGCGGCAGCAGTCCCAGTAGTGCCAATGACAGCATCGTTTTCCCGCACCCTGATTCGCCCACCAGGCCGAGGCTTTCGCCCGGACCCAACCGGAACGACACGTCGTTCACCGGCCGCACCCAGCCGGCTGTGCTGGGAAGCTCCACTGTCAGGCCGCGAACGTCGAGGAGCAGCGCCATAGAGGAATCATAGTGGGGAAAGCAGAAAACAGAAAAGGGAAAACGGGGCGCGAGCAGCGATTGATAAAAACATGAAAAGCGAATCTCCAAACTCGTTCCGAACAAGCCCGACACGCGGGCGCATCAGAGATCTGGCCCTGTTTAACGGCGCGCCAGTGGAATCACTAGCTTGAGTGCGGTGTGCGTGGCAGAAAAACCGACCACCTTCACATCCACCAGCCCGGCCTTCTTGGCAGCCGCCATCACACCGGCCTGTGTGATTTGCGCTTGTCCTTTGGGATAGACCACCCAGACCGCACCTGATTTTTTCAAGCATTGCGCCAGAGCCTTGAGACGCTTGAGTTCCGCCGTTCGCTCCGCCCCGAAAAAAATGAAATCGGAGTCCTTCCGGGGCTTTCCGTCGGCAATCTCCGCAGTCCGCTCACGCACTTGGCGGAGAAACCCGGCGTCGCGCACACCCAGGACAGAAACCGCCGAACCGGGCTTGACGCCGAGCTTATCGATCAGGCTCTTTGGGTGGAGCATTTTCTCGGCCCACCTTTGCGCCAGCGGGCCTAGCTCGAAGCTAGCCATACCCTCGGGGAACCTCACGCGCAGCGTGTCCTTTCCGGCGGCCACCGACCGCATCGCTCGGAAGGGAATCGCCAGGCGAAAGTCGCCGTGGAAAATCAACGACTCGGACTCGAGCACGGCCTTGCCCCTGGAGACCTTTTTGCCGAACCGGGCCGTGCACATCGCTTCGGAGCCCACGGGATGTCCTCCTCATCGGATGATTGCGCGTCCATTCCTACGGCAGGAAAGACGCGGCCTGCCGCCCCGGGTGCCCCTACGAAGACTTTTCAAACTGGATCTCTTCGCCGAATCTTTCCCCAAGCGACTTCAGATATGGGCTCCTGGGGAGCGGGTCGCGCCCCTCGTGACAGATCATCTTACACAGGGTGCTTCAGGCGCTGAAGGAGAAGGCGAGGTGCCCGCGGGGTCGCGATTCCCTTCTTGTCAACCCGCCCGCGCGTTTCGGCTTCCGAGGCGGTGCACGACCCGTTACAATGCCGGGGCACCGCAAACCAATTCAACCGACACTGTGCCGCAGGGCCCGGCTGCACTTCCCGGCCACGGGCGTCGGGACACACGAGGCGCGCAGTAGACGTGGAGCTTGTCTCGCATCGCGGCGTGGACTGGAAGGCTCTGTTCCGCCGCCGCGGCTTCCGCTACTTCTTTGCCGGAATGTTCATCTCGCTGTTCGGCACGGGGATGAATTTTGCCGGGGTGACCTGGTACATCCTGGCAACAACGCACTCGACGGTTAAAGTCAGCTACAGCGTCATTCTGGTGACCCTGCCGGGTCTGGTTGTCCCTCTATTGGGGGGCGTACTGATTGACCGGGTGGACCGTCGCTACCTGGGCATTGCGTTGGACCTGGCCCGCGGTGCGATCGTGCTCGCCGCGGCAGCGCTGGCCTATTCGGGTGGCCTCCAACTCTGGCAAATCTATGCGATGGTAACGCTGCTGGGCGTGTGCTTCGCCATCTACTGGTCCACGATCAATGCGCTGGTTCAGGAGGTGGTCCCGAAGGGGCAACTCGTGGGTGCCAACGCAACCGTGCTGATCGCGGTGCAGGGCGGGATGATGGCTGCCGGAGCGTTAGTGGGATTTGTGTACGAGCGGGCCGGGCTGTGGGGCATCCTGGGGATTGATGCCGCGACGTATCTCGCTTCAGCGTTTTGTCTACTGCGCTTGCGCCGCGGCCATTTTCCTCCGCAGCACCACGTGAAGACGCCTCCGCCGACGATTGAGGCCCCGCCGGAACTCGCCGAGGCGGCGGTGATCCCGCCGATCGTCGAGCCTGGCCTCGGCGTGGGCATGCTCGCCGATCTGAAAGAAGGCTTGCGCTATCTGCGCACGCAGCCGCGGGTGCGTGCGCTGGGGTTGACCTACTCGTGCATGATGGCCGGGGTGCTCAGCGGAAACGTGCTGGTTGTGGCGCTGGCGCGCGACCTGCTTCATTCAGGCGCTCGCGGCTTCGGCTACATCGAGGCCGGCTGGGCGGTGGGCGCAATCGTCGGTGGTCTGGCCGCGGGCGCGCTGGCGCAGCACCGCCCGCTGACGGTGTTGCTGGTTGCCTTGAGCACGCTCGCCGTGGGACATGCCCTGTTTCCCTTCGCGCACCTGCTGGCGATCGCCGTGGCGATGAACGCGCTGTTTGGAGGCTGCCGGGCGCTGGGCGGCGTGCTGACGCAATCTTCGATCATGGCCACTGTGCCGCGGCGGCTGATGGGGCGCACGCAGTCGGCGTTCTCGGTGATCTCGACGCTGCTGCAGGTCGGGATGAGCTTTTCGCTCGGCTGGCTGGCGCAGCACGTCAGCCTGACGGTCGCCTTTTTGGTGCTGGGCGTTTTGTACAGCGGCGCGGTGGCGGCCGCTGCCCGCGCCCGAGCGCTAACCCGCATGACCCAGCCTAGCGCCGCCTGAGGCCGCGGCTAGACGGCGTCCCGACATCTTCTGGTTTACTCCGGCAGGCCCGAGCGAGAGAATGCCGGGTGGCTCGGCTCGCTCGAAGGAGGCGACGATGGAGTTTCTTCCGGGACTGAAAGGCGCGCTGAATCACCATCCCCTGTTCGTCCATTTCCCCATCGCGTTCTGGCTGGGCGCGCTGCTGTTTGAGGCGCTGGCAGTGCTGCGCTCGAGCGAGGAACTCCATCGCACAGCCGCCCGGCTGCTCTATCTGGGAACGCTCATGGCATTTGCTGCCGTCGGCACGGGCCTGCTCGCGGAGGAGGCCGTGCCGGAGATCGGCCCGGCGCGCGATGTCTTCGAGCTGCACGAGAAATTGATGTATGTCACCACCAGCGCCGCCGTGGGACTGTGTATGCTGGCTTTCTTCCGCGGGAAAAACTTCACCGCCGGGTTGCGCAAGGTGTTTCTGGCCGGCCTGCTGGTGCTGGCGGGCCTGCTGACAATCGGCAGCGACCGCGGCGTGCAGCTCGTCTATCAGTACGCCACCTCGGTGCGCGTTCCGGCCGCGCCGAAGTGACGTTGCAGCGCGCCAGCTTGTCGTGCGTCTCGTCGCGCCTCATAAGCAACGGAGAACAAGAAACCGATGACACCGCCAGGCCAGCAGGATTCGAAAGCATTTCACTCTGTCGAGAATTCGACCTGTGAGCGGTGCGGGCGGCGGTTCTTCTGCAGCGGAATAAAGTTTGAAGCCTGCTGGTGCGCGAAGGTCGAACTCAGCGACTCGGCGCGGGCGTTGCTACGGAGCCGGTATCAGAATTGCCTTTGTCCAGCATGCCTCCGGCAATTCGCGGAAGTGAATAATCCGCCCGCGGAACACGACTGAGCCCGCGATCCGTCAGTCAGCTTGAGATTTTGCTCTTCAGCTATCAGAGGTATTCGCGGGAGGGGCCTTCGAGGAAGGCGCGCAGCTTGCGCGAGCGCGACGGGTGCCGCAACTTGCGCAGCGCCTTGGCTTCGATCTGGCGGATGCGCTCGCGGGTGACGGCGAACGACTGGCCCACTTCCTCGAGCGTATGCTCCGAGCCGTCATCCAGGCCGAACCGCATCTTGATCACTTTTTCCTCGCGGGGCGTCAGGGTCTTCAACACCGACGCGGTCTGCTCCTTCAGGTTCAGGTTGATCACCGCGTCCGAGGGTGACACGACAGCCTTGTCCTCGATGAAGTCGCCCAGGTGCGAATCTTCCTCCTCCCCGATGGGCGTTTCGAGCGAGATCGGCTCCTGCGCAATCTTCAGGATCTTGCGCACCTTGGCAACAGGGATGTCCATGCGCTTGGCGATCTCTTCCGAGGTGGGCTCGCGGCCAAGCTCCTGGACCAGTTGCCGGCTGGTGCGGATCAGCTTGTTGATCGTCTCAATCATGTGCACCGGGATGCGGATGGTGCGGGCCTGGTCGGCGATGGCGCGCGTGATAGCCTGGCGGATCCACCAGGTGGCGTAGGTGGAGAACTTGTAGCCGCGGCGCCACTCGAACTTGTCCACGGCCTTCATCAGGCCGATGTTGCCCTCCTGGATCAGATCGAGGAACTGCAAGCCGCGGTTGGTGTATTTCTTGGCGATGGAGACGACCAGGCGGAGGTTGGCCTCGATCAGCTCCTTCTTGGCCTGTTCGGCTTCGGCCTCGCCGCGGAGGATCAGCGTGAGCGTGCGCTTCAGGTCGGTGAGGCCGACCTCACTCGAGACCTCGATCTCCTTCAGCTCGGAGCGGCGCGAGCGCAGTTCCTTGCGCGCTTCGGCGGCGACATCGCCCCGGGCGGCGTCGGCGCGGCGTTCCAGCCGGCCGGCCTCGCGCTCGAGCGAATGCAGCCGCTCGACCGTGTGCCGCATTTTGTCGATCAGGCGCTTCTTCTCGAGCGGGTTGAAGTCGATTGAGCGCACCAGCAGCGACATCTCGATGCGCGTCCGGCCGAGCTGATGCCGAGCCCGCAAATAGGCGCGCTTCTTCGATTTCAGCGTGTGCTCGAGCTTGACCGCCTGCCTCAGCCCCACTTGGTAAAGCTTCTCGATCTTGTCGATAATCCGGAGCGTTTGCCGGGTCTTGTTCTCGATTTTTTCTTCGGTCAATTCTTCGTCGTCGAACTGGACGATCTCCTTGATCGAGCGCGTGCCCTTGCGCAGCTCCTCGCCGATCGCCAGCAGCTCCTTGAGCACGATCGGCGAGCGCGAAATCGTCTTCAGCACCAACAGTTGCCCGCGCTCGATGCGCTTGGCGATGGCCACTTCGCCCTCGCGCGTCAACAGCGGCACGGTGCCCATCTCGCGCAGGTACATGCGCACCGGGTCGTTGGTCTTCTCGAGCGTCCCGGGGGTCAGATCGAGCTCGACCTCCTCAGTAGCGACTTCCTCTTTGGGCTCGGCTTCAACCGTCTCGGCGGCTTCTGCGGCGGCGCGCGCCGCCTTGGCGGTTGCGGCGTCCTCGTAGATGTCGATGCCGTAGCGCTCAAAGGTCGAGAGCAAGTCGTCAATCTCCTCCGACGAATGCACCTCGGCCGGAAGGATGTCGTTCACCTCGTCGTAGAGCAGGTAGCCGCGCTCCTTGCCCATGTTGATGAGCTGGCGGACCTGGTCGTATTTTTCTTCAATCGCCAACGCCAAGGTTTCCTCCCGGATTAGGCCTCAGGGCGAAAAGCGTGCGCGACCCCCGGCCGTTCCAAGGGGGCAACAGGGACACATAGGCGCTGCTATCCCAATGAAGACAAAGAAGATTGTGAATTCCCCGCTGTGAGGTAACTGTACGCCTCGCTGCGCTCAGTGCGCCCTGGCCTTGCCCCGCCGCACATCCATTGGATGCACAACGGCTCTCACCCGTTTCACGCGCAACCAAATCAAGTTACACGCCGACGGGCCTATCCGTCAACCGTTTTGTTTCCTTACAGGTAACAGGCCGCACCGAGTCGAGGCCCGCGGACGAGGAGCCACTGGGGCCCTTCGATTTCGCTTTCACCGGCTCCGCTCAGGGCAGCAGGGCAGGTGGCGGCGCTCGTTTCAGTAGCGCCGCCTTCTGGCCGGCTCATTCCCCGGTCCGGGATCTTACTGTGGCAGCTCAGCGAGGCGCTGCCGCAGTTCCTGTTTGCGCGCCAGCAACCGGCGCAGTTCGCCGTCACCGGGCGCCGCGGGACGCTCCTCGATCTGTTTCTGCACTGCGGCAAGCTCTTCTTCCGCCTGCCGGCGCCTCAGCACGCGGAGACAACTTTCGGCCTCTTCCCAGGTGGGCTCGGCGGCCGGTTCGAAGACGATTTCAAACAGCAGCCGACGGTCTTTCTCGTCCAACGTGTTTGCCAGAGCCGCGGAATCGGGACGCTCACCTGTCCGGCAGACCTCCAGCAGCGCCGCAAGAATCTTTTCTGTCTCCAGCCCCTTGTGCATTTCGGCCGAGCGAAGCTCTTCCGCGAGACGGTCGCGAAAGCCTTCGGCTTCGACCAGCATCTGGACCAGCCGCCGCTCGGCCGGCTTTGATGCTCGGGACATCAGCTCGGGCTTGGCTTTCACCTCGCTGCGGCGCTCGGCGGCGGCGCGGCGCAGCGACTCGCGCAGCACCGGCTCGTCCACGCGCAACTGCTGGGCGATGCGTGTAGCCCATTCCGAGCGCAGCAGGCGGTTGGGGACGCGCTGCACGTAGGGCATCAGAAAATTTACGGCGCGCAGCTTGCCCTCGCCGGTCGAAAGGTCCATCTGCCGGGCGCGGGCGATCAGATAGTCTACGTATGCCGGAGCTTGCTCGAGCAGCTTGCGGTAGGCCTCCGCGCCCTGTTCGCGGATGAACTTGTCGGGATCGGCCCCTCCGGGCAGGGCCAGCACGCGCACGTCGCAACCCTGCTCGAGCAGGATGGCGAGCGAGCGCTCGGTGGCCGCCTGGCCGGCGGTGTCGGGGTCGTAGTTCACCACCACCCGGCGTGTGAAGCGGCCGAGCAGCTTTGTCTGCGTCTCGGTGAGGCTGGTGCCGCAACTGGCGACCACATTGGCCACGCCGGCGCGCGCCACTGTGATCGTGTCCATGTAGCCTTCGACCAGCACGGCGAAGTCGCGCTGCCGCAGAGCCTCCTTGGCGCGGTCGAGGTGATAGAGCACGTTGCTCTTCGAGTAGATCGGAGTCTCAGGCGAGTTCAGGTACTTGGGCAGGTCGTCGCCCAGGGCGCGCCCGCCGAACGCCACCACCTTCCCAGAATCATTGGCGATGGGGAACACGATTCGCCGGCGGAAGCGGTCGTAGAGCCTCCCGCTTGGGTCGCGCACTACGAGGCCGGAGAGCTCCAGCAGCTTGTCCGGATATTTCTGCTTGAGCTGGCGATAGAGCGCGTCGCCGCCCGAGGGCGCATAGCCCAGGCCGAAGCGAGCGATCGCCTCGCTGTCGAGCCCGCGATCTTCCAGATAGGCGCGCGCCGCCTTACCCTCGGAAGTGGCCTCCAGTTGTCGCGCAAAAAATGTCGCCGCCTCGCGATGCATCTCCACCAGCGCCGTGCGCTGCTGGGTCTCGCGCTTCTCCTCCTGCGTGCGCGCGCGCGGCCGGGGGATCGAGATGCCGCACTTCTCCGCCACCGCGCGCACCGCTTCCGGGAAGCTGAGTTTTTCCACCTCCATCACGAATTTGAAGACGTCGCCGCCAACGCCGCAACCGAAGCAGTGGTAGATTTGCTTGACTGGGTGCACCGCGAACGAGGCCGTTTTCTCGGAATGGAACGGGCACAGGCCGGTGAAATTCTGCCCGCTCTTCTTCAGATGGACGTATTCCCCGACGACGCGGACAATGTCCGCCTGCTGCTTCACCCGATCCGCTAGGGAGCCAGCTTCGGCCATAAGAATTGAAATTCGAAAAGCGAAACTTGAAACTCGCCTAACCAGGAGGCGTGTTCTGCGCCTTCTCGCTCCGCAATTCTACTACGGTGATGGCGGTGCCACCGCGGTCTTCGGCCTCGGCCGAAATGCGCTCGGCCAGAGGATGCGACGTCAGAAATTCCGCGAGGCCGCGGCGCAGGGCGCCGGTGCCGTGGCCGTGGATGATGCGTATGCGCGGGGTGCCTGCGAGCGCCGCCTGGTCGAGAAATTTGTCTACCCGACGGGTAGCCTCCTCGACTGTGCAGCCGATGACGTTGATTTCGTCTGCAGAAGGCTCCTCGCTCGGCCGCGAATGAACGGTGATTCCACTACCGGGGCGTTCGTGCCCAGGGGCGGGGCCATGCTTGTCTTGAGCAGAGCCGAATGGTGCTTGCCCTGAGGACGGCCGCGGGGGGCCGCTACTACGGCCGGCAATTCCCGGCTGGGCCTCTTCGCTCATGATCGCGGTGATGTCGCCGAGCGAGACCTTCATCCGCAGGGGCCCGGCTTCGACTTCGGCGGAGCGGGCGTCAAACCGGCGCAATACGACCGGCGCGGAAAGCCCGCGGACGCGCACCCGCGCGCCCGGCACGAGTTGCTCCGGCGTGACGGGTTCGAGCTGAGCCTCGGCGGCGATACCCAGGTCCTGCTGCGACTCGGCGAGGTGCGCTACAACGGCGGCGTCGGCTTCCTCGCGCGCTTCGCCGCGGGCCTTCACGGCTCGTCGTCCAGCTTGCTTTTCAAGTTGTGTCCGCAGCTCGCGCCCCTTGATCGCCTCCACAGCCTTTGAGATTTCGCGCTCATGCTGCTCGAGCGCCTCGGCGAACCTCTGTTCGAGCTGCTTCAGCCGCTGGCGTTGCCGCTCGACCCATTCGGATTGCAATTTCTGCCGTTCGGCTTCGAGTTGTTTCACCTGCTGGGCGGCCTGCCGCTTGATCTCTTCCAGTTCATCGCGGCTGCGGTGGAGATAGGCGATCAATGCTGCGGCTTCCCGGGTTTCGGGGGCGAGTTGCGACCGGGCTCGCTCCACCACCGGCTGGGGCAGGCCGAGGCGCCGGGCGATTTCGATGCCGCTCGAGACGCCCGGCATGCCGACGAGCAGCCGGTAGGTGGGCCGCAGGTTGGCCTCGTCGAATTCTACCGCGGCGTTGAGCACGCCCGGCGTCGTCGAGGCGTATGCCTTCAACCGGTCGTGGTGCGTCGTCGCAAGCGTGAGGCAGCGGCGTCTGCGGAACTCCTCGAGCAGCGCGACAGCGAGCGCCGAGCCCTCCTCGGGCGCAGTGCCGGTGCCGATCTCGTCCGCCAGCACCAGCGAGTGCTCGGTGGCCGCCTCGAGCATACTCTTCAGGTTCAGCATGTGCGCCGAAAACGTGGAAAGGTCGGCGGCGATGGATTGCTCGTCGCCGATATCCACCAGCACACGATCAAACAGCGGCAGCTCGGCGCGCTCGGCCGCCACCGGGATGCCCGATTGCGCCGCAAGCGCCGCCAGTCCCACAGTCTTGAGCGCAACGGTCTTGCCTCCGGTATTGGGCCCGCTGATCACCAGCACGGTTTCGTCCCCGCCGAGCTCGAGCGTCATCGGGACGACGGCGCGGCCTTCACGGCGCAGTTTATCCTCGAGCACCGGATGGCGCGCCGCTTCGAGCGCCATCCGTGAATCGGCGTTGAAGGCCGGGAGCGCGCAATTGAATTCGCGGGCAAAGCGGCCCCTGGCGAAGGTGGAGTCGACCTCGCCGATGGTCGCGGCAGCAAACTGAATCGGCCCGAGCTCCGCCTGCAGTCGCTCGGTCAGCTCGCGCAGGATCCGGGCGATCTCGGCGGCTTCGTCCTCGGCGAGCTGGACGAGTTTGTTGTTGAGCTCGATGGCCTCGAGCGGCTCGACAAATACGGTCTGGCCGGTGGCGCTCGAACCGTGCATCACGCCTTGCACCTGTCGGCGATCGGCCGAGCGTACCGGGATAACGAAGCGGTCGTTGCGCAGGGTGACGTAGTCCTCGCCGGGCTCTTCGCCGCGGGTGCGAAGGATCTGCCGCAGCGTCTTCTGGATCGTGTCGCGGGTGCGGGCGACGCTTCCTCGGATGCGCTTCAGCTCCGCCGAGGCGGCGTCGCTGACCTCGCCATTGGGCAGAATGGCGCGGCGGATGGCCGCAGCCAGCGAGCGGAAGTCAGCCAGCGCTGCGGCGCGTTCAGCCAGCAACGGACAGCGGGCGGCGTCGGCGCGAAAACTCTGTTTCAGCCAGGCGGACGTATCGAGCAGCGAGGCAGCATCGAGCAGTTCCGCAGGCGAGAGCGCGGCGCCGGGCGCGTCCAGCCGCTCGAGCCACGCTGCCGGGTCGGCGAGCGAGCCGAAGCCCAGCTCGCCCCCGCTGCGCAGGTGGGTGATTGCTTCGCGGATCAGCGCAAACGCGCCCTCCAGCCGGGCGCGGTCAGTGATGGGCGCGAGCCCGTCAACGTCCCGGCGGCCGGGCGCGCAAGTGGTGTACCGGCGCAGGATCTCGCGCAAGCGGTCAAATTCAAGTACTTCTTCGGCAGGACGCGACACAGAGCCTCAAGGATTCGAGCTCGCCGCAGTTCACCACGAACGGCGTGCAACAGCTCCTATGACGATGTCATTCTGAGGGAGTCCGCCACGGCGGGCGACCGAAGAATCTCAACCGCTCGGGTGAGATCCTTCGCCCGCCGTAGTTCGCCTCGCCGTGCGGGATCGCTCCAGCAGCAGGCTCAGGATGACACCGCCATTGTCCAGCTTCGCCTGCTAACGGACAACCAATTGCTCAGCGAGGTGGCCGGCGGCCTCGGCCGGCGTGCGCGCGACGTGGATCAGCCGGTTGTTGGCTTCGCCCCAGGACCTTTTCTGGCCCAATTCGACTTCGCGGACCCGTTCCAGAATGGGCCGCCAGAATTCACCCAGCACGACAAATGGCTTCGCCGGCATCACCCTTTTGTTCAGCATCTCCCACACCACAGCGAGCTCGACCAGCGTTCCGGTGCCACCCTTGCACGCGACGTAACCGTTGCCCCGCTGGACCAGCTCAAACAAGCGCTCCTGCCAGGTCTTGACGCGGATCTCCTCATCCACCCACGCATTTGTGCGAGAGCGGAAGAACTCCGCCGTGACGCCCAGGGTCCGCCCTCCTGCCTCTTTGGCGCCGCGAGAGGCGGCTTCCATCACGCCGCCGTAGCCTCCCGAGCAAACCATGAAACCCCGGCCGGCAAGCGCGCCGCCAAGCTCGCGCGCCTCTTCGTAATCGGCATCGCCCGGGTGGGGACGCGAGCTGCCGAAGACGGTCACAATTCTCGTGGAGTCAGGCATACGACAGGCCGGAGCCCCTACGGCTTCTTTTTCGCTGGGGGCGGGGCACCGAGCTCTTCAACCATCGCTACACAAACGGCGTCCACCGTGATGGTGGCGTCGCCGCGCAGGTTGTGGTTGTTTCCAAGGATGGCGAAGATCAGCTTTTCACCGCGGACGGTGGCGGCATAGCCAGCCAGCGCGTTGGCGTGTTCGAGCGTGCCGGTCTTGGCCCAGATGCGCCCGGCAGCCGCCGTGTTTTTCATCCGTTCCGCCAGTGTACCGTCCTCGCCCGCCACCGGCAGGGTAGAGCGAAACGCCGCGGCCCACGGCTGCTGCGCCACGTACTGGAGCAGCTTGACCTCCGCCTGCGGGGTCACCAGGTTGCGCCGCGAAAGCCCCGAGCCATCAAAGAAGACCACATCGCCTTCAGCAATCCCGATGGATTTGAAAAAATCCTGCGCAAACTGCAGCGCCGCCTCGGTCGTCGTCGCCCCGGTCTTCTCCCGCGCCGCCACCCGCAGCAGAAGCTCGGTGTGCAGGTTCTGGCTAATCTTGTTGGCCAGGCGCAGTGCTTCGGCAAGCGGCACCGAGATGTGCTCTGCCAGCACGGCTGGACCTCCCGAGCTGGTGTCGCGGACGCCACTCGATTCCCCTCGGGATAAATGCCGCGCCCTTGCCTCACCATAGACGCGCACGCCGCGGGCCTCGAGCAGCCGCAGCAGGAGCTGCGCCGCGTGCTCGGCAGGTTCCTCCACCGCCACTGACAGTGTCCGAGGCTCGGCGCGAAGCGGGATCGTGCCGCGGAGCGCAAACAGCCGCGAACCCGGCGCGCGCGCCACTTCGGGCTTCCAGTCGGATCCTGCCGCGCCGGTGCGAACTTCGTTTTGGAAGCGGTAGTCGCCCGCCCAGGGCACCACTTCGATGTGGGCCGGGTCTCCCTCGCGCTCACCGGGCCCGATGGTCAGCGTAATCGTGTTGTCCTGGACGGCCAGCGCCGAAACCGCCGCGCCATAGCTCCACATCATGTCGTCGATCGTCCAGCCGGAGGGAAAGCGCTCGGAGACAAAATAGCTGTCGTCGGCGATGATGTCGCCTTCGATCTGGCGGACGCCGCGGGCGACCACCGCACCGGCAAGTTCGGCCAGCACCTTTTCCGGCGGGCCGTCCCGCTCGATCTGCTTGTTGAATGGGAACCGGCGGTTGGAGAGGTTGGGGTCGCCGCGGCCCACCAGTACCAAGTCGCCGCGGAGCCGCCCGGAGGCGTCCACGGCGCCGCGGGTCTCGATGGTCGTGCGGAATCGGTAGCTGGGGCCGAGCGTGGCCATCGCCAGGGCGGTGGTGAACAGCTTGGCGCTCGAGGCCGGCGCGAAATACCGCTGGGCATTGAGCACGTAGAGGGTCTCGCCGGTGTCGGCATCAACCACCAGCACTCCCCAGAAACCTTTCCCGGCGCGGGCTTCGCCGAGCGCGGCCTCGACGCGGGCGCCGAAGCGGGAGATGTCGGCGCGGGGCTTTGCTTCCGGCGCCTCCTGCGCCGCCGCGATGCCGGCAAACAGCGCCGCGCACAGCGCCGCCCGGAGGCCGCGGCGCAGATGTCGATTCAAGGGCAATTTGCGCTCCGCGCTAGAAAAACCGTAGGCGCGGGATTATAGTCCAATCCGCCATCGCGGAACCGGCAAGCTTTCGAGCGGCATTCTGAGCCCGCGTTTTTATCGAGTCAAGGTCGGTTCGAAGGCGTCGGGCCGTCGCAACTCGCTGCCGCACGCGAACCGGCATTTCAGGAGGAACGCATGCCAGCAAACTTTCTTGCCCGGCGGACCAAAACACTCAGAGCCGCCCCGGTGCCGCGCCTCGTAATCTGCGCGCTCGGACTCGTGCTTGTCGTAACCACGGCCGCCGGGCAGGCCAAACACCCCATCACCGTGGAAGCGATGTGGGCGGTGAAGCGCCCGGGGGCGCCTTCGCTCTCGCCCGACGGCCGCTGGGCCGCGGTCGAACTGACCTCATACGACATGAAAGAGAACAAAGGCACATCGGACATCTGGCTGCTCGCGACCGATGGGTCAGCGCAGCGGCGTCTGACCGCTCATTCGGGGCGCAGCAGCTCCCCGGCGTGGTCGCCCGATGCGAACTGGATCGCGTTCCTTGCCAAGCGCGAGGGTGACGAGGAGACGCAGGTCTATTTGATCTCGCCGACCGGTGGCGAGGCGCGCAGGCTGACAACGATTCCCACGGGCGCCTTGGCGCTGAAGTGGTTTCCCGACAGCAAGCGCATCGCGTTCCTCTCCTGGGTGTGGCCAGAGCTCGCCACCGAAGAGGAGCAGGCGCAGCGCCTAAAGGACCGCCGCGACGCGAAGGTGAAAGCCTACATCATCGAAACCACCGGCTTCCGCTACTGGGACCACTGGTTGGCCGACGGCCGTGTGCCGCACGTGTTTGTTGTAGAGGTCGAAACCGGCAAGCATCGCGACATCCTGGCCGGGACGGGCGTGAGTTTGGTGCGCCAGGAGCCCTCGGCCGGTTTCTACGATATCTCGCCCGACGGAACCGAAATCGCCTTCACCGCCGACCTGACCAAAGACTTCGGCTACGACCCCAACCAGGACATCGTCACCATCCCAGTGGCCGGCGGGAAATGGACCAACCTCACCGCCGACAACCCTGCCAACGACACCAACCCGCGCTATTCGCCCGACGGCAAATGGATTGCCTATACGCGGCAGGCCATCAAGGGCTTTTACGCCGACCGGGAGCGCATCGTACTCTATGAGCGGGCCACTGGAGCCAAACGCGTGCTGACCGAGAACTGGGACCGCTCGGCCGAGGCCCCCGTCTGGTCGGCGGATAGCCGTCGGCTCTACTTCGGCGCCGAGGACAAGGCGAAACAGCCGATCTGGGTGCTGCCCATCGCCGGCGGCGACCCGAAGCCGCTCATGGCAGGCGGCACCATTTCGAGCCTGGCTCGCTCGGGCGACGGCCGTGCTCTCGCCTTCCTGCGCACCACCATGGGCTTGCCGCCGGCGGTTTATGTTGCCTCGGCCGACGGCACGGGTGAACGCAAAATCGAAGCCTTCAACGACTTGCTCGTCGCCGGCTGGCAACTGGGCGAGGTGAAGGAAATCATCTACCAAGGTTGGGGCGACGAGCCGGTCCACATGTGGGTCATCTTTCCGCCCGGCTTCGACCCGACAAAGAAATGGCCGCTGCTACAGATCGTCCACGGCGGGCCACACGGCGCGTGGATGGACCAGTTCCACTTTCGGTGGAACATGCATCTGTTCGCCAGCCGGGGCTATGTGGTAGCCGCGGTGAACTTTCACAGCTCGACCGGCTGGGGACAGGCCTTCACCGATTCCACGACAGGCGACTACGGCAGGCGGGAACTCGAGGACGTCGAGAAGGGCACAGATTACCTTCTGGCGAAAGGCTATATCGACCCCGCCCGGCTCGCTGCGGCAGGCGGCAGCTTCGGTGGCTACATGATGGCGTGGATGAATGGCCATACCACGCGCTATAAGGCCATGGTGTGCCACGCCGGGGTGTACGATTGGATCTCCCAGATGGCCTCGGACACGGTACGCGGGCGCGACCGGGCGCTCGGCGCGTTCCCTTGGGAGAACCCGCAGAAGGTGCTCCAGCAGTCGCCGCACTTCTACGCCAAGAATTTCAAGACGCCCACGCTGGTGGTGCACGACGAACAGGATTTTCGCGTGCCGGTAACGCAGGGTTTCGAATACTACACCACGCTGCGCATGCTGGACGTGCCCGCCCGCCTGCTCTATTTCCCCGACGAAAACCACTGGGTCCTCAAGCCGCAGAACTCGCGGCTCTGGTACAAGGAATTCTTCGACTGGATCGAAAAATACGCTGCCGCGGGGCCGCGCTGAGCCGAATGCTGGCGCTGCCGGGCGGCCCGCGCCGGCCCTTCTGGCGAGCGGCCTGGGTTGCGCTCGGCAAACAAAAACCTTTATGATGGCGCTCTCAGCCAAAGGAGAAGAAACATGAAAAGAGTATTGCCATTCTTGCTTGCGCTGGGATTGATCTGCCTTCCCATGCAACTCTGGGGCAAAGACTCCAAAGAGCAAGACCGCCTCGAAACCGCCGGCACAGTGATGAAAGAGATCCTGGACATCCCCGACGACATCTCGCAGGATCTGCTCGATAAGGCCGAGTGCGTCATTGTCATCCCCTCGGTGTTGAAAATCGCCATCGGTATTGGCGGCAGTTACGGCCGCGGCGCGATGACCTGCCGTAGCGGCGAGCACTTCACCGGGCCGTGGGGCGCGCCCTCGATGATCGCGCTCGAAGGCGGCAGCATCGGGCTGCAACTCGGCGGGCAAGCCACCGACTTTGTGCTGTTGGTGATGAACCCGCGGGGCGCCGACGCCATCCTTTCGAGCAAGGTGAAGCTGGGCGCGGACGCCTCAGCCGCGGCCGGCCCCAAGGGTCGCGACGCGAGCGCCGCCACCGACGTCACCCTGCGCGCTGAGATTCTTACCTATTCGCGGGCGCGCGGGCTGTTCGCCGGCGTGTCGCTTGAAGGTTCGACCCTGCGGCCGGACGGCGAGGCCAACAAGCGCATATACGGCCACGAAGTCAGCGCGAGAGATATTGTGCGGAACGGCAAAGAGGCTGTGCCCCCGTCCGCGCAGAAGTTGATTTCGCTGCTCAACCAGAAATCACCCAAGAACCTCTCCGACAAGAAATCCATGTAGCGAGGAACTCGCAAGGACGCCGCTGCCACCCGCAGGGGTGTCTGCGGCCATGTGTCGACTCCCCAGCGCCGCCCGGCTCTCTCCCAGCCGGGCGGCCAACTCCATCCGCCACTTCCCGCTCGAGCACAACAACTTCGCTGGGGGATGTGAGTAGACTATTCCACTGCGCGATCGGGATTGCGCCGGTGGGGCAGTTCCCGTAGGCTGGAAACTTTGCGGCGCTGCCCGGACGCGGCCACTGGGAGTCCCAGCGCGGGGTGAGATGAGCTGTCCGATCTGCAACAAACGCAAGCCGGAACGGTATTGTCCGGCCAAAGGCGAGAAGATCTGCGCGGTCTGCTGCGGGACCGGGCGCGAGGTGACGATCGATTGCCCTGCAGATTGCTCCTACTTGGTCGCCGCACACCGCTACGAGGAGGAGCACCGCAAGCCGGTTCCGACCGCCGAGGTGCCTTTTCCCGATGTTGAATTCTCGCCCGACCTGATCCACGAGCGCCGCCCGGTGGTCTCCGGACTGAGCTACACCATCCTGAAGTACGCCGTTGAGCAGCCTTCGCTGGTGGACGCCGACGCGCTCGCGGCGCTGGCCGCCCTGGCGGAGACCTACCGCACGCTCGGCTCGGGCATCTACTACGAGAAGCCGCCGGGCACGGCGCTTCCGCAAGGCCTGTACGCCGAGCTGGTCAAAATGATCCAGGACTTCAAGCAGCAGAACGCTGACCGCCCGGGCTTCGACCGCCTGAAGGACACCGAGATTTTCCATTTGCTCGTCTTCCTGCTGCGCGTGGGGCGGCACCGCACCAACGGCCGGCCGCGGGCGCGAGGTTTTCTCACGTTTCTGCGCGCCCAGTTTCCTCGGGCCCCAGAGCTTGCGCGCGCGCAGTCGCGCATTATCACGCCGTAGAGCGGTCCAGGCGCGCATGGGCGAAACACGTTGACCTGCGCTGCCGGCCGATGGTAGAAGAGCGGCGAGTTTCCTGCCTGGTTTTTCAGACATCCGAAGCTCACCGCGGGGGGCAGTCCTGCCCTCGCGATCTCCGCAGGAGGAACGCATGCGAACGAAAATCATTTTTGCGCTGGCCTTGGCGCTCGTATGGTGCGCTGGGTCGGCTTACGCTCAGCAACCACCCCAGGGGCTGACGTTTGTTTCCGACTATCACGTCCGTCCGGGCAAAGAGGGCGACTTCATGCAACTGGTCAAGACCGTGGGCGAACCCGTCCGCGACAAACTCATGGCCGAGGGTGTGATCATGGCCTGGGGCATAGACACCCCGCTGATGCGCGCCCCTGGCCAGGCGAACTACAGCATCTGGTATGCGGTGGCCAACATGGACGGCGTGCAGCAGGTCCAGGACGCCATCCGCGCACAGCTCCGAAAACTGGCCGATGAGGAGAAAAAGGCCGCCGACGATGTCCGCAAGAAGGGTAGCAAAGGGGCGAAGGCAACTGCCGAACGCATCCAGGAGGTCTACGAATTAGATAAGACTAAGGACTGGCTCTTCCGCGACGTCCTGGCTAACTACAGCAGCGCACCGCCGCCGGCCGGATTGCTGCCCTATACCTGGATCGAAACCGACCGCGTCCTGCCCGGCAAAGGCCGCGAGTACCGGCAGCTCTTTGAGAAATACGACAAGCCGATACTCGACAAGCTGCTGGCCGACGGCACGCTCGGGGCTTACGGGCTCAGCGTCGAAGAAGTGCGCACCACCGATTCGTTCACCCACTTCCTCTGGGTCTCGATGCCCAACCTGGCCGCTGCCGACAAGATCAACGCCGCATTCGAGGCAGCCTTCAGCAAACGCTCCGATGAGGAGAGGGCGCAAATCCGGCAGCACTACTTCAGCCTGGTAGATGCCCCGGCCAACCGCAGCTTCGTGCTGCGCGCGGTAATCTTCAAGGTTGGCGGGCCGCCGCCCAAGAAATAACGACTCACAGATCGAGCAGCATCCTACGAACACAAAGGGCCATCCGCCGCGGCGGATGGCCCTTTCCACTATAGGAGAATCAGGGCGCGCCGGCGCCGCCCTGTTCGGTCGGGTGCAGGGCGCAAAGGCGGCGCGCCGGCGTCGTCGAGAGGGAAGAAACCAGAGGTGGCAGCCGCACACCCCACGGCGGACTTGCCTGGTCCGGTGCGGGCTCAGCAGGAGCCTCGAGTGCGAGCGCAAGCTGCGGCGAGTGCCAGGCGAGCCGATCGGCCTCATAGGGCCGCGCCGTGAAACCATATTTCGCGCGCAGCGCCCTCACTCGCTCGACAATTTCGCGGCGATAGGCTTCCGGTGCGTAGCCCGAGCGGGCATACCAGTCGCGATACTGCCGCGCCAGCCGCGGGAATTTCTGTTCAATGAACGGCAGGAACTGTTTCAGCGCCGAGGGCATCAGGAAGAGCACGTTGCCGGAAAACCACTGGGCGCCGGCGTCGCGCGCCGCCCGGGCCAGCGCGTCGAGATCGGCTTCGCGGTCGGTAAGCCCGGGGATCACCGGCATGGCGTTGACGCCCACCGCCAGGCCGGCCTCGCGCAGCGCCCGCACCGCCTGGAGGCGCAGGTCGGGCCGCGGAGCGCGCGGCTCGAGCAGCCGCGCCAAGCGCGGCCGCAACGTGGTGACGGTGATGTTGATGTAGAGCGCCGAGCGGTCCGCGATGCGGCAGAGCAGGCCAAGATCGCGCACCACCTGGTTGGACTTTGTGGTGATCGAAACGCTCAAACCGTCGCGGGCGGCCATCTGCTCGAGGATGGCGCGCGTCGCGCCGTACTCGCGCTCGGCCGGCTGGTACGGGTCGGTAGCTGTGCCGATCGCAATGTGCTCGCCCCAAATTTTTTCGGTGGCCAGGTCGCGCGCCGCCAGTGGCCCGGCGTCCTGCTTGACGTAGATCTTGCGTTCAAACTCGCCGCCATCGAGCTCCATGTACTCGTGCGTATAGCGGGCGTAGCAATAGCGGCAGCCGAACTCGCAGCCGCGGTACGGATTGACCGTCCAGGTGAACGGCACGCGGTCGGAATCGCAGCGGTTCAGGATAGAGCGTACCGGCAGAAGGAAATATTCCGTCTCGCGCTTGCAGCCGGCGCGAGGGGAGGCAGCGGCGAGGCGGGCAATGCCGACGAGCTCAGCCGCAGGTCCCGGTGCTGGTCCCGACTTCGTCGGGGCAAGCTGTGGTCGGGGAGCGGCCGGCTGCTCGGAGTCCCGCTGGAACGGGACAGTGGGGAATAAGGAGGGAGTGGGTTTGGGAGAAGTGGCCATGGCCCGCCTCGCTGCCAGAGGCCCAGATTGTATTCGCTTTTTCTTCGCCTTGTCAAGCCCTTTTTATGCCGTACGCGAACGCTAGCCCAGGGATGTTGCCATGACGGACGGTGGTCACCAGGCAAGGGTTTGCGAAACTGCTAGTAAAATCAGAAGAATACCTAATCGCTTGTCAATCGCTCCTTGGAATTGGCTGGGGGCGCCGCCAGCCGAGTTCCGCAGTCTCTTCAGCGCCCGCGTCCTTCACCCGGCCAACGGGCGTGCCGGGGGCCGCCGGCTGACACCGGCGGCTCCCAGGGATCGATCCAATAATCGAAGCCGAGCCAAAAGCTATAGGAATGCCGCATCAGCGCGAGCGACAAAAGGATGGTAAAGCCAAGCCACAGCGATCTTGACCTCCTGCGAGAGCCCCGGCACATCCGGAAAGAGCAACAGAACTAAGTAGGCGGTCGTGACGAGCGCCGCGGTGACCGCGTAATTGATGATCATCCCCCCGACGTAGTAGCCCGATTCCCTGAAAAAACTCAATCCGCACCGGGAGCAATCCGGGTACATTCGCAACCATCGAACGAACATCCGCCCTTGCCCGCAGTTGGGGCATCGCAGCCGGAGCGCGCGTCGGAAAGCCTGGCCGATGGGTGGTCTCACTGTGGCCTTGCCGGGATGCCCCCCCTGGATTATATCGTTAGCATTGGGATTGACTGATCTGCGCTTCACCGCCGCGGTCTTCCCACCTCACCCCGCCGTTAGGAGAATATACTCGGTGGAGCCATGGCGGGAGCCACATGTGAACCCGGTCCGCATCCTGATCATTGACGATGACGAAGCGAGCCAGGCCGCTCTGCGGCATGTGCTCGACTCGGATGGCTGGAAGCTGCAGATTGTGCCGCTGGCCCACCAGGCGCTGGCCGAGCTTGCCAGCACCAACTGGACGCTGGTCATCGTCAACGTGGCCATGACTGGGCTGGACGGGCCGCTGTTCAGCACGCTCAAGGAGCTGGCGCTGGCCGCCGCGGTCGAAGCCGGTCGGACGCGGGCGCGGGTATTGTTCTTGGTGCCGGAGCTGGCCGGCGCTGTGGCCCAGCCGGTACTCGAGCGGGAGCGCCTGCCGTACTCGCTCAAGCCCTTCCACCTGCACGACTTTCTCGAAAAAGTCAGCGATTTGCTACTGGAGACCAATGCCATCCCTGCGCCCATCCGGCGCGTCCGCTATGAGTACAAGGGCTCCGACCGCCGCGGGAAGGACCGCCGCTCCGGCCGCGACCGCCGCGAGACCTCCATGTTCGCCTCCCGTGAGGACTATATGATGTCGGAGGAAGAGATCGCCGAATTCGAGCGGCAGGAAGAAGAGGAACGCAAGAAAAAGAAGAAGCAGCCTGCTCGCGAATAGGCGCTCTGTCTAGCCGGATCGGCCCGGCGGCACGCCCCCTCCTGGAACCGGCCGGCCGCCGATAGGCAGTAACGGTCCGGCCGCCCTGGCGCCTGGCCACAAGCGCCTCTCCTACCCGCAAAAAACCCTGCAAGAAATCCTGGCCTGTCCGTTCAGACCAATGGAACCCATTCCCTGCTCGAAGCGCAAACCCGAGCCGGATGGGTAGCTGGTACGCGGAGGTTTCTGGAGGAGGCCATGGACCGAGAACGTTGCATTACCTGGGGACTTTTAGGAGTTGCGTCGCTGGGCGTGTGCCTGATGGCGGCGCGGGGAGCCAGCGGGCAAAAGACGGTACGGCAAAGCTCCGGCGGCTGGCGTTTGGCCGAGCCGGCCACCTACGAGAACCTGACGATTTTCCCGGTGGTGAGCCCCGAGGCGGCGGAGACCAGCGGCTTCATGACTTTGGAGGAAGGGCTGGCCTCGGGCGAGGTCGTGGTAGCCGAGCAGGGCGGCGATATCCTCCGGCGTACGCGCGACGGCGCGCCTATGGGGCTGCCGCTGCAGGGTGGCGCGTCGGTCAACCAATTAGTGCTGATCAACCGCGGCAAGAAACCGCTGGTGCTGCTGGCCGGCGAACTGGTCAGCGGGGGTAAGCAGGACCGCATCGTCGCCAAGGACCGCATCGTCGCGCCGGGGGCTGACCCGCTGCCGCTCGATGTGTTCTGCGTGGAGCATGGCCGCTGGTCCGCCGGGTCGAAGTTCACTTCGGCCAAGACGATTGTCCACCCCAGCGTGCGCGAACGCGCCGCAGTGGACAAGAAGCAAACCGATGTTTGGGCCGCCGTGCGCGGGGGAACAACCTCCACGGCGAGCGGTGGGGTCGCCGCGGCGCCGCCGCGGATTTCCTCGCAGACCCTGGATGCCGCGGTCGCTACGGAGGCTCAGACCGAATCTTACGCCAAGCTCTACCAGTCATCGGCGGTGGGCGTGCCGATCGAGACGTTTACCGAAGAAGTCGAGCGACGCTTCAACCGCGCCGTAGCCAAGCTCAATAAGGGCGAGCACGTCGTGGGCGTCGTAGTGGCCTATGGCGCCGAGGTGGCCTGGAGCGATGTCTTCGCTTCGCCGGCGATGTTCGAGCGTTACCGGTCGAAGCTGCTGCGCAGCTATGTCGTGGAGGCGCTGGCGCGGCCGCAAACCAAAGAGTCGGCCTCGGCTGACGACGCCCGCGAGTTCTTGAGGCCGCTCGAAGGCCGCGAAAGCGTCGAGAGCGAGCCTGGCGTCTATCGCTGGCGCCAGGTGATCCAAGGCCGCTACGCCGAAATCGAACTCCAAGCCCTGCGGCCTGTAAACCTCACGCTGCACTGGCTCAAGATCCACCGTACCAGCTAAGGACGCATCCAACGGGCTTAACGGTGGTTCGGAGGGCCGCTCGCTGCGTCGGGCGTCCCTCCGACTTTTGCGGGCGAATTCCGACCCTCGTTTCTGCTCAGCCGCGCCAGCGGCGAACCTGGCTGCGGTCCGGCGTCTTCGCCAACAGCTCCGCCACCGTCTTGCGCAGGGTGGGGTGGCGCAGCCCGGGAGCGAGCTCGGCCAAGGGTACCAGGACGAACCGCCGCTCGGCCAGCCGCGGGTGCGGCACCTCCAAGTCCGGCGCGCGCACCACGCTCGAGCCATACAGTAAAATGTCAATATCTATCGCCCGCGGGCCGCGGCGCACCAGCCTCTTGCGCCCCAGGCTTCGCTCCACCTCCTGCAGAACGCGCAGCAACTGCCGCGGGAGCAGCGCGGTCTCCGCTTCGAGCACGCAGTTCAGAAACCATCTCTGCGTCCGGCCCGCCGCAGTGGGCACCGGCTCGGTGACGTAGAGCGCCGACCGGCGCGCCACCCGAACGCCGGCTGCAGGGAGCGCTTCGACGGCGCGCGCAATCTGCGCGGCGCGATCACCCACATTGGAGCCGAGCGAGAGGTAGATGGTCTTCGCCTCCGCCATGGTCGCAATTCTAACCACAGAGGGCTCCGCGGAACACACGGAAAGAGAGCGAGGTTGGAGGTCAAAACAGGTTCGGCTGGCGGCGAGGGGCGTCGAGGCCGAAATACTTGTAGGCGAGTGCGGTGGCCACGCGCCCGCGTTGCGTGCGGTCGAGCAGGCCCAGTTGCATCAAGTAAGGCTCGTAGATCTCCTCGATGGCGTCTTCTTCCTCGCTGAGCGACGCCGCAATCGTGTTCAACCCCACCGGCCCGCCCGCATACTTCTGGATGATGGTGAGCACCAGGTTGCGATCCACCTCGTCCAGGCCGTGCTCGTCCACGCCCAGCATCTCGAGCGCCTCGCGCGCCACTTCGAGCGTCACCTGGCCCCTGGCGCGCACCTCGGCGAAATCGCGGGCGCGGCGCAGCAGCCGGTTGCCCACCCGCGGCGTGCCGCGACTCCGCCGGGCGATCTCGGTGGCGCCTGCGTCGTCCACCGTGATGCCCAGGATCTTTGCCGACCGGCGGACGATCTCGACCAGGTCGTCGGCGGTGTAGAAGTCCAGCCGGTGCACGATGCCGAAGCGCGAGCGCAGCGGCGCGGTGATCAGCCCGGCGCGGGTGGTGGCTCCGACCAGAGTGAACTTGTTCAATTGGAAGGGATGGATGCGCGCGCCCGGCCCTTGGCCGATGATCAGGTCAATGCGGTAGTCCTCCATCGCCGGATAGAGGATCTCTTCGATGGCCGGCATCAGGCGATGGATCTCGTCGAGGAAAAAGACCTCGCGGGGCTCGAGCGAGGTGAGGATGGCGGTCAAATCGCCCTTGCGCTCGAGCAGCGGCCCGGAGCTGGTCTTGATGGCCACACCCAGCTCGTTCGAGAGGATCTGCGCGAGCGTCGTCTTACCCAGGCCCGGCGGCCCGTAGAGCAGGACGTGGTCGAGTGCCTCGCCACGGCTGCGCGCCGCCTCGACGGCAATGGAAATGTTCTCCTTCACCCGCGATTGCCCGACAAAGTCAGCCATGCGCTTGGGCCGTACGCTGGCCTCAATGCGCGCGTCCTCGTCAAACGCCTGCCCGGAAACGATACGCTGCGGCGATCGCTGCATCTGCGGTTTCGTCATCTTCGTCGTCGCGCCGGTGTCACCCGCCTGCCCGAGCACCCTTCTGCGCCGCGCTGCTCAATTGTTGCAGCGTGGCGCGCAGCAGAGCCTCAAAGCTCGCACCGCCGCCGTTACGCTGCGCCTCCTCAACCGCCTTTTCGGCGGCGCGGCGGTCGTAGCCCAGGTTGAGCAAGGCCGAGACCACATCCGCCTCGAGGCCGGTGCGCGAGGCGGGCCTGGCCTCCTCGGGCGCTTCCATCGCCGCCAGCTTATCGCGCAGTTCGACCACGATGCGCTCGGCGGTCTTCTTGCCCACGCCGGGGATGCGTGTCAGCACCACTAAGTCGCTGCGGCGGATGGCCGGCACCAACTCCTCCACGCTCATCCCGGAGAGGATTTTCAGCGCGAGGCCCGGGCCCACGCCGGAGGCGGAGATCAGCAGCTCGAAGAAATGCTTCTCACGAGAGGTCAGGAAACCGTACAGCGCGATGGCGTCTTCGCGCAGGTGCGTGTGCACGAGCAGGCTGACCTCGCCATGCAGCTCGCCCAGGGCGTAAAACGTCGAGAGCGGGATGTACACCCGGTAGCCCACGCCGCCCACGTCCACCAGGACCTGGTTCGGGCGTTTGTCCACCAGCCTGCCGCGGAGGTGTCCAATCATGCGCAGCGATTATTGATTAGCGTGGCAAGCGTGTCAACGCGGCGCGCAGAAATGAAAGGCAAGGAAGCAAAGAAGCAGGGAGGCAGAGAGAACTACTTGACGTCGTCAACCAGGTCCACCGTGTCGATGATGCCGATCACGGCGACGTCGATGGGAGAGTTGGGGCGTCCGACCGCAGTCATCGCGCAAAAACCTTCGTTGACGATCAGGACCCGCTCGCCGATGCCCGCGCCTACCGCGTCGAGCGCCAGCACGGCCTCGCCGCGGTCCGAGCCGTCCAGGTTGAGCGGCTGGACGACGAGGATCTTGCGGCCCTCGTGCGAGGCCGACTTTTGCGTCGCCACAACGTCGCCGATGACGCGGCCGATGAGCATACGGTGAAGCCCGCTCTTACATGATCTTCACAAGCGCGGGTTATAACTTATCGAGCTCGCAGCGCAGCTCGGCGAGTTCGGCGCGGTGACCGGCGTCGTGTTCGCGCCACATCTGGACCAGTTGCGCCAGGGTGATGCGCCCCACCTTTTCCATCTCCGCTTTGCGAGCTAGATCGGCCGGGGTGACGGCGCACAGCAGTGCGACATTTTCGCGGCGGGCGGCCGAAAATTCGGCCAACGCCGGCGCCACGGACTGTTCGTTGTAGTGCCGCTCGATAGCCAGGCGCGTCCCGTCAATGTCGGGCAGCGCCGGGGTGTCTTCTGCGAGGATGCGCCGCAGCCGCTTTGAATAGCCTTCGATTTCGATGTCGCGCAGGTGGAGCAGGTTCTCCACCATCGAGAAAATCTCCGGCTTCGGCTTGTAGCGAAGCTGCACTTCGTCAAGGCCCGCAAGCATCGCTTCGACACGCGCCGGCATCTCCGCCAATAATTCAGTCGCGACTTGCAACTCCTCGGCGGATTGAATGCAGGGCGTCTCTTCGAGCGTTCCGTATTTCATCGTTTCACTTCGGTCGAGGGAATGTGAATAGCGTCTACAATGCCGACAATGGTGGCCTCGGTCGGGACTTCCCCCGGCAGGAAGGGGAAGCTGGCCTCGCGGCCGCGGCACCAGTAGATGGTTTCACCGGCGCCGGCGCCCACCGCGTCCACGGCGACGAATGCGCGCCCCTTGTCGCGTCCGTGGCGGTCCACCGGCTGCACCAGCAGCAGCTTCCGGCCTTCGAGCGTGGCATTTTTCATCGTGCAGACGACGTTGCCGATTATGCGGCCCAGCATCATTTCAGACAGTTGAGAGTCAAAAGTCCAAGTCGAAAGAAAAGTCCCGCGAAGAAAGATGCGAGCTGCACTTACGGGACAGCTTCAGTTGCCTTGGTTCGTTTACTTTCTCTACTTCCTCCTTGCAGTGGTGAGCTCGACCTCGTGCTGCGCGTCGAGCTTGACCGAATCCACGATGCCGACAATGGCGGCGTCCACCGGACGATCTTTGCACTCGGCGGCGTTGCGCGCCGAGCCGCCTGAGACCACCAGCACCGTCTCGCGAAAGCCCGCACTCACGGTGTCCACGGCCACCAGATAACCGGCTTCATCCGCGCCCTCGGGTGAGACGGGCTTCACCACCAGAAGCTTCTTGCCTTCGAGCCGCGGGTCCTTCCGCGTCGAAACAACGGTGCCGACGATGCGCGCCAGAATCATAGTGCAGACTAAAAGTCGAAAGTCAAAAGACCGGAACGGCAGAAACTTCAGCGCCAGCGACAGCTCTGCGCCGGCGCGGCCGTTCGCTGTTCAGCGCGGGTTACCGCGAGGCCGCAGCCACCGCCGTCTTGCCGATAGGCAGCACGTCCTCGAGCGACTGGTGCGGCCGCGGGATAACGTGGACCGCGATCAGCTCACCCACGCGCCGAGCCGCTGCCGCGCCGGCATCGGTAGCGGCCTTGACCGCCGCCACGTCGCCGCGCACCAGTGCCGTCACGTAACCCGAACCGATCTTCTCCCAGCCCACCAGCGTCACCTTGGCCGCCTTGGTCATGGCGTCCGAGGCTTCAATCATCGCGATCAGGCCACGCGTCTCGATCATTCCCAGTGCTTCACCCATTCTGCATCCTCCCCCTCAAAGTCCAACGTGATCTGCAGGGCCGAAAATCAAAAACTGTCCTCAGCGGCTGAAGCCCCGCTGAATCTGGCTCTAGACGGCACGCCTGAAGCCGTACCCTCTAAACCACTCGAAAAAACCGAACGGTCTTACCGCCGCGAGCGGTCGCTCTGCACGGCCTCTTCAATCAGCGCTTCGAGCTCTTCCCGTGTCACGGTGATGCGCTCGCCCGCTCCTCCCGAAGCTTCGCTATCGGAAACCTCCGCGGTGATCGGACACCCCGGGCCGACCTGCGCGGCGGTGGTGGCCCCGTACCGCGCCCGCGCCGCGAGCAATTTTTCCACATCGCCGCTAGAAAGCAAGACCTGTTTGCCAAGCAGCTCAGTTACCAGGGACACCCGGGCGAAGTGCTCGACGGTCTCCATGCGGAAGAAGGCCGTCAGCAGGTCGGGGCCGTAGGTGACCACGCCGTGGTTGGCCATCAGGATGGCGTCGTAGTGCTGCACCAGCGGCTCAAGCGCATTGCTCAGCTCCGGCGTGCCCGGCGTGCCATAGCGCGCCACCGGGATGCACCCCAGCGAGAGCACCAGTTCGCTGACCAACGCCTTATTGAGCGGCAGCCCGGCCGCGGCGTAGCCGGTGGCCACCGGCGGATGGGCGTGGCAGACAGCATTGACGTCCGGCCGACGGCGATAAATGAGCAGGTGCATGTCCAACTCGGAGGAGGCATTGCGCCGCCCGGCGACCTTGCCGCCCTGGGCGTCGGTGATGACGAGGTCGTCAGGCGCCATCATGCCCTTGCAGATGGCGGTGGGCGAGGTGAGCACGCGGCGAGGGTCGAGCCGGACGGAGATATTGCCGTCGGTCGAGGCCACAAAGCTCCGCTGGTGGAACCAGCGGCCGGCCGTGCAGATGTCGCGCCGGTGCTCGTCCTCACTCTTCGGGTGACCCGGCGAGATGGAATCAGCAGGCATGCGCGATGGGCTGGCCGGACGCCACGAGGCCTGGTGGGCCGCTCCGACTCATTCTCTCCTAGCTTCTCCTAGGCGTAGATCCCTCGAAGTTTTAGCGCGAACGCTACGCGGTCGATCGCCAACATATAGGAGGCGATGCGGTTATTCACGCCGTGGGTTTCCGCGTACCGCACCACTTCATCAAAGCTGTTCTCCATGACGTCTTGCAGGCGCTCGTTGACTTCACTTTCGCGCCAGAAGAAGCCCTGGCGGTCCTGCACCCACTCGAAATAGCTCACGGTGACGCCGCCGGCATTGGCCAGAATGTCGGGGATGACAAAGACGCCTTTCTTCTCCAGCACTGCATCGGCTGGCGCGGTAGTGGGCCCGTTGGCGCCCTCGCAGAGGATGAACGCCTGCACACGGTGCGCGTTTTGGCTGGTGATCTGGTTTTCAACTGCCGCGGGCAGCAGGATGTCGCACGGCTGGAAGAGCACGTCGTGGGTGGAGAGCCGGGCTCCGCCGGCCGGGAAATCGGGCAGCGGGCGGTGCTGGCCATGGACCCAGTCGAGCAGCGCGGCGATGTCGAATCCTTTTTCGTTATAGAGCGCGCCATGGATGTCGGCTACGCCGACAATTCTGTACCCCGCCTGATGCATCAGCAGCGCCGCCATCGAACCAACGTTGCCGAAGCCTTGCACGATGACGCGGGTGTTCTCGCGCTTCCTGCCCAGCTTGGTAAGGGCTTTGTCGCAAACGATCTGGCAGCCCCGCCCGGTGGCCTCCTTGCGCCCGCGGGAGCCGCCCAATTCGAGCGGCTTGCCGGTCACCACCGCCGTGGTGGTGTGGCGCACATGCATCGAGTAGGTATCCATCACCCAGGCCATCGTCTGTTCGTTGGTGCCCAGGTCGGGCGCAGGAACGTCGCGCTCCGGCCCGATCCACTCGCTCAGTTCGGCGGTGTAACGGCGCGTAATGCGCTCGACCTCGCCGCTGGAGAGTTTGCTCGGGTCACAGATCACGCCGCCCTTGGCACCGCCAAAGGGAATGTTCACCACCGCGCACTTCCAGGTCATCCAGGCGGCTAGGGCGCGCACCTCGTCGAGCGTGACGTTGGGAGCGAAGCGGATGCCGCCCTTGCAAGGCCCCCGCACAATCGAATGGTGCACGCGATAACCGATGAACACCTCCAGGTGGCCGCTATCCATTGCCACCGGGATGTACACGGTGATCTCTTTGTTGGGGTACTTCATGTACTTGTAGAGCCCTTCTTCCAGCCCCAGCTTCTTCGCCGCGACTTCAAAGCGAGCTTCCGCCGACTCGTAAACGTTCAGTTCGTTTTGAACGGCGACAGTGACCATGGCAGTCTCTCCCCGGTCGAATGAGTCGCGGCGGGGGCCAGTATACGGACACCCGCGCGACCACGCAAGGCGCGGGAAAACAGGCTTCGAAGTTTTCGGCCGGAAGCGCAACCAGGAAAAAGTGCGTGGCCTGCGGGAGCCAGCCGGGCTCAGCGAACCGGCGGGCGCTCGACGAACTCTTCGAGCAGCAGGCGGGTGAGTCGCTCGCGGTTGTGACGCACCACGCCGTGCTCTTCGAGCAGGTCATCGAAGACGCAGCGTAGGCCCATGCGCTGCAGCTCGCCCACATCGGCGCAGACCGGCTCGGCGCCGTGGGCGCGATAACGTCGCGCCACCGCCGGCGAAGCCGCCTGGTGGTTGATTACGACCCAGTCCACGAACCGCCGCCGGGTGTGCTGGTAGATGGCCCGGACATGGTCGGCCACCGAGTAGCCCTGGGTCTCGCCCGGCTGGGTCATGAGGTTGGCGATGTAAACGCAGATGGCGGGCGATTTTTCGATCGCCTCGGCCACACCGGCGACCAGCAGATTGGGGATGATGCTGGTATAGAGCGAACCCGGGCCGATCAGGATCAGGTCCGCCTGAGCGATGGCCTGCAGCACTTCCGGCAGGGGCCGCACGCGACGCGGCACTAGGCGCACGCGCCGGATGCGTTTGCCGCTCCGCGCAATCCGCGTCTCGCCCGCCACCACCCGGCCGTCCTCCATCACCGCTTCGAGCGTGACGTTCTGCGGCGTCGAAGGAAAGATCCGGCCGCGGATGGCCAGCACCTGGCTGCTCACTCGGACTGCTTCGGTGAAATCACCAGTGACGTGGCTCAACGCTGCTAGGAACAGGTTGCCGAAGCTGTGCCCGCGCAGACCGCGCCCCGCGTGGAAACGGTATTGAAATAGGCGCCCGAGCAGGGCTTCGTCCTGCGAGAGCGCCACAAGGCAATTGCGGATGTCGCCCGGGGGCAGGATGCGATATTCGCGGCGCAGCCGGCCCGAGCTGCCGCCGTCATCGGTGACCGTCACCACGGCCGCCAGATCAGCGATTGGACGCCGCCCCACTTCCTGCCGGCGGCGCGCCACGTGCTCCTTCAACCCGCCCAGCACCGCGGAAAGACCCGTGCCGCCGCCCACCGAAACGATGCGGACGGGTTGCACGCGATGATTGGCGTCGGCTTTCAAATCCGAACGTTCGATCTTGCTACCCGCCGGAACCCTCGCGTTCCGGGTAGAGCAGCTCGGTGAAGCGGGGGTCCTCCTGCAAGAACGCGAAGTCCTCGTCGTTGCGGGCGTGGTAGCGGTTTTCGGGCCGCAGGTCAATGGCCGCCTTCAGGTTTTCCATTGCGGATTCGGCCTCGCCGGTCAGGCAGTCGAGCGCGGCCATGGCATAGAAGATGTAATCGGACTTGGGAGCCAGCTTGCGGGCCCTCAGCAGGTGCTCCCGCGCCTCGTCCCAGCGGCCCAGGTTCATCATGGCCACGCCGCGCTGGTAGTGCTCCTCCGGGGTCCGCGGATTCGGGGTCGGGGGACGTGAAATGCGTTGCTCGCAAATGCGCAGATGCATCTGGGCGCGGTCGGCGAGCTCCTTGCTGGGCCCGCCGAGCGCTTTTTCCAGCGTTTGCTTGGCTTTGTGAAACTTTTGCTGCTGGAAATACCGGACTGCTTCCTCATACTGCTTGAGCTGCTGCTGGACGCGGGGGTCCACGATTTCACGGGGCTGCTTTCGGCCTGCCCCAGAGGAAGATATAGCTTTTGCCTTCAATAACTTAGGCCGCGGCGCCGAGGCCCGCGAACTCCTCGCGCTGCGCCGCTTTGCCGTCTTGCCGGTGCGTGCCATGCCCCCATGCTAGCAGAGCTTGGCAGAAGCGTCAACGCCCCCTTCTATATATAGCTATCAGTCAAGCGCCTTCAGCGGCCGCAACCCACGATTGCCGGTGCGCCCGCTCGACATGTCATTTTCAGGCAACACGCCCGGGTTTGCAGATTGGCCTGCCTGCGGGCGTATGTTATAAGTAGCCGCCCGGCCGTTTCGAGGAACTTGTGCCCTTCATCAACTTCCCCGCCCGCGAAATCAACTGCAAGCTGGTCTATTACGGCCCCGGCTTGGGCGGAAAAACGGCAAACTTGCAGTGGATTTACGACCATACGGGCGCAGGATTGAAGGGCAAGATGATCTCACTGGCAACGGAGACTGACCGCACGCTTTTTTTCGATTTCCTGCCGCTCGATTTGGGCACCGTGCGCGGGTTCAAGACGCGCTTCCACCTCTACACTGTGCCCGGCCAGGTGTTCTACGAGGCCAGCCGCAAGCTGATCCTGAAAGGCGCCGATGGCGTGGTATTCGTCGCCGATTCCCAGGAAGAGCGCATGGACGCGAACCTGGAAACGCTCGAGAACCTTCAGGAACACCTCAAGGAGCACAATCTCATCTTCAGGACCATCCCCTACGTGCTGCAACTGAACAAGCGCGACCTGCCCAACATTCTTCCGGTGGAAGACCTGAAGAAGCAATTGCAGGCCAAGGGCGAGCCGGCGGTTGAAGCTGTGGCCATCACTGGCCGGGGCGTGTTTGAGACGCTGAAAGAGGTCGCCCGGCTGGTCCTCACCGAGCTGAAAAAGGGCGCCTGAGGGCTACTTCAGCAGAAGCGACAACATGGTTTTGGCTTCCGTGTCTCAGGCAAAAACAGTGGCTATCGGATGGCTAGTTTTAATCACATGGTGAACAGTTCCGGAAGAATGACGCTTTGATTTGTTGCGGCCGCGGACCCGCTAGCGGAAACTGGCGAGCGCGGTGGCCTCGTCTTCGAAGGTAGGGATGGCGGCCAGCAGGCGCGCTGTCGAGAGCACCTGGCGCACGCGCCCGGCGGGCACGAGCAGCTTCAGGCTCCCGCCCGAGTGCCCCATCTCAACGAACGATCGCACTACCGTGCTTATGCCGGAGCTGTCAATCTTCGTTACGCCTCCGAGGTTCACCAGCAGCTTGCGCCTTCCGGCTTCGAACAGCCTCCGCAGCTCGCGGGCCAGCCGGTCGTTGTCCTCTCCGATGGTGGCGCGCCCCTGGAGGTCGAGGATGGTGATGTCTCCCGACTCCCGGATGGTCGCCTGCAGAACCACGACCGCCTCCTCTGCTCCCGGGCACCGCCAGGCGCGTGGTTGGCGCTTCCTAATTCCGCACCGTGGCTGCTGCGCATTATACGCCCGGAAAGGCATCGGCTCATCGGCAGCTTGACTCTCCGTTGGCCGCGGTTTAGCTTCGCCCCTATGAAGCCGCGCCATGGCAGGCAGCGATGAAGGCACTCGCGCTGCATTCTTGGGAGGTCACCCCGGCCGAGGCTCGCCAGATTCAGCTTGAGCTACGCCAGCGGATGGAACTCCGCGACCGCCTCCCGCCGATTCGCTGGGTGGCCGGCGCGGACGTGGCGCTCGACCTCCGCTGCCGCCGCGCCATCGCAGGCATCATCGTGTACAACTTTCCTGAGCTTGCCGAAGTTGAGCGCGCCACGGCCGAGCGTCCGCTGACGTTTCCCTACGTTCCAGGCTTGCTGAGTTTCCGGGAGGTTCCCGTGCTGCTGGCGGCGTTTGAGCGGCTCGAGCAGGAGCCCGACCTGCTCTTCTACGACGGGCACGGCTACTCGCACCCGCGACGCTTCGGGATCGCCTGCCACCTGGGCGTGTTGTTCGACCGACCCACCATCGGCTGCGCGAAGTCGCGCCTGATCGGCTCCCACGCCGAGCCCGGCCGCCGGGCCGGGCAGTGGACGCCGCTGGTGGATGCTCCGGGCGGCCGGAGTATGCCTGGGGAAACCATCGGCGCGGTGCTGCGTACCCGCGACTCCGTCAAACCGATCTTCGTTTCGCAGGGACATCGCATCTCGCTCGAACGCGCCCTCGAGTTGGTCCTAGCAGTCTCCGACGGCTATCGCATCCCGAGGCCCACTCGCGAAGCCGATCATTTCGTCGAGGCTGTGAAGCGCGGTGAATGGCCGCGTCGCCGCACCCGCAAGGTTTCGCCCCATTCCCGCCGACTGAGCCTGCCCTGAGGCCTTCGACTCCACTGCCGCCGAGCAAAAGTTCAGCGAAGCCGACTGACGAATGCTTCCTATCTGACAAGAGGCATCCTCCGTTTTTCTCTTGGCGAGTTTTGAGGCCGATTATAATTACGGAAGCAGGGCCCACCCCCCCCGGCTGATCGAGCGATCCATGACAACAGTACCTCAGACGTTGCCTGAGGAAGCCCCGGAGAGCCGCATGCAAGAGATCCAGGCAACTCTGCGGAAGCTCGAGAAGCGCGACTGGTGGTTGTGGTCGCTGGCCATCGTGGTGATGCTGCTGCTGACGTTGGCGGTGGTGTCGCTCAGCTTTCCGGGCCTGATGAAGTTCGAGGACCCGTTCTTCCAGTTCAGCCTGAACCAGTCTGTGCGCGGGCTGGTGGGACTGGTGCTGCTGTTCAACACCTACACCATCTACCAGCAGGTGATGATCAAGCGGCTCCGGCGGCAGCTCACCGAGCAGCTCGACGCGATGGGCCATCTGCGGACGCGCGCAGAGGAGTTCCACAAGCAGGCCACCGTTGACGCCCTGACCGGTCTTTACAATCGACGCTTTGCGGAACAGCGCCTCGCGGCCGAGGCCGAGCGTTCGCGGCGCTATGGCCACCCGCTCACGGTGCTCTCGATTGACCTGAACAACTTCAAGCAGATCAACGACCGCTTCGGCCATCCCGCAGGCGACCTGGTGCTGAAAGAGTTTGCCGCGCGGCTGAACAGCGCCATCCGCGTCTCCGACCTGGCCGTTCGCATGGGCGGCGACGAGTTCCTGGTCCTTCTCCCGGAATGTCCTGTGGGGCAGGTGCAAGTGCTACTGGCGCGTTTGAGCCCGCTCGAAGTGGATTATCACGGAAAAAAAATCCCGGTCACCTTCTCCGCCGGCTGGGTGGGCTACGAACCCGGCGAGACCTCCGACAAGTTCCTCGAGCGCGCCGACCAGACGCTCTACGCCGACAAACGCGCCCGCAAGACGCCCCCCCAGGCGGTTCCAACGATGCGCTGACCGGCGCACGGCTTTCCTTGCATCTCCTGCAGATAGGAATCGTAACCCACGGGCGCAAAAGCTCATTGATTCCTAATTGCCGCGGCGCCCAACCGTGCGCCGCTTGCCGCTGCCTTCTCCGGGCACAGCAGTCAAAGAAAAGGGAGGTGAAAACCTGGCGGCCTTCACCTCCCGGGGTGGGGTGGGGTGTTGCTGGACAGAACTCAACCTGGGCCCCGCCTCAGATCAGGGCCTGCACCTCGCTTGCGCAGACGGTGTTACGCCACATCTAGGAGACTCACCACCACAACTGCCGTCGTCTTGAAGCGCGAAATAGCACACACCGCTGGACCTGTCAATCGGATTCTAAGTTAGCGCTGGGTGCGATTCCTGGCCTTATGCTTGACCGGAACGCCGCCGACTGCGGCCGCCCCCGATGCTTGCGGTTCCGTCGAGGACCTCGCGCACCTTGCGTCCGAGGTGCGCAGAACTGTAGGGTTTCTGCAAGATTGCCGCGCCATTTTCGACCAGCGCGCTGAGCGACGCCGCCTCGGCGCTATATCCGGTGGTGAACAGCACCGGCAGGCCCGGCTTTGCGGCCGCCATCCGGGTGTAGGCTTCCGGGCCACCCAACTTCGGCATCACGACATCGAGCAGGGCCATCCCGATGGCGTCGCGATGCGCCTCAAAAATTCGTACAGCCTCCTCCCCGTTTCTTGCCGACATCACCCGGTAGCCCAGGCCCTCCAATGTGGCGCGCGCCAGCTCCCGGATGCCGTCGTGGTCTTCTCCCACCAGAATTGTCTCGGTCCCGCCGCGGACCAACTCGGCCGCAGCACTTGTTTTCCTATTGTCCTTGCCGGGCGCGCCGGTGCTGACGGGAAAATAGACGTGGAAGGTCGTGCCGCGGCCCGGTTCGCTATAGACGTGAACAAACCCGCCGTGCTGTTTGACTACGCCGTAGACGGTGGCCAGGCCCAGGCCGGTGCCCTTCCCGATCTCCTTGGTGGTGAAGAAGGGTTCGAAGATGTGCTCGAGCGTGAGGGCATCCATGCCCACGCCATTGTCGGTGATCGACATCTGGATAAAGCGTCCGGGTCGGGCGTAGGCGTCGCTGCGGCAGTGGTCCTTGTCAATCTGCACGTCTTGCGTCTCGATCAGCAATTGGCCGCCCCGAGGCATGGCGTCCCGCGCATTCAGGCAGAGGTTCATCAACACCTGTTCGACCTGCGTGCGGTCGGCCCGAATCGCCTCCAGGTTCGGCGCCAGCACAGTCTTCAATTCGATATCCTTGCCGATCACCCTCTCGAACAGGCTAAGGAGGTCGGCAATCGTTTGGTTCAGATTGATATCTTGTGGCTCCAGGATCTGGCGGCGTGCGAATGCCAGCAATTGCCGAGTGAGCGCTGCGGCGCGGTCGGCCTGCTCTCGGATTTTTTTGAAATGGCTGTGAAGCGGGCTGCCCGATGGGACTTGATCCTCGCCCAACTCGGCCCAGCCCAGGATGGCGCCAATGACGTTGTTGAAGTCGTGGGCGATGCCGCCGGCCAATTGGCCGATGGCTTCAAACTTCTGCACCTGGCCGAGCTGTTTTTCGAGCGCCCGCCGCTCGGTCACGTCCTCAGCGATGCCTTCGAAGCAGTCGACACCCCCCGCCGGGTCCCGCACTGCCCGTGCGCTCAGACGCACCAGGACCGGCGAACCATCCTTGCGCTTCCACTCCACTTCCAGGCCTTCCACCCGGTCGCGGACGGCTGCCTGCTCCAGCAGGCGCGCCCATGCGACGGGGTCGCGGTAAACGCCGGTGCCGAGATTCAGGGACAAGATTTCTTCCTCGGAGGCGTAGCCGAGCATGGCCACCAGCGCCGGATTGACGTCGAGAAACCTGCCCTCCCAGCTGGCCCGGAAAATCCCGTACGTGGCGTTCTTCACCAGCTCACGGTATCGCGCTTCGGACGTGCGCAGGGCCTCCCCGGCCTGCCTGCGCTCGGTGATGTCGCGGGCAACGGACAACACGGCGGTTTGTCCTTTGAAATCGAATAGATTGGAGCTGATCTCCACCTGAATCCGCCGGCTGTCTTTCCCAATCAGTTCCCTCTCGAAAATGACGCGTTTCTCGGTGCGGAGTTGATCGAGGATCGCTGCGGGATGGCCGATTGTCCCGGGGTCCTCGACATCCATCGGCGAAAGCCGAAGAAGTTCCTCTCTTGAATAACTCAGCATTTGACAGGCCACTTGATTGACTTCCAGAAACCTCCCGGGCAGCCCCTTGTCGGTCATTGCAAACACAAACAGCCCATCGTTAGCGCTGTCAAACAGTTGGCGGTAGCGTTCCTCGCTCTCGTGCAGCGTCTCCTCGGCCTGCCTGCGCTCGGTGATGTCCTGCACGACGACCAGGGCCGCCCTGCGCCCAGCAAACTCCAGCGTGTGCAAGGCGGTCTCCACGCCAATGATCCCGCCGTCTTTCAGCCGGTGGAGCCATTGCCCGGAAGCCTGCAGCGGCGACCATTCTTTTTTCAACCACTGCAACAGCCGCGGGATCTCTTTCACCGGATGGATGTCGGTGATCTGCATGTGGGTGAACTCTTCGTGTGAGTAGCCGTAGTGCGCAATCGCCGCGTCGTTGACTTGGAGGAACTTCAGGGTTTCCAGGTCGAACACCCACATGGGCAGGGGATTGTTCGCGAAAAGGAGCCGGAAACTGACTTCGCTTTCTTGCTGGGCCTGTTCGGCGCGGCCGCGCGCCTCGCGCTGGGCCTTTTCCTCGAGGGCCCGACGGAGGGCAGCGGGCAGCCGATCCAATCTTTCCTTGAGGACGTACTCGGTGACCCCCTTCTTGACGCACTCGACCGCCGCTTCTTCCCCCAGCGTTCCGGTCACCAACAGAAAAGGGATGTCCTTTCCCATCTGCTGCAACTGCGACAGGGCATCCATCCCCGTCCACTGCGGGAGACGGTAATCCGACAGAACAACATCATAGTTCTGCGCGTGAAGCCTTTCGGAGAACTCCTCGGCCGTCTCCACCAGATCGGCGCAAAATTTAAATCCTGCCTTTCTCAATTCTTGCAGAATGGGTTCTGCGTCAGACCGCGAGTTCTCGATGATCAATACACGCAAGAGCTTTGTTTGATCGGCGAAGTCGGTTACCGGGTTGTTGGGCGCCATCCGGCTCATTTCGGCTGGCCTGGCGGCTGACCCGCAATGGAAATCGCAGACGGAGCTTGGCCCTGCTCCTCGACGGCTAGGCTGACGACCAAACGGTCGCGCCCCTCAGCCTTGGCGCGGTACAGGGCCACGTCGGAGGCCCGCAAGAGGGAGCTAGCCGTCGCAGCATGTTGCGGGAAAATCGCCACTCCTAAGGACAGAGTGAGAGCTCCCAGAACCTGGCCGTGGAATTTGACCGTGAGCTTCTTGATTTCTTCCCGCAACCACTCGGCGCGTTCCCGCGTGACATCCAACCAAGCCTCGGGCATGATGAGTATGAACTCCTCGCCACCGTAGCGGCAGGCGATGTCTTCCCGACGAATATGAGCTTGCAGGAAGCGGCCCAGTTCGCGGAGCAGGGCGTCACCCGCCTCATGGCCGTAAGTGTCATTGAAGTGCTTGAAGTGGTCCAGGTCGAGCATGATCACTCCCAGAGGGCGCTGCTTGCGGGTGGCCCGGTGCAACTCGCGCTCGAGCGACTCTTCCAGGTAGCGCCGATTGAACAGGCCGGTGAGGGGGTCACGAACGGACAGGTTTTCCAGGGCCTCCCGGAGCCGCAGGTTCGCCAGGGCCGGAGCAATGTGTTCGGCTACATTCAAGGCCAGGCGCTGTTGCGACTTCGTCAGATGGTTTCGCGGTCCCGGGGGCGCGCCCGGGTCCTCCGGGCCGCTCTGCAAGAGCAGCACACCGAGCGCCTCGCCTTGTGCCATCATGGGCACGCACAGGGAGTTGGCCGGAGGAGGTTCGCTCAGGTGCCGGCAGAACGGCGCGGAACGTGAGCCCTCAACCAGATGTGCCTGTCCTCGCCGGAGTGCCCAGCACTCGCTGGAAGCGAAGACGAGCTCTCCCGGCACGGAATCGCCCCAAACAGCAACGGCCTCGACGAGGTTGCGCGAAGCATTGAGCACACACAGCGCGCCGGAGTCAGCGGGGAACAACTTTCCAGCGGATTGGCCAATGACAGTGTAGGCTTCCTCAGGAGTGACACAAGTATGGAGCAGATAGACCATCTGGTTAATCAGGGCAACTTCGCGGGTGTGCTGTTCCAGTTCGTTCACCCGGACCGCCAGCCTTTCGTTGGCTTCTCGCAGCGCGTCCTCAGCACGCCTGCGTTCTTCACGCAAGATTTTTTCTATTAGGGCCCGATGGACGGCCAGCGGCAACCGGATTAGACGGTCCTTGAGGATGTAGTCGAAGACCCCCTGCTTGATGCAGTCCACCGCGACTTCTTCTCCCAGCGCACCCGTGACCAGCAAGAACGGGATCTCCTTCCCCAGTTGCCGCAGCAGCGCCAGGGCGTCCATCCCGGTCCACTGGTGGAGCTGGTAATCCGCCAGCACAATGTCGTAGGTACTCGAGCGCATCCGTTCGCTGAACTCTTCGCGAGATTGCACGATATCGCAATGAACCTCGAACCCCGCCCGTTTTAATTCTTGCAGGCAAAGTTCCGCGTCGGACCGGGAGTGTTCCACCAGCAGGACGCGCAGGGACTTGCCGAGTTCACGGGAGTCTGACTCCGGCGATTTGAGCGCGATCCGGTTCATCTTGGCTGACCCATCGGTTGATCCTTAACGGAGTTGGAAGGAATCGGCAGCTTCACCAATTAGCTTGGCCACTCTTCACCTCACAGCGTTGCCTTGGTTTTAGGAGCGACCTCCGCGGATGGGCTCGTGGTGAAATCAAGCGTGGCGCCCGATGGTGTTCCGCGTGCCGTTCCTCGTCTGTATCTGACTCTTGTAGGCTGGAAGGGGGAAGCCGAGAGCCGGTAGAGATCTTTCGAAGGGGAATTCTATTCTGCCCGAATCGAGGGGCTTGTCAAGAACGTGAAATCAGGGCCGTCTCCGGCAAGCTACGGGGTGAGGCGGAGCTCCTGACGCAGCCGACCCGGGCCGGTCAGTGCTGCGATTCGCCAGAGTTGAACGCGTGCCCGGATGAGCCGCCCCGCTCGATGGGCTCACATCTTCAACCCGCTGCGGCGGACTCACCGCGGCGGCGCAAGGCGCCTGCGTCACTTCGGCGCGTGGCTCGCAAAATACTGATCAATCCCGGCGGTGATCTGCGCCATACCCTGCCGGACATTGCGGTCCAGTGCCTCGACGACCGCCGGAACCTCTTTGCTTTTCACCGGCTCGTCATGGGAATAGAACTGCGACCACACCGTCGTGCCGGACTTGATCTCAAAGAGCTCGATCTCTAGTGCCACCCGCGCCAGGATCGGTTTGCCGGCGATCTCATCGAAATTGTGCAGGCGGCCACGGATGATGAAGTCTCCGCGGGAGTTGCTGCGCAGCAGTTGAACGGTCTGGTAGCGCCCGGATTGGCGCAGCATTCGCAGCAGAATGGCCTCGAGCATCTCGGTAGGCGGCTCGGCCCAGCGGTGATACTCGTAGGTGCCCATTTGCTCTCCGCCCGTACGATAGACGATGCGGTCGTCACGGTATAAGTGCGGCGCCGTGAGCCGCCCCATCAGCAGGGCCACCGGATAAACCTCCGTCCCAGTGGCCGGCGGAGGCGAGGCGGGCACGGCGAGCTGATAGTAGTTGCTGGGGCGCGCCGCACCGCCGCAGCCGGCCAGACCCACCACCCCAAGCGCGACGGCCACAACACAGTTGACTCGACGCATGACGGCTCCTTATTTGCCTTTCGGCTACGGCTTATTGGCCCCGCCCGGCTTGCGGTCCGGGGGACTCGAACTGCGGATTAGCGTATAGGGCCTGACCTTGATCGTGTCGGTGAACTCTTTCAGATTTTCGGCGGTGTGGCGCATGTTTTCGAGCATTTCGTCAATATTCTCCGCGTTCACGTTCATCGTGCGGTCCAGCTGCGCCGTGAGCGACACCGTCGAGGCCAGCGCCGCCCGCAGTTGGATCACCGCCTGGCGCACATCGGCACGGTTCTCGCCGACCAGGGCGTCGACGTGGACTAGGGCTTGGTCGGCCTCCTGCACGGTCTTCTTGAAGTCATCGAGCAGCGGTCCCATCTTCGCGCTGGAGGCTTCCACATGGCTCATCGTGGACTTCAGCTTCGCACGGTTTTCTTCCAGCATGCCCCGCACATTGCCCAGTGAAGCCGCCACGTTCGAGCGGTTCTGGTCGTTCAGCAGGTCGTTCACGCGCGCCAACGTCTCCTTCAGTTCCGTGGCGCGCTGGTTGAACGTCTGGATCAGTTGCCGGACCTCCGGGCCGAGCGTGTTGAGCTGCGCGGTGACGGCGTTGAAGTCCACGTACGGTTCTGTCGGCAGCGCCTGGCCGGGGCGCGCCAGGGTCGCCGGCGCGCTGCCCGGAGAAACTTCCAGGTGGTTTTCTCCGAGTGGGCTCAGGCTCATGATCTTCACCTTGCTGTCGGCCTTCACCGGCACGCCCGGCTCGACGCTGAAGCTGATCTCGATGCGCGAGGCGTCCTGCGGATCAATGCGCAATTGCTCGACCCTTCCCACCCGGGGACCTCCGGCGTAGCGCACCGCGGCGCCGGGCTCCAGGCCGCCGGCGAATTGGAAGTAGGCGCGGTACGTGGTCGAGGCGCGAGCGAATGCTCCCGTGAGCGCAAACACTGTCGCCACCAGCACCGCCGCCACCACCAGCACGAAAAAGCCCACCAGCGCTTGCTCGCGTTTCGCTTCCATGCTCAACCTCCCCTCACGGCGATGGGAACAACTCGCGTGCCACAAGAGGGATTCTTCGTCTCCTCCGCGGCGGACTTCAGGACGACGATCGCGAAGTCATCATCCTGACCCGCCTCAGGCGGGCGAAGGATCTCTCCAGCGGTCCAATTCCTCTGCAAACGCCGAGGCTACCGGCGCCGGGGCCGGTGCTCCTCGGTCAGCATCTGCAAATAATCGAGCTCCTCGTATACCTCTGGCTCCGGTATGCGGTCCAGGAACTGCCGCACCCGTGGGTGGGCGCCCGAGCGCAACTCTTCCGGAGTGCCAAGGGCAATAATGTTGCCCTTGTCGATGAGCACCATGCGGTCGGCGATCAGGAAGGCGCTCGCCAGCTCGTGTGTCACCACGACGATGGTGATGCGGAACGCCTTCTTCAGCTTCAGGATCAAGTTGTCGATCCCCGCGGCGATGATGGGGTCCAGGCCCGCCGAGGGCTCATCGAAAAACAGCATCTCAGGGTCCATGGCCATTGCCCGGGCCACCGCAGCGCGCTTCTTCATCCCGCCGCTCAGTTGCGAGGGCATGTAGTCTTCAAAGCCCGCCAGGCCCACCTGCTCGAGTTTCAGTCGGACGATGATCTGGATGGTCGAGTCTTCCAGCCGGGTGTGCTCGCGCAGCGGCAAGGCCACGTTTTCGCCCACGCTCATCGAACCGAACAGTGCGCCACCCTGGAACGACATCCCGAGTTTTTTGCGGATCTCGTCCATTTCCGCGGCGGGAATCTCCGCGATGTTCCGGCCCTTCACCCAGATTTCGCCGCCGCTCGGTTTTTCCAGGCCGACAAGTGCGCGGAGTAGGGTGCTCTTGCCCGATCCCGAGCCGCCGAGGATGACCAGGGTCTCGTTGCGGCGGACGTCGAAGCCGATGCCGTGCAGCACCTCGCGTTCGCCGTAGCGCACGCGGAGGTCGCGCACCCCGATCAGATCATCGTTGGTTGGGCCTGCGTCGGTCATGCGATTCCCGCGGTGCTCAGTGCGCCCCCATAAAATAGAACAGGGCAGTGAAAACTAGGTCCACGACAATCACCAGGAAAATAGAGACCACGACGGCGGCGGTGGTCGAGCGGCCGACTTCTTCGGCACCGGCACCGGTCGAAAAGCCCTCGTAGCAGCCCACCGCGGTGATCGTCATGCCGAACATTACGCTTTTCACTAGGCCGGTGGTGATGTCCCGCAGGTAGAGGGCGTCGAGCGAGGCGCTCAGGTACCCCATAAACGTGAACCCGGCGCTGCTGACACCGAACAGTGATCCGCCCAGCACCCCCATCAAGTCGGCCCAGGTGGTCAGGCAGGGCAGCATCACCACCATGGCCAGGAATTTCGGCGTCACCAGGAATTGGACGGGGTCGAGCGCCATCGTCTGGAGCGCGTCAATCTCCTCGGTCACCTTCATCGTGCCGATCTCGGCGGCGAAGGCCGAGCCCGAGCGGCCAATCACCACAATCGCTGTCATCAGCGGCCCGAGCTCGCGGGTCATGGAGATGGCCACGGCGCTCGAAACGTAATGCAGCGCGCCAAATTTGCGCAGTTCGTAGGCGCCCTGCAGCGCCAGGATCACACCGATGAAAAACGTGATCAGCGAGAGGATCGGCAGGGCCTCTACGCCCACGGCCATGGCCTGATGCACCACTCGCTGCCAGCGTAGCGCCCGGCCCTTGAACGGCCCGATAAAAGTGAAATACGCCGCCCGGCGGCCCAGCCGGGCCAGGCCGCCCAGGTAAGCCAGGCCGCCCAGGGTGGCGCGGCCAACACGTGCGGTCACTTCCACCATGCACCCTCAACAGCGAAACGCAGGCCGGCATCAGGGGCCGAGCGCCTCGTTCTCGTTCTCAAACACCTCGAAAACTCGAATCAGCCGCGAAAGCTCCAGCACCTCGCGGGCCGCCGGGCTGAGTCCAAAGAGAATAAACCGGCTGCCTAGTTCCCGCGACACCTTCAGGCCCTCCACCAGTGACGCCACGCCAGAGCTGTCGATATACCGCACCGCCTTCAGGTTGACCACCACCCGCTGCGCCCGCTTCTCCCGCAGCGCCTCGAGCAGCGTCTTGCGCACTTCGGGCGAGTTGTAGAGGTCGATGTCTCCCTGCACATCCACGATCGTGGCGTTGCCGGACTGCCGGGTGGAGATCTGCACGAGTGATTCTCCTTTGCGCCTCAGCGGGATCCTTCTTCACCCAGGTACTTCACCAGCCGGAGCCGGTTGCGGCCGGCACTCCGTTTGTATTCGACTTCGTCCATGCTCGCCCGGATGAAGTGTGTGCCCAGGCCACCGGGTCGCACCTGGTTGAGCGAGCGGCCGCGCAACTGGGAAGGCTCAACCCCGCGGCCCCGGTCCACCAGCAGGAACTCAAGCCGCCCGGCGCTCCGCCGCGAGGCAGTGGAATACAGACACCAGCAAGAAACTTCGATGGGCCGATCGCGCTGGTTGCGATACGCGTGGCGAATGATGTTGGTCAGCGCCTCGTCCACCGCCAGCGTGACCGAGCGGCACTCGCCTTCCGGCAGCCCGACCACCGCGGCCAGCTTCTCGACCGCGCTGCGCACCACGCTCAGCAGTTTCGGGTCGCTGGGCACCTTGAATTCTAGCAGCAAATTCCGACGATGGCTGCGGGCCACGTTTCCTCGACCTGGTCTGCTCCTAGGGGAACCGCCTTTGTGCCAAAGTTTGTCCCGATTTTCAACTTCTTTCGGGGGCGGAGGCGCGGTACCCAGAGAGCGGGTCGGATGCTAGGAGCGCTGGTCGATGGAGATGTAGGCGCGCTGCTCTGGACCCAAGTACACCTGCCGCGGGCGCGCAATCTTCTGCTCGGCGTCGAGCAGCATCTCTTCCCACTGGGCGATCCACCCGGAGGTGCGCGGGATGGCGAACAGCACTGGGAACATCGTCACCGGAAAACCCATGGACTGGTAGATCAGGCCGGTATAGAAGTCCACGTTGGGATAGAGCCTGCGGCGAACGAAGTATTCGTCTTCGAGCGCAATGCGCTCGCATTCGAGCGCAATATCGAGCAGCGGGTTGCGGCCCATTACTTCGAAGACCGCGTCGGCGGCGCGCTTGATGATGCGGGCTCGGGGGTCGTAGTTCTTGTAGATGCGGTGGCCGAAGCCCATCAGCTTGGTCTCGCCGGCCTTGACGCGCTTGATGTATTCGGGCACACGCGCCACCGAGCCGATCTCCATCAGCATCCGCAGCACCTGCTCGTTGGCCCCGCCGTGCAGCGGGCCGTAGAGCGCGGCGGTGGCCGCGGCAGTGGCCGAATAGGGGTCCACGTGCGAGCTGCCGACGTTGCGCATGGCGTTGGCCGAGCAGTTCTGCTCGTGGTCGGCGTGCAGGATAAACAGGACGTCGAGCGCGTGCTCCAGGGTCGGGTTCGGGCGGTATTTCAGCTCGGTCGTCTTGAACAGCATGTTCAGGAAGTTACCCGTGTAGCTCAGGTCGTTGTCGGGATAGGCGTAGGGCATGCCCAGGCTGTGCCGGTAGGCGAACGCCGCCAGTGTGGGCATCTTCCCGATCAGCCGCCAGGTCTGCTTCAGGCGCGATTCCTGGTTGAAGATTTCCTTGGCATCTGGGTAGAAGGTCGAAAGCGCGGCGATGGTTGAAATCATCATGCCCATCGGGTGCGCATCGTAATGGAAGCCGTCCAAGAACTTCTTGATGCTCTCGTGGATGAAGGTGTGGTGAGTGATGTGGTAGGACCACTCGTCCAATTGCGCTCGAGTGGGCAGCTCGCCGCGCAGGATCAGGTAAGCAGTCTCCAAATAATTGCTCTTCTCGGCCAGCTCCTCGATTGGATAGCCGCGGTAGCGCAGGATGCCGGCGTCGCCATCAATGTAGGTGACGCGGCTGATGCACAGCGCCGTATTATTGAACGCCGGGTCGTAACTCATTAGGCCGAAATCGCTCTCGCCGGTCTTGATCTGGCGCAGGTCCAGGGCGCGGATGGTGCCATTTTTGATGGGGAGTTCGTACTGCTTGCCCGTGCGGTTGTCGGTTATGCTGAGCGTCTCCCGGCTCGTGCGCGGGGCCTGGTCGGCGGCGACCGATGGCGCTGGCTTCGCAGGATTCATCGTTGGGACCCTCCGGGGGTGGGCGTCGGCCAAGCATCAATGTACACCAACTGCGCCCCTTGCGGAAGGGTATCGGCCCGGCAGCTCCTGGCTCGGGCAGAAGCCAATTCTCCACATCGAACCTGGCTGGCCTCGCCGACCGGGGACCGGCAACCGGAGGTCTTGAAACCATTTCGACCGAGCGGCATCGAATCCCGTAAAGCGACCGATCAACCCGGCGACCGAGACACCAGAAGGAGGCAGCCATGATGCAGATCATTCGCAGCGCCGACCGCTATCACTTTGAAAATGAGTGGCTTCCCACCTACTGGCATTTCTCTTTCGACCACTACCATGACCCGGCCAATATGTCGTTCGGTCCGCTGCGGGTGTTCAACGACGACGTCATCCGGCCCGCCGGCGGTTTCCCACAACACGGGCACCGGGAGATGGAGATTGTCACCTACATCATCGAAGGACAGCTCGAGCATCGCGACGACCTGGGCAATGTCGGCGTCATCTCGCCGGGAGAAATCCAGCGCATGAGCGCCGGCACTGGCGTGCGCCACTCCGAATACAACGGCTCGAAGGAGAAGTCGGTCCATTTGGTGCAGTTGTGGCTCCTGCCTGCAGTGAAGAACCTGGAACCGTCGTGGGAGCAGCAGCGCTTTTCGCCGGCCGACCGGACCGGCAGACTGTTGCCGATCGCCATCCCTGCTACTGCGGCGGACAGCAAGGCCAACGGCGCGGTGCGCATCCACCAGGACGCCAGTATCTATACGGCGCTGCTCCTCCAGGGCAACTCCGCCGCGCACACGCTCGCCGCAGGCCGCCGCGCTTACTTGTTTGTCATCGCGGGGGAGTTGCAGGTGAACGGCGAAACTCTGCGAGCCGGCGACCAGGCGCGCGTTACCGGCGAGCGCGCCTTGAAATTCGCCGTCCCGGCCGGTTCCGCCGGCAGCTCCGCCGAGGCCGACTTTCTTCTGCTCGACCTGCCATAACCGCTCTTGCCGACTCTGACCTGTTTCTTTGACGGGCCTCCAGCCAGCCAGATCGTGAGCAGCATTGACTTACTCGCCGCCGTCGTGCAGTTGGCCGATTGAGCGTCTCCGTCCCCAAGGTCCATTCTGCGGTCACGTGTCCAACTTGAAGCGAGTCTCGGCCAGCCGGTAGAGCCGCTGCCAAACCACCCGATTCATTGTCACCACAATCGCGGCCATGATGATCGTGGCGGCGAGCAGCACGTGGAACTCTCCCGCATCAGTGGCCCGACTGATCGCGGCGCCCAAGCCCGCGGTCGAACGGATCTCCCCTTTGAAGTGGAAGTACTCGGCGATGATGCTGGCGTTCCACGCACCGCCGGCTGCGGTGAGCATCCCGGTCACCAGGTAGGGAAAGATCCCCGGCAGGATCAGCTTTCGCCAGCGGTCCCAGATCCCGAACCGGAAGATGCCCGCGGCTTCCTTCAGGTCGCTGGGGATGGCCATGGCCCCGGCGATGACGTTGAACAGGATGTACCACTGCGTACCGAGCAGCATCAGCGCGATCGCGGCCAGGCCCATCCCGCCACCGGCGCGAATGAGCACTAGCAACACCACGGGAAACAGCGCCGTGGCCGGGACTGACGCGGCCACCTGCGCAAGCGGCTGTGCGATGCGAGCCAGGCGCGGGCTTGAGCCAATGGCCACGCCGGCGGGCACCGTCCACAGTGCGCCAAGCAGCAGCACGGCGTTGACCCGTAGGAATGTGATACCGGCGCCGCGGCCGATCTCCAGAAGCTCACCGCCGGTCAGCTTTCGCAGGGCCAGGCCCGCGCGCAGCGCGGCGTAGCCCAGCGCCGCCACCATCATAACGCCTAGCGCGCCCCCGAGCCACGCTTTCCAGGCAGCAGGCTTGCTCGGCTCCGACGCCGCGGCGGCGCGACGCGCAAAGAATAGCGTCATTCGCTCGCCGACCGGCCCGATCAACTTGCGGTTGAGCGCGGCGGCCACCCCGGAACGACGCAGCAGCGTCAGTACTGCCGAGCGCGATGCGGCCTCGCCCGCGGCGCTCTCGACCTGCTCGAACTTAAATTTATCGGACCAGGCGATCACCGGCCGCCAAACGAATTGGTCGAGCAGGACAATCACGCTGATCATCGTTGTCAGCCCCCAGAGAATGGCGGAGGTATCGCCGGCGCTAGCGGCGGTTTGCAGGTACGAGCCCAGCCCGGGCAAGCGGAAATCGCGCCGCCCGAGCACAAACATCTCGCAGGCCATCAGGAAAAACCAGCCGCCCGCCACTGACATCATCGAGTTCCACACCAGCCCGATGGCGGCATAGGGCAGCTCGAGCTCGGTGAAGCGCTGCCAGCGGTTGAAGCGGTAGATGCGCGCCGCCTCGTCGAGTTCCCGCGGAATGGCCTTCAGCGACGAATAAAAGCTGAAGGCGATGTTCCACGCTTGGCCGGTGAAGATCAGCAGGATGGCCCCGAGCTCGAGCCCCATCTGCCGGCGGGGAAACAGCGCCACCATGGCCAGCATTACGCCGGGCAGGAAACTCAGCACGGGGATGGATTGCAGGATGTCGAGCAACGGCAGCAGCAACCGCTCGGCCCGAGCCGAGCGCGCCGCGGCGTAGCCGTAGCCGAGAGCAAAGGCCAGGCTCAGCGCATAGGCGATGACGATGCGCCCGAGCGAGTAGGCGGCGTAGCCCGGCAGCGCCCGCGGGCTCCGCGAGATCTCCGCCGCCGGCGTGAACGGCCCGAGCCACGTCCGGCCGATAGCCAACACCGCGTAGAACAGGGCCAGCGCGGCGGCGAAGATCGCCAGCTCGGTCAGCCGCGACCACGTCCGCCGGCGAAACACGGCCCGCGCGAGCACACCCGTCATCTGGGTTCTCCCGACGGTAAAATCAGCAGACGCACGGGCGCGCTACGCCTCGGTGAGGATCAGCCGGTGGGTTGCAGCGTCGTAGTCAAACAGCTCCGCGTAACGTCCCCAGTGGATGGCGGTCTCGAGTTGCCGCCGGGCCTCATCCTCGCTGAAGTGCTCATCGAGCACGTCGTGGAAGAAGTCGTCGGGCAGGGTGCGGTCAGCCTTGGCTTTCAGCGCGCATTCGATCTGCCGCAACAGCGGCACGTGCGCCAGCGCCGCCTGGCGGAACAGTACCTTGCGCGAGAGGATGTCGGCTTGGGCGAAGGCCCGGCCCTCCGCGGTCAGCTCGACATCGCCCTCGTGCACACTGAGGAAGCCCAGCATCCGGCTGGCCTCGACGATGGGCAGCAGGTCGTCCACATCCATCATCAGCTCCCCGGCCAATCGGTGAAGGTCGTCGCGCCCCTGGCGGCCCTCCAGGATCTCGAGCAGGCCGCTGATCCCACCGGGGCGCGCGCGCGGCAGCATCGGATACTTGACTGGAGCGCCGCCCGGCGCCGCCGCGGGCTTCCCCTCGGCCGGCAGGACGTGCCCAGCCTCCGGCTGCGTCAGTACATTGTAGATGTGGTCCACCAGCTCGAGGAATCGCTCCGACTTGCGCTCGCGGGGGCGCGCCAGCCCTACCTCGAAGTCGGCGCGGATGCGCGCCGGGTTGTGCCCCAGCACGATGATCCGGTCCGCCAGCACCACCGCTTCCTCGATGTTGTGCGTGACCAAGAAGATCGCACGCGTCGGCACTTTCCGGTCCAGCCACAGTTCCATCAACTCACCCCGCAGGGTTTCGGCCGTCAGCACGTCGAGCGCCGAAAACGGCTCGTCCATGAACAGCACCTCCGGCTCGACCACCAGGGCGCGTGCAAACCCCACGCGCTGCTTCATCCCGCCCGAGAGTTCCTTGGGGTAGGCAGTCTCAAAGCCGTCCAGGCCCACCGCGTCGAGGATCTTCAGCGCGCGCTTCCGGCGCTCGAGCACAGTAACGCCGCGCGCCTCGAGCGGCGCTTCCACGTTTTCGAGCACGGTCAGCCAGGGAAACAGCGCGAAGCTCTGGAACACGATGGCCACGTTAGGCAACCGGCCATCGAGCGGTTGGCCGTGCCAGAGGATCTGCCCCGCCGACGGCTGCGCCAAGCCGGTTAGCATCCGCAATAGCGTGGATTTGCCGCAGCCCGACGGACCCAGCAGGGCCACAATCTTCCCCGGATAGATAGCCAGATCGATTGGCACGATGATTTCGATGCACCCGCCGTCCGGCTGCTCGTAGAACTTTTCGAGCGCTCGCGCTTCGATGATGGGTTCGGCGGTGATTGCGTCCGTCACGCTCGCATTATGCCCTCCGCCGCTACCCGACGCAAAGTGATGACCCGGATTTCGGAGTGCGGGCGCTCGCTCCCGCTGTTGGGGCGCTGCTTGCTGCGCCCTTGGAACTTTGGAGTGCGGCGGCATTCGGCCTGAGCGCCGTCGAAGGGTGCCGCCTGGCTTAGCCAGGGGCCACCGGCCGGGGACGCAAGACGATTCTGCATGCGCCTGCGGCGGTTATTCGGTATTCTCTGCGCTTCCCGGTTGACCAGGGACGATGATGCTTCCGGTTTGCCACGCCAACCCTCGATCCCGCCTGTGAGCACCCTCCGCACACTTGCTTCCCGGTGGTTTCCCGCAATCCTGGTGATGGCGGCGGCCCTGGCAGTCGTCGCGCCCTTCTTTTTCCTCGGCAACGCCTCTGGCCACGACATCGCGTTTCATCTCTCCTCCTGGATGGATGTCGCCGGGCAGTGGCGCCAGGGCGTGTTCTATCCGCGTTGGGCCGAGTGGGCCAACTACGGTTTTGGCGAGCCTCGCTTCATTTTTTATCCGCCGGCGTCGTGGATCCTGGGAGCGGCGCTGGGATGGATTCTTCCCTGGCAGGCGGTTCCGGGCAGCTTTATCTGGCTGGCTCTGGTTCTGACGGGCGCCTCGATGTACAGCCTGGCGCGGGAGTGGATGCCGGCGGGCGATGCAACGCGCGCTGCGGTCTTCTACGCGGTGAACCCTTACCACCTGGTCGTGGTCTATTCCCGCAGCGACTTCGCCGAGCTGCTCGCGAGCGCTTTGTTTCCGCTGGTCGTACGCTATGCGCTGTCGAGCGGCGGCCATGTGCCGCGGCGGGCCATTGTGCCGCTGGCGCTGGCCTTTGCGGCCTTCTGGCTCACTAACGCCCCGGCCGCGGTGGTGACGACCTACAGCCTCGTCCTGCTGCTGGTGGTGCTGGCGGTGATGCGCCGGTCGGCGGCGCCGCTGCTGGCTGGCGGGGCGGCTGTGTTCCTGGGCTTCCTGCTGGCCGGCTTCTACATCCTCCCGGCGGCTTTTGAGCAGGGCTGGGTGAATATCGCCGAGGCGCTCTCCTCCGGGCTGAGGCCGGAGCAGAATTTTCTATTCACCTCGACCAACGACCCGGAGCACAACCTGTTCAACCTGCTCGTCTCCACAATCGCCACGGCGCAGCTCGCCGTCACCGGCGGTGCCGCCGTCGTCGCGCGCAGGCCCGGCGACGCGCAATACCGAGAGACCCGAAAGCTCTGGTGGGCGGCGTTGGCGCTCTGGGCGGCGTCGGTGGCGCTGATGCTGCCGGTCAGCGCGCCTGCCTGGCGCTACCTGCCCAAGCTGCGCTTTGTGCAGTTTCCCTGGCGCTGGATGCTGCCGCTCGGCGTGAGCTTCGCGGTTCTTGTTGCTGCGGCCATTCGCGAGAGGCGAACGCGGTGGCTCTGGACAGCGCTGCTGGCGGTGAGCCTGGTCGGAGTGAGCGCTTACCTGGTGCACCATGCCTGGTGGGACACCGAGGACGTGCCAGTGTTGCGTACAGCCATTCGCGAGGGCAGGGGCTACGAAGGCACCGACGAGTACGCCCCGCGCGGAATTGACCGCACCGATTTGCCGGCGGTCGAGCCGCTGATGGACGTTGCGCCCGCCGACGATGCCGGCAGCCCGGAAGATCGCAGCAGCCTGCCTCGCGTTCGTGTCGAGCGATGGGAAGCGGAGACAAAACTCATTGACGTTGAGGCCCAGCAGCCGGCTACGCTCGAATTGCACCTGCTGAACTATCCCGCCTGGCAAGTAGAAGTGAACGGCAAGCCCGCCCTCGCCCGATCGCTCCCCGATACCGGCCAGATGCTGGTCACGGTGCCAAGCGGGCACAGCCGGGTGCGCGTGCAGTTCACGCGCACCGCCGATCGCAGCGCGGGTATCCTGCTTTCGATTGGCGCGGGGTTGCTATTGGTGGGTCTGGCGCTGGCCAACCGGCGACGCGAGCGCCCCGCCTCCTCAGTGGCCTGCGGGGAGTAGCGCCAACGAGCTGGAACGGCACTAGCGCCGGTCGAGCGCCGGATGACGGACGTCGTGCCCCTCTACCATGTAGATGACGTCTTCGGCGATGTTGGTAGCGTGATCGCCGATGCGCTCGAGATTCTTTGCCACCAGGATCAGCTCAAACGCCGGGAAGACTACAGAAGAGTCGCCCATCATGTACGTGAGCAGTTCGCGGAAGATCTGATCGCGCAGCCGGTCCACCTGGTCGTCGCGGGTCAGGACCGAGCGGGCCAGCCCGACGTCGCGACGCACGACCGCGTTCAGGCTGTCGCGCACCATTTCTTCGGCCAGCTCGCTCATCCTTGGCAGGTCCACGTAGGGCTTCACTCGCGGGTGGCGCACGATACGCAATGCGGCCTCCGAAATATTGACCGCCTGGTCGCCAATGCGCTCCAGGTCGTTGTTGATGCGGGAGACGGCCAGAACCAGTCGCAGGTCGGCGGCCATCAACTGCTGGAGCGCCAGCAAGTGCATGACGCGGTCGTCAATCTCGATTTGCAGCTCGTTGATGGCGTTTTCCTCGGCAAGCACGCGCTGCGCCGGCTCTTCCTGGGCTTCCAGCACGGCTTCCATGGCCTGGTGCACCGCGCGCTCGGCCAGGCCGCCCATCCACAACAGGCGCTCCTTTAGCTCGTCGAGGTCGTGTACGAAGTGGCGTTCCATCTCTCGGCTCCTGGTTCCGCTCCAACTATCTGGGGCTGCTTCCCGCGGGCGGCACGCCCGGCCTTTGCCGCACAGACCGTTCTCCCTTTCCTGATTTCAAATATCGCTCACGCCGTTTCGCGTCCGATACATAGGCAGATGAAGTTGCAACGGCACTAGCCGAACCGCCCGGTGATGTACGCCTCGGTCCGCGGGTCGGACGGCGTCGTAAACAGTTGTGGTGTGGGGTTGAACTCGATCAGCTGACCGTTCAGTGCAAACGCAGTGAAGTCGCTGACCCGCGCTGCCTGCTGCATGTTGTGCGTGACAATCACAATCGTACAGTTTTCCTTTAAGTGGAAAAGCAGCTCTTCGATCTTTGCCGTGTTGACGGGGTCGAGCGCCGAACAAGGCTCGTCGAGCAGCAGCACTTCCGGGTCCACCGCCAGGGCGCGCGCGATGCACAGCCGCTGCTGCTGGCCGCCGGAAATGCCGTAAGCCGATTTGTGCAACTGGTCCTTCACCTCTTCCCAGAGCGCGGCGCGCTGGAGGCTGTGCTCAACGGCCTCGGCGAGCGGGCCTTGGTGGCCGTTAACCCGCAACCCGTAGGCGACGTTCTCAAAAATGGACTTGGGAAATGGATTGGGCTTCTGAAAGACCATACCCACGCGCCGGCGCAGCCCGGTCACGTCCAGCGAGAAGATATTCTCGCCATCCAGGAGGATCTCCCCGTCGAGACGCGTTTTCGGTACGGTCTCGTGCAGGCGGTTCAGCGAGCGCAGCAGCGTGGACTTACCGCAGCCAGAAGGGCCAATCAGCGCAGTGATGTGGCTGGCGGCGATTCCCAAGTTGACGTCAAACAACGCTTGCTTATTGCCGTAGTAAAAGTTCAGGTTGGAGACCTTCATCCTCATGGGCAGATTCACCGCAATCGTTTGGGACTCGCCGCCCCGGGACCGATTGGCCTGCACATTCTTCTCGAGGGCTAGTTTAACCGACATTTGCACTGCTAGGACCTCTGCACAGACATCCCGCGCGACAGTATCGCCCGCCCCGCCACATTCGTCAGCAGTACCAGTCCCAGCAGGACAAGGCCCGCGGCCCAGGCCTGGCGGTGCCAATCCTCATACGGGGCGACAGCATAAGTGAAGATCATTACCGGCAGTGATGCCGTCGGCTGGTTCCAGCCGGGGCTCCAGAACCGGTTGCTGAACGCCGTGAACAGCAGCGGCGCTGTCTCGCCGGCCACCCGCGCTAAGTCCAACATAACGCCGGTGACGATGCCTCGCACCGCGGCGGGAATCACCACCGTCGTAATTGTTCTCCACCTGCTTGCGCCCAGAGCCATGGCGGCCTCACGGAGCGAATTCGGAACGGCGCGCAGGAACTCTTCCGTGCTGCGCACCGCAATCGGAATCATCATAATACCCAGAGCGATTCCGCCCGCCAGGGTGGAGAAGTGGCGCATGGGCAAGACCACAATCGTATAGGCAAAAATTCCGATGACAATCGAGGGCACGCCGTTCAGCAGGTCGGTGGTGTACCGCACCAGGAATGGAAACCTCCGGCCGCCGAACTCGGCGAGGTAAACGCCACTGAAGAAGCCGATGGGCAGGCCGATCAGCGAGGCCAACAGGAGCAGCTTCGCGCTGCCCACGATGGCGTTGGCCATGCCTCCACCAGCCTCCCCGACGGGCTTGGGGAGCTTGGTGAAGAAGTCTACGCTCAGCGCCTTTCCACCGTGCCAGACCAGGTAGCCCAGGATGAAAAACAGCGCAGAGACCGCCAGCAGAGCACAGAGGCCGGTCAGGGTGAGCATTACGGCGTTGACGATTTTTCTCCAGCTTGACCGGAAGTTCATTCGTGTGTCGTCCCGCGTTGCGTGGTCAGCAGGATGAGCAAGCGCGCCAGGCCGTTCAGGATGAAGGTCAGCACGAAGAGCACTAGGGCGAGTTCGATCAGGGCGGCGAGGTAAAGGTCACCAGTGGCCTCGGTGAACTCGTTGGCGATAACCGCGGCAATTGAGTAGCCGGGCGCAAACAGCGACGCGCTGATCTGGGGGTTGTTTCCGATCACCATGGTCACCGCCATGGTTTCGCCCAGGGCTCGCGCCAGCGCCAGAAAAATCGAGCCCAGAATTCCGGCACGGGCGAAGGGAACCACCGCCTTCCACGTCGCCTCCCAGCGCGTGGCGCCCAGTGCCAGCGCGGCCTCACGCTGGTCTGCCGGCACAGCCAGAAGCACCTCCCGGGAAACTGAGATGATGAAGGGCACAATCATCACTGCCAGGATCAAGCCGCCCGCGAGGAAGCCCACGCCGTAGGCCGGTCCCCGAAAGAACGGGAGAAAGCCGAGCGTGGCCCGAAGAAACGGCTCGACGTGCTCCCGGAGCAGGGGAACCAGAGTGAAAATCGCCAGCAAACCGTAGATGACGCTGGGAACCGCCGCCAGCAGCTCAACGACAAACGTCAGCGCGTCGGAGACCCGCGGCGGGGCCAGCTCAGCCAGGAAGATCGCGGCGCCCAAGCCAACCGGCACGGCGATCAGAAGCCCCAGAATCGAGGTGACCAGGGTGCCGTAAATGAAGGGCAGCGCGCCGAAGTGCTCGAAGATGGGATCCCAGACGCGGGTGACAAAGAAAGCCCAGCCGAACTTGTGCCGCGAGAGCGCTGAATTCACCCACAGTTCGTACACCAGCAGGCCGGTGATCAGAATCACGCTGGTTGCAAACAGGAGGGTGACCAGGTGTGCGATCTCGTCGCCGCTGCGGATGCGGCGCAACAATGCGCGCGGGTCCCAACCGGGGCCCGGGCGCTCGACCGCAATGGGGGCAGTGGCCATCCTAGCGAATCTGCGCGATCGCCTTCATCTCCTTTTCGATAACCTCTTTCGGCAGCTTCGCGTAGGCCAGCGGCTCAGCATACTGCTGGCCGTCTTTCAGCATCCAGCGGAGAAAGCCCGCGATGACGTCGCGCTTCTTCGCGTCCTGAATCTGAGCGGGCACCAGCAGCCAGGTAAAACTCGCGATCGGGTAGGCCGACTTGCCAGGCGGATCGGTGATAGAGACCCGGAAGTCGTCGGGCATGGACTTGGCGGCCTCGGCAGCGGCCGCGGTGACGCTCGCCAAGTCCGCCTTGATGAAGCTGCCGGTGGAATTCCGTACTCGTCCGTAGGATAGGTTGTTCTGCACGGCGTAGATCAGCTCGACGTAGCCAATCGAATTCGGCGTCTGCTTGATCAGCCCGGCGACGCCTTCGTTGCCTTTGCCACCCAGGCCGACCGGCCAATTCACCGAGGTGCCCTTGCCGACCTTGGTTTTCCAGTCGTTGCTCACCTTGGAGAGGTAGTCGGTCCAAATATACGTGGTGCCGCTGCCATCGGAGCGGTGCACCACAACGATATCGTCGCCCGGCAGATTGACGCCGGGATTGGCGCCGGCAATGGCCGCATTGTTCCACTTGGTGATCGTGCCGAGGAAGATTCCGGCCAGCGCCTCCGGGGTAAAGTTCAGCTCCTGCTTCACACCGGGGATGTTGTAGGTCGGCACGTCCGCGCCGAGCACGGTCGGGAAATGTAGCACCTTGACCTTAGCCTGGGCAAGCTGCTCATCGTTCATCGGCCCGTCGGTGGCGCCGAAGTCCACCGTGCCGGCAAGCAACTGGCGAATGCCTCCGCCCGAGCCGATAGACTGATAATTGATCTGGATGCTCGGGTGGAGCTTGTGGTATTCGTCAAACCATTTTGAATAAATGGGATAGGGGAATGTGGCGCCGGCGCCGTTCAGAAGCAGAGGGTCTTGAGCCCAGACGACTGCCGCGGCAAGCGCCAGAGACACCATCACTCGTGCGAGGGTTCTTGTGTTCATGCAGTCTTCTCCTCGCACGAGTGTACCGCAGCAATGTTAGCGTCCCGTTACAGCCGCTTTAGAGTTCCGTGAAATCCACGGGCGCCTAGAATTTGTAGATCACGTCAAACTGGAACCGCTTCAGGTAGTGCTCGAGTGCAACCGAAGTGGTCCTGCTGTTGGGAGACAGTAGCTGTCGGCCGAAGAAGCCCGTGAAGCCCAGCGTGATTTGCCGGTAGGCCTGGTAGAAGATCTCCATCCGGTGTTGGGCCACGTTCGTGGCCTGCCGTTTGTCGTCGAACGTCCATGCCGAGAGGACGGCGTCGCGCTCGATGCGCATGAAGGTGTATCCGAAGCGCACGTCGCCTTTCTCCTGCGTCTTCCCGAGCTGGAGTTCCCCCCAATAAGCGTGTCGCTGCCGGGAATCGCAGAACGGCGCCGGCGCTGGCCCGGTGAATGCAGGAAGGTTCTCGCAGGCCTTGGTGTTCTGGGCGAAGTCGAACAGTAACATCAGCGGGAACCGGCCGATGCCGGTGTTTACATCCAACCGGGCAATCGCGTCAAGGATGCCCCATTTCGAGGCGAACAAAGTCGTGGCGCTCGTGCCGGAGCCGACCGTGCCCACGAAGTTCGTTTGCCCGTTGCCCCCAATGACGCCGGTGGCCTGGCCCTGAGCGAGTTGGTCAGGGTTCCGGTAGTAGTAATAAGCCGCGTACGCGCCAAATTTCACCCGCTCGTGCAGCCTCAAGTTGGTCTGGAGCTGCCCGCCGAACATGGCCGCGGCTGGCACGACGCTGGACTTCGCTGCGCCGCCGCCGGTGAAGGTCGAATTGAAGGGCATCTGCAGGGCGACGATGCCCAGGTGCTGAAAGAAAGAGTCCTTCCAGTTCCAGTGCAGCGCTTCGGACACCCCTTCCGGGTTGAGGTCGTTGTCCCAAGCCAACTCCGTGCGGTACCAGGTGTAGGGGAACTTGCCCGCGGTGACGGTCAGGGGCTTGAGCCACGCGGGATTGTAGGCCACGAAGGCGCGGTCAATCCCGATCGTTCGGCGAATATAGAACTGGTTGATGGTCTGGTTGGTGGAAACCGGGTTGTTCAGGTCGCCGCTCGCCAGGCTGAACCCGCCGGAAAACTCGTCATTGAACTTGGCGTTGGCGTTCAGGCGAATGCGGTAGCGCTCGCGGTGCTGCGCCTCGCCCGCAGCCCCGCTGATCGGGCGCCCGCCAAAGGCATTCTCATAGCGCAGGCGCACATCACCGCTGAAGGTGAACGGCCCAAACCCTTTTATCCTGCCTTCAACTGCTTTCTTAGTGTCAGCCAGGTCCCGCTCGACTTTGTTCACCCGATTGCCCAGGTCATCCTGGCTTGCCGCAACCGTTTCCCCGGAAGTGGGCGAGCCGCCAGGATTGGCAGCGGTGCCTGCTGAGGCATCCTTGCCGGCGCGGACTTCGCGGAGCTCTTCGGCGAGCGTTTCCATTCTCTGCTGCTGCTCGCGCATTGCGGCGCGCTGCGCTACCAGCTCTTTCGACTGCTCCAGGATCAGCACACGGAGCTGCTCCAGCTCCGCCTCCACCGCGGAAGGCTCCCGCGGCGGCGCTTTCTCGTTCTTTTCCGCTTCGGTCTTCTTCGCCACGCCCGCCTCAGACGACTTCGCCGCCTTTTTTGCCGCCACAGTAGCCGCGGCGGGCCGCGCCGCGGTGTCTTCATCGCCGCGAGCCGACGCTACGACCAGCAGCCCGAGCACAACCATTCCAATCCAGGTCCGTCGCATGCCTTCCTCCTGAGTAAGCTTCGAGAAAATTCGGTATGGAAATCTAGCGTCTGAGAACGCACCCCTGTGTTGCCGGCCACAAGCTAGACGGCGCAATTCAATCGCAGGTGAACCGCAGATGAATTCTTCGTTACACGCGGTGCCCGGCGCGACCAGTGAGGGGAAAGTTCGGGGCCGGCGCCAGGGAGCACCGGCCCCGCGGCGGAAGGTTTCCGCGAGCCTTGTCGGTCCTGAGGGGTGGTGGCGCGGACCGGGAATGCTTTATTGCTTCCGCGAGGCTACCGGCCAAGGGTCAAAGTAGCGTCAAGCCCTCATGAATTTTCGGTGACACTTGCGGCCTGGCCCGGCGCGGCGGCGAGCCCGCGGCCGTGGCGCACGTCCAGCCCGCGGACCCAGTAGATAATGTCCTCCGCGATGTTGGTCGCGTGGTCGGCGATGCGCTCCAGATAGCGCGTGGCCAGGACAAACTGCATATTGGGCTCCGCCTGCGCGGGGTCCTCGGTCATCCCCGCCAGCAAGCGCTCAAACACCTGGTCGCGGTAGCTGTCCACGATGTCGTCGCTTTCGAGCACCTGGCTCGCCAACTCCACGCTGCGGAAGATCAGCGCGCCCAGGCTCTTGCTGACCATCGCGCGCACCGCCGCCATCATCGGCGCCAGCTCAGCCGGCGCCTGTGCCGCTGACATCTGCCCCAGCGAAATCACCCGCTCGCCAATGTTCACGGCCAGGTCGCCCATGCGCTCCAGGTCGTTCGTGATCTTGAGCGCTGCCACGGTCAGCCGGATCTCTTCTTCCGGCAGGTTGCCGCGTCGCAGCAGGCGTACGGCTTGGTCGTCAATCACCATTTCCATCTCATTGATCCGCGGCTCAAGCAGAAAAATCTCGCTCGCCAGCGTCGCCGCGCCCGGCTCACCCCTGCCGAGTAGAGCCTCCAGTGCTTTGTTCACCGTGCCTTCCACCGTCCGCGCCATCGAGATCAGATAGTTCACCAGCGCGTCCTGATAAACCGTTTCCGGACTGCTCGCTGCCGTAGCCATGCTGGTTCCCTCCCGGATGTGCAAGCAATTCAAGAAAGAAGCGATGGTTCGGGTGCGGCTGGAACGTGAGTTCCCCGAGCACCAGCAGGATCCTCCAATGCGATCGCCGCACCCGCCCGCCAGTTCGTCCCTTCCACAGGAATGAGGATGCCCGCCGGAGGTTACACTCGGATGAAACAGCGATAAATTTTCGTCGAGCCTCGGGGAAGCCCGCGCTGCCGCCCCGGCGGCGCAGCCTCCGAGGCCGGTTGAGGAGCCGTCAGGCGAGCCCGCGTTCGGCCTCGCCCAAAGAGGGAAAAATGGGGAAGAGGTGCTCGACGTTGGTCATCTGCAGCAGGGCACTGGCCCGCTCGTTCACTCCCACCAACGCCAGTCGTCGGCCCGCCTAGCATCTACCGTCGGAAAACTTTGCACAGTAGAACCACAAAACCCCCGGTGCTGGAGATGCTCCGGACCCAGTGAAGCCGTCCCCACCGCGCCAGCAGCGATGCCGCTTCGTTCTCCGGCAACATGGCAGCGATGTCCAGGAGCCGATGCTTGGTGGGCATTATGGCAAGAAGGGTAAATGGGATTGCTGCGCCAACCAGCAAACCGCCAAGCGCCCAGGCCCACTCCCAAGTAAGCAACGAAACCGACACGCTGGACACCAGGCAAATGGCGGCAGCAGACGCTTGCACGGGCGCTGCGCGTTTGTAGCTCGGCCGAAATTCGGCCAGCGCAACCGCCACGCCAGCCTGCATCCGCGCCGGGTGTTCCACGACGGAGACGTAGAGGGCCGCGCCGGCGAAGAACCCCGCGCTCGCTGTGGCGAGCCATTCAAGCAACAGGGTCATTTACTTTCCTCCGCTACCGGGACCGAGAAGTTAAAGTCCGATCCCTGGCCGACTGTGCTTTCCACCCAGATGCGCCCGCCATGCGCTTCCACGATGTGCTTGGCAATCGAGAGGCCCAGTCCGGTGCCGCCAGCCTCTCGCGAGCGGGCGGCATCGACGCGGTAGAACCGTTCGAAGATGCGTTCCTGCTCGGCCTGCGGGATGCCGATGCCCGTATCTGACACGGTAATCACCACGGCGCCCTCGTTGGCCCGGGCGCGGACAATGATCCGGCCGCCCGCAGGCGTGTACTGCACGGCGTTGTCGAGCAGGTTTTGCAGCACCTCGGCCAGCCGGCTGCGGTCGCCGCGCGCCGCCGGCAGTCCGGCGGGGCAATCCGCGCGCAGCATGATCTGTTTCCCCTGCGCCTTGAGTTGCACTACTTCGACGCACGAGTCCATCAGTTCCGCCACGGCCACCGGCTGAATCTCCAGTTCCAGCTTGCCCGCTTCAATCAGCGATAGCTTGAGCAAGTCGTCGGTGAGCCGCGCGAGGCGCTGGGCGTGGTCTCGGATAATTTCGAGAAATCGCTCGCGATTTTTCCGGTCGTCGAGCGCCCCGGCAAGCAGTGTTTCCGCAAAGCCCTGAATGGCGGTCAGCGGGGTCTTGAACTCGTGCGAAACGTTGGCCACGAAGTCGCGCCGCACCCGCTCGAGCCGCCGCAACTCGCTGATATCGTGGAGCACCAGCACCGCCCCGGTCGTGCTGCCGCGGCCTTCGGTGGCGCCGAGCGCGAGCACCGGCGCCGCTGTCACGCCAAAGCTTCGCGGCCGCACCGTGCCCATCACCACTTCGCTGTGCACGCTCTCGCGGCCTGCAAGCACCTGCCGGATCACTTGCAGTAGTTTCGTATGGCGGATCACTTCCACCGGCCGCCGGCCCTCCATTCCCGCCGGGTCCAGGTCCAGGATCTGCGAGAACGCCTGGTTCGAGAACACGATGCGCTCGTCCGCGCTGATCACCGCCACGCCCTCCACCATGCTGCGCAGGATGGCTGCCGAGCGGTTGCGCTCGTCGGTAAGCGAACGGATGGTCTGGCCCATGCGCGCCGCCGTTTCGTTGAGCGCGCGGGCAAGCTCGGCGAGCTCATCGCCAGCTCGTTCGGCTGCCAGCGGGCGAAAGTCGCCGTCGGCCACGCGCCGCGAAAACGCCTTCAACCGCCCGATGCGCGCGGAGAACGACCTCGAGGCCAGCAGCGCCGCGCCTCCGGCCACCAACAGGATGGCCAGCGAAGCCGCCCACAGCCGCTGGCGAAACTCGGGCCGGGCGATGTAGACGTCCACCGCCAGCAGCACGGCAACCAACAGTGCGAAGTAGGTGAGCGCAAGCCGCCAGAAAAGACTAAGACGCACGGCTCCCCCGACCCGCTTTGGCGGACGCGGGACCCGTCTCGAAAAGGTAGCCAGCCCCGCGCACGGTCTTCAGATGCGCCGGCTTCTCCGGGTCAGCTTCGATTTTTTCCCGCAGGCGCCGGATGTACACGTCCACGCTGCGCGGCGTGACGAACCGCTCGGTGCCCCACACCGCGTCCAGTAGTTGGTCGCGGGTGAACACCCGGTTCGGGCGCGACGCCAGGAAATACAGCAGGCGGAACTCGAGCGTGCTGAGCGTCACCGGCTTGCCCGCCCGTGTCACCCGGTACGCCGAGGGGTCGATCTCCAGGCGCCCGGCCTCGATCGGGCGCGCCGCTTCGTCCGGCGGCTCGGCGCGGCGCAGCAGCGCCTTCACCCGCGCCACCAGCTCGCGAGGGCTGAACGGCTTGGTGACGTAGTCGTCGGCGCCCATCTCTAAGCCCACCACCCGGTCGGCCTCGTCCCCGCGTGCCGTCAGCATCAGGATGGGCAGCCGGTTCAGCGCCGCATCGCGGCGGATCTCCTTGCAGATTTCCAGGCCCGAAAGCTTCGGCAGCATCAAGTCGAGAAGCAACACGTCCGGCGGCGATTTTTTTACCGCCGCCAGGCCCGCGCTGCCGTCCCCGGCCGCGCTCACCTGAAAGCCTTCGTTCGCCAGGTTGTAGCGCACCAGTTCGACGATGTCGCGGTCGTCTTCGATAATCAGCACGCGCTTCATGTTTTGCGCCGCCCTTGCTCGGCAACCGTGGGCGGACTGGGTATCTTACCCGGATTATTTGCGAAACGGCGCGCGACCCGCAATCGCCGCGCGAGCTTCCCCCGTTTACCCTGAGCTTTGTAGGGGCGCCCGCCTCCCCTCCGCCCTGGCGGACCGAAGGGAGCGGAGCCGAGGGAGCGCCCACGACGCATTCCGGAAATATAAGGGTAGGGCGGAACTTATCCCAGCCCTGCCGGGATGCTAGCGGCTTGCGGGTGGTACTTGCTACCTTGCTTGGCTGTTCTTATCTGGGGACCGCGAATAGCAGGACCAAGCAGCTCTCGGAGGGGGGAAGTAATCGAACAGGCCGGGCGGCTCCCCCTGTTGCATCAAGTCGCCACAAGAGGGCCGAAGACCAGCCCTAACCCGTCCGCCGCTTCAGATACTGCACACCGTGCCGGAATCCTCCCTCAGCCTTCTTGGAATAGACAATCTTCGCTGGGACAAAAATATTGGCTGCCTCCGGGCTGTAAGGGATCGCAACCTCAATCCACGTCCCTTCGAGGTAACGCTTCGCACTGGTGAAGCAAAGACCTCCCCGCGAGATGCTGTCGCAGATGACCACGCCTTCTTCAAAGCCTGGCTGTCGAACGCAGGCGGTCAACTTCAACCTCATTCGAGGCTCTTTGCGCTCATTCCGGGTTCGCACATTCGCGACTGGAGAGGGTTGCAGCGCTCCAGCAGCTCCAACCTGAGAGGAAAGTTGTTTGATTGGCTCCTCGTGCTGCGTAAACCCCCATAGCGTTGAGGCTTGGCACCGCCGGCAGGGCCGCGAGAGGCTCCGAGTGACCTCAAACAGTTCCAGGTCGAGTTCGTTCAAGTAGACTAACTCGCGGGTCTGGCAGCCACCACACTCAAGCAATACACGGCCTATGGCCTTCTCTGATTCGGTCAGCGGCGCAAACTCGAGATCCCACGGGTTCACGCTCTCGTCTCGCAGGGCCACTGCGTAGACGTAGCGGTCAGCCTGTTTTCTCACCTCTCCCATGAGCCGATATTGCGCTTGTCTTCCGGAACCCACACAACGAATGGTGAGCTCCTGTTCGGGTGCCAGCTTGCGGCTCACAGCAACGGTTGCGCCGTGATGGCTGATTACGATCGTCCGCGCCTGTTCGACAAACACTTGGCCGTTAAGGTCCGTCGCCGAGACCTCAATCCGCAGTCCGAGCCCGACACGGTCGCTCCGGCGAGTGTTCTCGGTGGGCATCTGATGACTCGACTGATCCAAGCCTGAAATGGTTCCCAGTAAAATAGCACAAACAGCATTCTGGTCCGGCTGAAACTTCCCTCAAGCGGAGCGAATGTATACCGGGGTCGGCAGGAGGAAATGTCGAGCTGGGTCAGCTCTTCCGCGTACCCGACGTGGTCTTTCGCGCCCCGGACTTGAGGATCTTCGACTGGACCTTTCTTGGCAGGCTTGCGAGTGCCAAATCATGTGCTCTACGAAGTAATCTCTCGACCTCAGCGCGCGGCAGGGCGCCCTCGGTTTCCAGTGAAACCCAATAGGCCCGAGCAAGATAGGGTGCTGGCACGATCCCGGGGCGCTCTACCAGCTCGGCAAATTCTTCAGGAGTGCACTTGAATGACATCCAGTGGTAGCCTGGTTCCAGGGGTACGACTGCGAACATCTTCCCACCGACTTTGAAAACAAGGTCGTCTTTCCACTGGACTTGTTCTGTGGTGTTTGGCAGCGAGAGGCAGTATTGCCGAACCCAATCGATGTTCATGCGTCGCAGGTTACAGCAGGAGAGCTTGCGAGTCGAGGATTGTGGAGCAGCCCGCGAAGCAATAGGCGGTCGCAAAAAAGCCGCGTTTCACGGGAGTATTATTCAAATTGCAGGCGGAATTGCTTTGCGAAAACCGGGCGACATTGGCGGTGTACGGCCAGACTAAAATCCGGGCAAAACCGGCTCAAATCCTGACGAAGATGCGGCGGCGGTAGAGCAGCCAGGTCAGGCCGAGCCACAGCAGCAGGAAGGCCAGCGCGAACAGCAGCGAGGCGTTCTTCGGGCTGGCCAGCGGCACGAAGAACCGCTGATAGACGTACCCATGCCACGTAACCAGGCCGCCGTCAGCACGGGTCACCCTGAAAATGATGCTGGCCTTGGCCAGCAGTGTGGAAAGGGTGAATACCAGGATGGAATTGGTGCCAAATACAATAAACGGCGCGCCCCACCGCCGGTAGCCGCGGATGTCCACCAGCCAGTAGATCGCCGCGAGCAGCACCATTGCGAACCCGCCGGTGAAAATCACGTAAGTGCTGGTCCACAGGTTCTTGTTGATGGGGAAATACGCATCGAGCAGCCGGCCGGCCAGCAGACCCGCTGCTCCCGCAGCCAGCAGGCCTGCGACTTTCCGCCGCGGCGCCTGCCTGGAGCGCAGCCATGCACCGGCAAGCGCTCCGACGAGCGTTGTCGCAATCGCCGGCAGAGTGCTTAGAAAACCTTCCGGGTCCCAGGTCGGCCTCCACAAGTGCCCGAGCATCAGCCGGCGGTCGAGGTAAGCCGCCAGGTTGCCGTCCGGGTCGAGCCGGCCGGCTCCGTAGCCCGGCACCGGCACAAACGTCATCAGCGCCCAGTAGCCTGCTAGCAACAGTGCAATCACTGCGCAGACGACAACTACGCCGCCCCGCCCGCCGCGTCGAGACCCATCGGGGCGATCCGCAATGCCAAGCCCGCTGAGGAGCCCGCTGAAAAGGACGACGAGCCCGGCAGCGAAGTAGCACACCGCAATGCGCTGCAGCACGCCGGTGATGCGCATTCTCCCCAGGTGGAAATAGGGAAAGCCGTTGAGGAACAGTCCGATGGCAAAGATGATGGCGCTGCGTCGAAGCACGTGCAGCGCCAGCGCGCCGCGCTTTGCGCCCCGCCCCTGGCGCGCCGCAAACGAAAACGCCATGGACACGCCCACGATGAACAGAAAAAACGGGAAGATCAGGTCGGTGGGAGTCCAGCCGTTCCACGGGGCGTGCTCGAGCGGCCAGTAGATGTTGTCCCAGCTCCCTGGGTTGTTCACCAGGATCATCCCGGCGATGGTCAGGCCGCGGAAGATGTCGAGCGAACCCAGGCGCGCCGATTCGGCCGCGGGCCGGACCGCATCCAGTGGCGGCGCAGAGGGAGCCGACGGCGCAGAGGTGCCAGCGATGGCGATGTCAGGACCTCCGTGGAAGCGATGCTAATGCCGTTCCACATCAACGGGCAAGTCGTTTGGTATTGCCTCTGCGCCAGAGTCGTTCGGTGCAGCAGCAGCCGCGGGCTGGCCCGGCTCGAAGTGAGCCGGCAAAACGGGTTTGTTCCAGGAAGGTTCGGGAATCGCCACGGAAACGGCTTCAAGAACCGGCCGCGTTGACGGCTGCGCCGTCGTAATAGCAGCAAGGGTTCGACCGGCTGGAGTTGTCAGGGCTTGGGGTATTACCGGAGACTGTAGGAGTACAACAGCAAGTGCCCAGAACATTGCCATCACCTCAGTGTGTGGCGGAAGCTAAGCAGGATCCCCCTTCGCTCCCGCTGCGAGAAGCATAGGGGGTCGAACACCGGGCGCTCAATGAGAGGGAAGTCACAATCTGGCAAGCAAGAGTCCTAGGACAAAGGTAATCAAAGGGAAAGCGGCCAAAGAAGCAGCCATGAACGGGTCACGGAACACGGGTCATGGGGCCTCTGCGTTGCGCTTACGTTCTGTGGCCGCATTGCGTGGGGCTGTTCTTATCCGATAAAATGCCATCGGATGAAGTGAGCCTCCACGGTTGCACGCCTGTTTTTTCCTGAACGCCCGTGCCTAAACACGTTTCTGCCGACAACCTCAGCCGGCGCCCGTTGTTCCTGGCCGCCTGCGCCGCGATGTTCGTATTCGGGATTGTGCTGGCCCTGCTGGGCACGCTGTTCGGCCTGCCGGAAACGCGCGCCCGGCTTCAAGCGGACCTGACCCGGCAGGGAGATCTGTTTCTGCTGCTCTACCTGGGCCTGGCAGTGGCCACCGTGGTAGTGGGCCCGCTGATTGATCGGATCGGGAACAAGCTGGTGCTGATCTGCTCGGCACTGCTGGTGACCGCTGCGCTGGGCGGATTCGTGGCGGCCAGCTCGTACGCAGCCGCGGTGGTCTCCGCGGTGGCTCTCGGTGTGGGCGGCAGCGGATTGAACACGGCCGCGAACGTGCTCGTTTCGGACCTCTACGGCGCCCAGCGCGGGCCCCGGCTCAACCTGCTGGGCATCTTCTACGGCGTGGGAGCGCTGGCTATCCCTCTGCTGGTTGCAAGCGTCTCTGCAATTTTCACTGTGGGCCAACTGTTGCTCTTTGCGGTCGCGCTTTCCGCTGCCGCCGCGGCGGCTTACGCACTGCTGCAATTCCCGCCGGCGCGAGAAGCCCCGGGGTTCGCCGTGCGCGAACTGGCGCAGGTGGCGCGCTACCCCGGCGTCATGCTGCTCGCGGCGGTGCTGTTCTGTGAGTCCGGCAACGAAGCCTCCCTCGGCGGGTGGACCTCCGCCTACCTGGGTACGATGGGCGCCAGTGCGCATGCCGCCACCTGGGTCCTTGCCGGATACTGGGCGGCCCTGATGGCGGGCCGGCTGCTCGCCTCGCGCCTGCTCGAAAGCATGCGCAAAGAACAGCTCGTGCTGCTGAGCGGTATAGGCTCGGCCGGCGGATGCGCGGTGCTGCTTGCGGCGCGCTCTCTCGCTGGCATGGCAGCAGGGGTGGCGCTGGCCGGTCTCTCGTTCGCCGCCGTCTATCCCACCACGCTGGCGATGGCCGGCGACCGCTATCCCCGCTTTTCCGGCACGCTCTTTGGTCTGCTATTCGCGGTCGGCATTACCGGCGGTATGCTCTTCCCCTGGGCCATCGGGCACCTCAGCCCGGTCTTCGGAATGCGCGCGGCGCTGTTGCTTCCCGTCGGCAGCGCAGGCATGATCTGCGCGCTGATGGCTATATTCCGGGGGCGCAATAGGGGCAATCAGGAGCGTCCAAATCTGCCAGGTATCGGTCTTATGAAGACCGCATCTAATACATCAGAGGAGGGACCATGAATTGTCGCATCAGATGGGCCGCGGTTTTCCTGCTACTAGGCACCCTGGGGCTGAGCGCGCTCCAGAATGTCGCTAGCGCCAGCCCGGCCGCACCACACCAGGGCACGACTCGCAATCCGGCGGCATACCAGGCCAAGCTCGAAAAAGAGGTGCGACACGTGCTCTTGCTGCTCCCCTACTATTCGGTCTTTGACAACCTGGCGTACAAGGTCGAAGGCGACAAGGTGACCCTGCTCGGGCAGGTCGTGCGTCCCTCCACAAAGTCAGACGCCGAGGCAGACGTGAAAAAGATTGAGGGCGTCGCCAGCGTAGACAACCAGATTGAGGTGCTCCCGGCTTCGCCGATGGATGATCGCCTCCGCCGGGCCGTGTTCCGGGCCATCTACTCGGATCCCATGCTCGAGCGCTACGCCATCCAGTCCGTGCCGCCGATCCACATCATCGTCAAGAGCGGGCGCGTGACGCTGGAAGGTGTGGTATCGAGTGAGGCCGATAAGAACGTAGCCTACATCAGGGCCAGCGGCGTCGCCGGAGTTTTTTCCGTCACGAACAACCTGCGCGTCGAAAAATAACCTGCGACCGCGCCCGCCGCGCCGCAGCCACGCCGGACGGGGGGAGCCGGGCACTGTCAGACGCGGCCGAGTTTCTCAACCAGGCGCAGCGCCGCCGAATTGATGCAATAGCGCATGCCGGTGGGCGGGGGCCCGTCTTCAAAGACGTGGCCCAGGTGAGCATCGCAACGGCTGCACAGCACCTCGGTGCGAGCCATTCCGAAGCTCTCATCGCGCTCGAGAGCGACGTTCTGTTCATCCAACGGTGACCAGAAGCTTGGCCAGCCGGTGCCGGAATGAAATTTAGTTTCGGAGCTGAATAGCGGCTGGTCGCAGCAGATGCACTGATAGGTGCCCGGCGTTTCCGCGTCTGCGTACTCACCGGAGAATGCGGGCTCGGTGCTTTTCCTGCGGGTGACGTGGTACTGCTCCGGAGTCAGGCTGGCCCGCCATTCAGCGTCGGATTTTGTGATTTTCTGCGCCATGCGCACCCCGGAAACTGCAGAAGGCTCTCGCTCACCCGGCGGCTACAAGCAGGTGGACCGCCCTAATGGCATGACGGAAACTTGCATGACGCCGGGCATGTGCGGTCCGTTGTTGTCTCCCCGTTTGCCCGCGAAAACCATGCCGGACAAAACGAATGTTCGGTAGCTGAGTTTGGTCTCAGGAAAAGAAGTTGTCAAGATGAAGAAAGTTGCGCACCGGGCAGGATTCGCTTGCGGGAAGGACAGCGGCGGCTTGCAAACGGCTAGTTCGCCGGCTTGACGTCTTCCATCAGCGCGAAAAAGCCTTCCGCAAGCGTCGGATGGATGTACACCGCGCCCTTCAGCAGCGTGTACGGCAGCCCGGCGAGCATGAGCACGCCGAGCATTTGCACCAGTTCGCCACCTTCGGTGGCCAGGATGGACGCGCCGAGTATGCGGTTGTTCGAGGCATCCACGACGAGCTTCATCAACCCGGCGGTCTCATCGCGCTCGATGGCGCGGGCGACATGCCCCATGGGGTTCTTGCCGATTTTCAGCTTGTAGCCTTTCGCCAGCGCCTCCTTCTCGGTCATCCCCACGCCGCCAAGCTGCGGATCGGTGAAGACCGAATATGGCACGTAGCGGTTATCAATCGTGAGTTTCTTGCCCTCGATCAGATTGGCGTAAACAATTTGGAAGTCGTTGTAAGAAATGTGCGTGAAGGCAGGACCGCCCTTGACGTCCCCGAGCGCCCAGATGCCCGGAACATTGGTTTCCAGGCGGCTATTCACCCTCACATAGCCGTTGCCGTCTGTTTCCACTCCCGTCTTGTCCAATCCCAGGCCGTCCGAGTTGGGCGTGCGTCCCGCGGCAACCAGTAGGTGCGAGCCGGAGAGTGTGGACGGGCCTTGCCGCGCCTCAAGGGAGAGAACAATCTGCCCGTTTGTTTTCTGCACGCGTTTGGTGTGTGCATTCAGGGCGAAGGCGATGTTCTCGGCTTCGAGCGCTTTGCGCAGCTCCGCGGCGATTTCGGGGTCCTCGCGGGGCAGGATCTGGTCGCTCTGATGCACGACGGTGACGCGGCTGCCGAAGCGCCGAAACATCTGCCCGAATTCGAGCCCGATGTAACCCCCGCCCAGCACCAGCAGGTGCTCGGGCACCTCGCTCAACTCCATGATGCTGGCGTTGGTCACATAGCCTGCTGCTTCCAGGCCCTCGATGCGCGGGATCGCGGCGCGGGTCCCGGTGTTGATGAAGATGCGCTCGCCCTCGAGCGTTTTCTCCCCCACAACGAGTTGCCGGGGCCCGGTGAACTGCGCCTGCCCGCGATAGAGATGCAGGTTCGGGCGCTCGTCCACCTTGCGCTGTTGCCCGGAGCGGAAGCTCTCGACGATCTGGTTCTTGCGGGCCACAATCGCGGGCAGATCGACGCTCACCTCCTTCGCACGCACGCCCCATCGCCCGGCGTTGCGAGCATAATGGGCCACCTGGGCGGAAGCGATCATCGTCTTGGTGGGCGTGCAGCCGGTATTGATGCAGGTGCCGCCCAGGTGTGCCTTCTCGATCAAGGCCACGGTCCAACCCTGGTCGGCCAGCTTTTGCGAGAGCGGGTTGCCGGCTTGCCCGGACCCGATAACAATCGCGTCGTATTTCATTTCCGCAGACTCCTTTTCGTCCCGGTCGCTGACGTAAGTGATCTGTCATGCGCCGCGCACTGGCCACGGACGGCATCGCGCGCTGCTAAGCCATTCGACCGTCCCCAGCGCATCGAGCGGCGACACCTCTCCTAAAGCGCCGCAATTTCCAGAAAGACCTTGATCGCGCCCTGGGCCTCGGTCAGCGTCTTCATCAACAGTTGATAGTTCTCCAGGCCGGACACCGGGTGCGTCAGGAGCTTCGAGAGCCAGCCGGGGTAGGCGAGCTCCGCCTGAGAGAGGTCTTTCGCGCCCAGCTCGAAGTATTCCCGGTTCGCGTTGACGCTGCCGACGGCGACCTTGTTGCCCAGCACAAAGCCCAGGTTGATGCGATCGGCCGGGATTTCCAGCTTGCGGTCGCCGCCGGTTACGCTGAACATGACCAGCACGCCGTTTTTCGCCAGCACTTCCATGGCCTCGAAGACGAGCGCTGAAACGCCGGTGCCTTCCAGGATCAGATCGAAGCGGCCATACTTCGCGGAGGCTTGAGTCAGAGAGAGGTCCTGCGTGTTGACGTAGCGGGCGCCGAGTTCCTCGATCAACTTGGCGTTCAGATACGGTGGCGGGGTGCGGCCGAAGGCGACGACATCGAGCCCCCGAAGGCGCAGCAGAAGCGTGGCCAGCAAACCGAGGGTGCCGGCGCCCAGCACGGCGGCGCGTTGCGGCCGCCAGACCCGCAAGCGCTGCTGGATCCGATAAGCCTGCTCGATCCCTTTTTCGGCGATGCTGGTGGGCTCCATCAGCACGCCCACTTGCTTCATGCCCTCGGGCACCCGGACGATATATTCCGGATGATCCACGTAGTATTCGGTCAGGAAGCCGTGTCGCAGGTTTATACCACGCTCGAAATAGATGTCATCGGTGGTCATGTCGTACGTGCCGATCTGGTCGTAGATACTGACGCCCGGACGCCGCACCGTTGCCGCGACATAATCGCCCGGCTCGAATTCGGTGACCTTTAGTCCCACGGCCTCTACCCGCCCAAAGCTCTCGTGGCCCAGAATCAGGAAGTCATCGCCCGGCGGGGCGGCGCCATAGTCGGCGGCGTTGATCTCCTTGTCGGTGCCATCCACGCCGACGCGCAGCACCTTCACCAGCACGCCGCGCCCGTTCGGAACCTGTTCCAGTCCGGGTTTGGGCACTTCCCTCAGGTGAATACTGTTCGGCGTGCCCGGAATCACTGCAATCGCCTTCATGCTGAGTCTCCCGATTTCTCTTGGGATTTCTTGCCCGCTCGCCGTCCACGAGGGGGGTTCGCTTTCGGCGCCGCTGCCAGCTTGTTGGTTTCCTCACGCCGCCTGCGTTCGCGGTCGCCGCCGCCCGCGGCGGCCATGGCCGTCCATGCGCGGAGCACTTCGGCCACGGTCCAGGCCTGCGCCGGGCATCCGCGGGGCGTGAACGGCGCATCACCATCAAAGATCTCGCTCGCGCTGCCAAGCCCGTGCGTTTTGATGTGCTGCGCCATCGGCTCGAGAAACGTCGCGGCCAGCGCCGGGTCGCCGTAAGCACGCAGGTGCGCCAGGACAAACGGCCCCAGCAGCCAGCCCCACACGGTTCCTTGGTGATAGGCGGCGTCGCGTTCGCGGGGCGAGCCGGCATAGTGGCCCTGGTACCTCGGGTGGCTCGGCGCGAGGCTCCGCAGGCCGTACGAGGTGAGCAGAAGCGTTGCGCAGGCGTCCACGACGGCGCACTGCTGCTCCGGCGCGAGCGCGCTTTCCGGCAGCGACACGGCGAAGATCTGATTCGGCCGCAGCGAGGCGTCGTGGCCCTCCGGGCCATCGAGCACATCGAAGCAATAATGTTCGGCTTCATTCCAGAAACGCTGAAAGCCGGCGCGGGCGCGCTTGGCCATGGATTCGTAGGCGTCTACCGGCCGCCCAAGCGCGCGCGCAAACTGCATCATGGTGACCTGCGCATTCAGCCAGAGCGCATTTATCTCCACCGGCTTACCGATCCGCGGCGTCACCACCCAATCGCCCGCCTTGGCGTCCATCCAGGTGAGCTGCACGCCCGGCTCGCCCGCATGGAGCAGGCCGTCGGCGGGGTCCACGTGGATTTGATAACGCGTGCCGCGGACGTGCCACTCGACGATTTCCGTCATGACAGGAAACAGCTCGCGCAACAGTTCGAGGTCCCCAGTGGCCGCGAAATACTGCCGGACTGCCTCGAAGTACCACAGCGTCGCATCCACGGTGTTGTATTCCGGCTCATCGCTGGCGTCGGAAAAAACGTTGGGCAGCATCCCGCGGTCCACGAAGCGCGCAAAAGTGCGCAGGATGCTGCGGGCGATTTCGGGCCGGCCGGTCACGAGCGTCAGGCCCGGCAGCGCGATCATGGTGTCGCGCCCCCAGTCGCCGAACCACGGATAGCCGGCAATCACCGAATGCGCGTCGGGCACGTCCGCGAGAGGGCGCTTGACGACGAATTGGTCTGCGGCGAGCACGAGATGTCGCACCCACGCCGGCGCATGCGCTGCCAGCGCCGATTGGCTGGCGGCCCAGCGGCTCAGCAGGGACTGCTCGGCGGTGAGGCGCGCCCCCAGAGCGACGCGGCCATCGAGCTCGGCATCGGCGTCGGTGCTGCAAACCAGGGTCAGCGAGCCGCCCATTTGGAGCGTGGTGCGAAAAGTCCCGGCGTGCAGGTGGTCTTCGCGGTCGTCGAGCCCGCGTTCGCGCTCCACCGCCAGGTCGAAATTGCGATACCACTTGTGCGCCGGCTCAACGCTTGCCGAAGTGCTCAACAGGTAGTACGGCGTGGCACCGTCGAAGGCCGTAACGCGCAGGCCGCGCTCGACGGGTTCGATATTCATCCGCCAGTCGCCCGCATGTGTGTTGGCGTGGGAGTCGCGGTAGTTTACCAGGGCCTTCAGCTCGAGCCGCAGCGGGCCGCCACGAACCAGACGATACTCGACGTACGTGCTGTTGGCGCCGGGTTGCATCCAGATGTACTTTTCGAGCTGCGTATCGGCGCAGGCAAACGTCCAGACCGGCGTTGTCCCTTCCAGCCGGAACCTCTCGATTTCCCGGAAGCCCTGCGGATCGAGCGTGCCGCCCGTCCAGCGGTTGGCTCCGAACGCATAGGGGCGGCCGGCATACTCCGCGGTCTCCTCAAATTTCGATACCAGCAGCGTGCGGCCCAGTGGCGGCTTCAGCGCCGCCATCAGTAACCCGTGGTAGCGACGCGTCAGCAGCCCGGCCACGGTGCCCGAAGCGAACCCTCCGATGCCGTTCGTCACGAGCCATTCGCGCTGCTCGGCCGCCGGTAGCTCGCCGCAGATGTCCCGGCCGAAATCGACCGGCGACGCTTGGAGAGACGCTCGAGGATTCTTAACGCTTGGCACCATTGCCGCTCTAACCGATCAGTCTGGCTAGCAGCCGGTCTGCTCTTCTGATGCCCGGCGCCGATGCTGGCGCCGTTGTTGCTGTAGAAGTATTCGTAGCTCCATCGGCCGCGTAACACTTCCATGATCTCACCAAATGCATACAGCGGATCCCTGAATTCCTGCCAGCTTCCGATTTATTGGGGAAATGACGACTCGAGCCACGCCAAGCGGCCTGTGGACACGGCCTTTGACACCATTCGACTACATTCGCGGCCAAGCGAATTGGTTTCTCTCGCGGGTGGTTTACTTTTGAATGACCTCGACTGCGGAAAGCTCTCAATCACAGTGTGGGTCGGTGCCTGGAAAACCCGAATGCAGTTCACAATGCTTCCCGGCGGCAGCACCGCACGTGGGACAACCGACGGAGAGAACCTGTTTGAGGGTGAGTTTCTTGGTTTCCATGCAGACATAGTGGGACATCACCAAGTCGGAAGTGTAGGGCCGCCGTGGCGGGCTGCGCACCCCGTCTCTTGCGGCCGCGTAGCTGCGGCTTTACGCCGCTACGCTTGCCTTCTTCCTACCCGCGTCTACGAAGGACGCGATCTGGTTATCGTCTGCCAGCCCGCCGACGGTAATGTCGTGCCCCGGTTGACCCCGGGCCGGGAAGAACCGCGACCCGCCGGCGATTCGACTTTCGGCCGCGAACGGCCGAAGTTAGCGTGGTGCCTGTACCGAAGGGCCGATGGCGATGCCGATCACCTCTCCGGAGACCACAAGCTCCACGCGGCGGTTGCGCCGACGGCCATCCGCCGTATCGTTCGAGGCGATTGGCTGTTCCTTGCCAAATCCGCGGGCTGCGATCGAATTCATCGAGATGCCCTGCGCGACGAGGTAATCGCGCACCGCCGCAGCGCGTTGTTCCGAAAGCCGCTGGTTGAACTCATCGCTGCCCACGCTATCGGTGTGGCCCTCAACCTCTAGCTTCAGCCCGGGATGAGCAAGGATGATACCGGCAATTTTGGCCAAGCGTTCACGTGCGAGCGGCTTCAACGTGTATTTGCCCGTATCGAACAGAACATCCGCCATATTTACTACTAGTCCGCGAACCGTCTCGCGCGTCTCCAGAATCATGTTCAACTGCTGCAAGATTTGTGCGCGAAGTGCGGCCTTTTCCTTCTCCGCCTGCTCCTTGTCCTTCTCCGCCTGCAGCCGCAGGCGTTCCGATTCTTCGGCCTGCCGGCGGGCTTTTTCGGTTTCGACCTGGGCCGCCTGCTGCTGCGCCAGGGCCGTAGCGCGTTCTGACTCAGCGCGAGCGCGACGCTCGGCTTCGGCCCGCTGCTCGGCTTCCGCCTGTGCTCTCCGCTGCGCCTCTGTCTGGGCTTCGGCCTGGGAGCGCGCCTCGCGGTCCTCTGAGGCCTGGCGCTCCTTCGCCAGCCGCTCTTGCTCCCGGCGTTTGATAGCGATTAGGCGGGCGTCCTCCGCAGTTTGGGCCACCTCTCTTGCCGTCTGAGCCACGGGTTTCTTGCCCGTCTTGTTCGTCTGGTCCGCCTCTGCCTGCTGCAGGAGTTGCTCTGCCTTATGGAAACTCTCGGAAGCATACTGATC
>JBASRK010000159.1:0-3229 GCA_049273775.1 Candidatus Acidiferrales bacterium
AGCAACAGGAGTTCCTGGAGCAGGTGCGAAAGGCTTCATGATCCCACCTCGCCCAAGACGCCCGCGACTGCAACTCGACCCGGAATCCTATCGAAAACTGTGCCGGCAGGTGCTCGATCGCGACGGGTGGCGCTGCCAACTTTGCGGGCACATCGCCGAGCTTCAGGTGCATCACATCCACCCACGCAGCCGATTGGGAGACAATGCCGAGCAAAACCTAATCACTCTTTGCACTCCCTGCCATCGAGAGATACATTTGTGACGCGGCGGACTTCGTTGGCCATCTTCCCAACCAGCATCAGCGCGACCATTTTCTGGTCTGCCAGCCAGGACCAGAGCGGATGGCCGAACGTCGCCGGGCGGTTGTGCTCGACGAAGAAGTGCGAAAACCAGGCGAGGGCGTACGGCAGCAGCAGCGCCGCCGCCCCAGCCACGGGTTGCGCAACAGGATTGCCGCGGCGAGCAGCCCCCAGGCGGCCAGTGTCAGTGAAGTGGAAGGCGCACGTTGCCGGGTGGCGATGCGCCAGCACGTATTGAGGCCAAGACTCGCCGAAGGAGCGCGGCGGCTGCATAAGTCGATTCCACTCGGCCGATTCTCCTCCGGGGGCGGCGCCTGCGGTAGAGACGCGCCGCCGGGCGACGCTCGCAGTCCAGCCTGCAGCCCCTTCGGAATCGAAAGGTTGATTCAACCCCCAGGCTCCGTGTAGCATCGTAAGGTCATTGAGCAACGCAGAAACGGGTGTTCCGAGATGATAAGGAATCCTGGCCGTCTGTCTGCTTCACACATCGCCCCGGCCTGCCCCCGGAGCGGCTGGGCGCGAGGCATCGCCGCGGCGCTGGCCCTGGTCTTGTTCCTGGGCGTGAGTGTGGCCCTCGCCAAGGAAAAGGACAAGCTGCCGGCGCGCTACCGCGATTGGCTCGAGAAGGATGTGGTCTACATCATCAGCAAGGAAGAGAAGGACGCCTTCCTCCGGCTGGCTCGGGACGAGGACCGCGACAAATTCATGGACGAGTTCTGGGAAATTCGCAATCCCGCGCCCGGCTCGCCGGTGAACGAATTCAAAGAAGAGCACTACCGCCGCATCGCGTTCGCCAACGCCCGCTTCGGGAGCGAATGGGTCGCCAATGGCTGGCAGTCGGACCGCGGCCGCATCTATATTATCCTGGGACCGCCGGGCAGCCGGCAGTTCTTTACCAGCGGCGGGCAGATCTATCCCATCGAGCTATGGTTCTACACCACCAACGAACCGTCCCTGCCGCCATTCTTCTACGTGATGTTTTACCAGAAAGAGGCCATGAGCGATTTCCGCCTCTACAGCCCCTACATTGACGGTCCCGAGAAACTGGTGCGCGCCTCGGGCGCCGAAAACAACCCTAGCAACGCGTGGAAGTTCCTGCACGATTTCAACCCGGAACTCGCCAAGGCCAGCCTGACGCTGATCCCCAGCGAGCCGGCCGACATCAATGGCCCGCTCTCGATGACCTCCGATGGGATGCTGATGAAGATCGTCAACCTGGCCAACGACAAGTTTCATAAGGAACGCATCGGCCTGCAACGCCGGCTGAGGGAGCAGGTCACCGCGCGCCTCAGCCCCGACCTCCCGGCGCTGAAGGTGGCCACGCTGCCGCTCCGCGACGCGCTGGGTGAAAACTTCATCCATTACTCGCTGCAGATTGATGAGCCGCAGAACTACGCCCTGGGAAGTTTCAAAGACAAGTATTTCCTCAACCTGGAAGTACAGGTGCGCGTCATGGACGCGCAAAAAAAACTGATCTACGAGACGACTCGTCAGGCGGTAACCTACTACGAGGAAAAGGACCTGGCGGAACTCCGCTCGCGGCCGCTCAGCTTTGAGGATCGTCTCGCTGTGCTGCCGGGCAACTACGAGCTCGAGTTCCTCATGCTCAACCGGGTCAACCGGGTGTACTACCGGGCAAGCGCGTCGGTGCGCGTGGAGCCGCCAGCGGTCTCCGCGCTCACCCTGGGCCGGCCCGTGCTGGTGCAACACTGCGCGCCTTCAACCAGCAACGAGGACCCGTTCTCCTTCGGCGGCACGCGCTGCACTCCGCAGGCGCGGCACGAACTCGCCCCCAGCCCCAATACCGCCCTCAGCCTTCTTCTGCCCGTGTATCTCGACCCCGCCGGTATAGCGGCCGAGGCGCCGCCCCTTAAGCTCAAGTACACCGTCGGCCGGCTCGATCGCTCCCCGCAGAACAAGGTTGTCGAGGACTCACTTGATCGCAAGCGCTTCGACCGCTTCGGCACGTTGCTGGTGGGCAAGTCGATCCCTCTGCAGGATCTGCCGCCGGGCTCCTACTTGCTGTCCTTCCAGGTCACCGACCCGGCCAACGGACACTCGGCGGGCTCCACGCTTCCGTTCAAGATTGCCGGGAGCTTCTTGCCGCCGCCCAATCTGCTCACCTCCGCCAGCTTGCTGCAGGATGGAAACAACGGCAACAACGACTTCTGGCGAGGGCTGTGCTCGCTGGCGCAGAACACCCCCGATCAGGCCGTCACTTTCTTCACCCACGCGCTCGAAAGCAGTCCCCAGCATGACCGGGCCCGCGCCCAACTGGTCAAGCTCTACTTCGCCCGCGGCGATTTCAATCGGGTGGCCTCCCTGTTCAGCCCGGATGGGATCACCAAGGCCTTTGACCTCGAAGCGGCGCAGGATCTCATCGCCAGCCTGGACAAATTGGGCCAGCTCAAACAGGCCATCCAGGCTGCCGAACAAGCCATCGCGCTGCCTGACCCGGCTCCACAGCTCTACGAGCAACTAGCCGGTCTCTATGACAAGTCTGGTCAAAAGTCCCGCGCTGAACACGCGCGGGAGCAGGCTCGCCGGTTGACGGAGCAGAAAAGACAGGCGAAGAGCGATTCGAAGTAACTCCAGTACTATACGGAATTGCGTAGCGGTGAGGCGAACAACCTACCAGAAACCGTAGCCAAGTCAAGATACCCCCAAAATAACGGCCCTGGAATCATTATAAGCAGCAGATAACATGGCACTTATTTAGTGTGCGCAACATTTTGTGTTTGGTCTGCGGATTGCTCCAATCCTAGCCGCATAAGGGCGTGTGAGTGTTCCTAGGAGGCTAATCAGATGAAGCATTATCGTAATTGGGTCGTTGTGTTAGCGCTAGCCCTGGCGTTTCCGCTGGCGCTGGCTGCCCAAAACGTGGCCAGAGGATCGATTGGCGGGACGATCTATGACACGTCGGGCGGAAT
>JBASRK010000169.1:0-11077 GCA_049273775.1 Candidatus Acidiferrales bacterium
GTGCTGACCTGCACGGGCGCGCTCAGCCGCAACCGCACGGTCGGGGTCGAGCTGGGCAAGGGCCGCCCGCTCGGCGAAATCCTCGGCTCGATGCGCATGGTCGCCGAGGGCGTGGGCACCACCGCCGCCGCAGTCGAGCTGGCGAGGAAAGTGCGTGTCGAGATGCCCATCACCGAGCAGATGCACGCGGTGCTGTATGAGGGCCGCGCACCGCGCGACGCTATCCGCGAGCTGATGGAGCGCCGCCTCAAGCACGAATAGTCGGATAAAGAATCAACTGCGGCGTGAACAGCTAGGGAGAGTGTCTGCGTCGAATTCTCAAGGACTCCCTTTGCGGGCGTGAGGGCGGCTAGCCTTTCCGTTCTCCCCGTTCGATCAGGCGCTCAAACTCCGGGTCACCATGCAGGCAGGCAAGGTCGGGATCCCGGGCGCCCCAGTCCAGGTTCCTCCAGCCAGCATCTTTGGCCTTTTGCAGCGTCGCCAGCGCTTCCGCCTTCTTCTGAAGGAGTCCGTACACACAGGCGGCGTTATAGAGGATGTTGGTGTCTTTGGGGCGCAGAGCGATGGCGATTTGCAGCTCGCGGGCAGCTTCGGCCTCTTTTCCGGCATAAGCATGATTGACGGCGAGCAGGATTCGGGCGCGCACGTCTTCGGGAACCAGTTCCAGTTGCCGCTCGAGCGCGCGCGTCTGCTGTTCGCGGAGCCGGCGCGCCGCATCCGGCTGTCCCAACCGCTCAAAGGTCAGAATATAAGGGACGTAAACGTTGTAATCATCGCCCGTTGATTCCGTGGCTCGTTCGGCCAACGCAGCGGCTTCCTGCAACCGGTCGGACGCGAAATAGGCTTGACCAAGAGTCCAGTAGGCACCCTCGCAGTCGGACTTGCGCTCGATCGCCTGGCGCGCGTATTGGATGGCCTCGTCATACTTCTCCTGCGCCCAGGCGATGCAGGCGCGAGCTGCCAGGGCATCGGCGAGCTGCCGGTCGAGTGACAGTGCGCGCTCGCAGGAGGCGAGCCCCCTTTCCACCCAACGGGCGTCGCGCTCGTGCCACATATAAAAAAGACCCCGGACGTTGGCGAGCCAGGCGTGGGCCAGCGCAAAATCGGGGTCGAGCGTGACCGCGTGCTCGAACATTTGCATCGCGAATTCCAGGTCCGTGCGTGTGACTCTGCGGGCGTAGCTGCGCCCGCGCAGATAGGCGTCATAGGCCTGGAGGTTTAGCGTGGGCTTCTGGGCAATGGCCCTTTGCTCTTGCGGCGAAAGCGTGATGCGGAGGGCCGCAGCGATCTTCCGGGCGATTTCGTCCTGCACTTCAAAGACATCCTGGAGTTCTCGGTCATAGCGCTCTGTCCAGACGGGAAAATCGGTCTGTGCGTCAATGAGTTGCGCAGTGATGCGCAAGCGATTGCCCGCGCGACGCAGGCTGCCACCCAGCACGTATCTGGCATTGAGCTGGCGCGCCACCTGGGGAGCGGTTACGGACTTGTCGCGGAAAGCCATCATCGTCGCCCGGGGGAAGACCTGCAGCCCCTTGATCTTCGACAACTCGGTGGTGATGTCCTCGGTCATGCCGTCGCGGAAGTACTCGTCTTCCTTGGCCCCGCTCAAGTTCTCGAAATACAGCACCGCCACCGATTTCTCCGCCGGCCCCGCCTGCGCCGCCGCCCGGCCTGAATCCGAGTCGTGCTTCAACCGCTGCAGGTCCGCCCGCAGGCCGGCCGCGGTCTGGTAGCGCCCCTGCGGGTTCTTCTCCAGCGCCTTGTTGATGATCTGCTCCAGCTCCGCCGGCATCTTCGGGTTCAACCGCACCGGGGGAGTCGGCGCCCGGTTCAGAATCGCGTCGAATATCACCGCCGACGTGTTGCCGGTAAACGCCTGCCTCCCGGTGGCCATCTCGTACAGCACCACGCCGAACGAAAACAGATCGGTGCGTGCGTCCACGTCTTCCCCACGGGCTTGCTCCGGCGACATGTAGGCGACGGTGCCCAGCGCCGTGCCCGGGCTGGTCAGATGCTCAGCGGCGGTGGTGCCCGCCGTGGGCGAAGCGGAAACGCCCACCGTCTCCCCTACCCGCTTCCTCTGCGGCGCCAGCTTGGCCAGCCCGAAATCCAGGATCTTGGCCTGGCCCCGCTGCGTCACGAAAATGTTCGCCGGCTTGATATCCCGGTGGACGATCCCCTTCGCGTGCGCCGCATCCAGGGCATCGGCAATCTCGATCGCCAGCTCCAGAACTTGCTCCGTCTCCAGGGCCTTGCCGCCGATCGAATGCTTCAGCGTGTGGCCCTCCAGAAACTCCATGGCGATGAAGGGCCGAGCGTCTTGCTCATCAATGTCGTAGATCGTGCAGATGTGCGGGTGATTCAGGGCCGAGGCAGCACGAGCTTCGCGCTGGAACCGCTCGAGCGCCTGCCGGTCCTTAGCCAAATCCTCAGGCAAGAACTTGAGCGCCACACTGCGCCCCAGTCGAGTGTCTTCGGCCTTGTACACCACGCCCATGCCACCACCGCCCAGTTTTTCCAGGATGCGGTAATGAGAGATCGTTAGACCAATCATCGGGAAAGGAACCTATTCTCGGGCCGCCATCTTAAGCTGCGCCTCAGGGCAAGTCAACGCGCGCGGTGCCGGGCCGCCCGTAGCAAGTCGGCTAACAGGCGTCCACTCGCGCCTATGGGCTGGCGCACAGCTCCTCTAGAATTGAGTGGTTGCCCCGGCCGTGTGGATCGAACGATTCAAGCCGGCTTTCCTGCGTCGCCCGCGCATCCTCTGGATGGTGCTGGGCGCCCTGTTGCTCGTCAGCCTGTTGCCCATCGGGCTGTACCACCGGCAAGTGCTGAAGCTCAGCCAGCAAAAGCTGGCGGACACCGAACGCGTCCAGCAGACTGAAGTCACCCGCTCGCTGGCCGAAGAGGTCCAGCTATTTGAATCGAATCTCCACCAGCAACTGATCAGCCAGCGACAGATTCTTGCGCTGACTGGATTGATCGAGGAAGTGGACGATCCGGTGCGCGCCCCGCAGGTGACCCGGCTGCTGGAGAACTTCGTCGCTAGCAACCCCAACATCCTCTACCTGACCGCGGTGGGTAAGAAGGCCAAGGGCACCGGCGCCGGCGATTTCCGCACCGACCAGGACCCGTTCGTGAGCCGGGCGCTGCAGCGCGCCTTCACCACCACGCTGCAATCGCTGAAATTCCGGAGCGACCCGCTGGCGCTGGGTCCGGAGAACCGCCCGGCATTTGTCATGGCGGTGCCGCTCGAAGTGGGCGACCGGTACACCGGGATGCTGGCGGCGGTGGTCTCGCTCGACTGGGTGCTGCGGCGGCTGCGGGAGACCAGCGTGCGCGGGCGGGTGGTGTACGTGGTAGACCGCGGCGGGCACATTGTCGCGCATCCGGACACGCACAACTTCGTGCCCGGCGCCGACGTGAGTTTCTCCTTCCGCGTCGTGGCGCAGGTCAAGGATCTCCCTCGGGAGCTCCGCGCCACCGAGACGGTGCGGTTCACCATGCAGGAGAGCGGCGGCCCGGTAGAGATGATCGGCACTTACAGCACCTTTCCCGAGATTAACTGGGCTGTGATCGCGCAGCGGAGCCTGGAGAAGGCGCGCGAGGACGCCGGGGTGAAGGAGCTCAACACCCAGGCGCTGGAATTCGTGTTCGTGTTGACGTTTGCCGCGCTGGCGCTCGGCTACCTGTTCGCCGTCGGCATCAGCACGCCCATCCGCGCCCTGGCCGAATCCACGCGCGCCATCAGCCGCGGCGAATTCCACCAACGCACGCCGGTGCGCGGCGCCGCTGAGATCAGCGAGCTCGCCGAAACCTTCAACATGATGGCTGGCGACATCGAGGAGTACATCGAGCGGCTCAAACAGGCCGCGGAAGAAAACCGCGAGCTGTTCATCGGCTCGATCCGCATGCTCGCCGCCGCCATTGACGAAAAGGATCCTTACACCCGCGGCCATTCCGGGCGCGTGGCCAAGTACTCGCTGACCATCGGCCGGCAACTGGGGCTTTCGGCCGAAGAGCTCGACCGACTGCGCATCGCCGCGCTGCTGCACGACGTCGGCAAGATCGGCGTGGACGACCGCGTCCTGAAGAAGCCCGGCTCGCTCACCCCGGAAGAATTCGAGCTGATGAAGCAGCATCCTTCCAAGGGCGCCAACATCATGCGTCCGGTGGCCCAGCTCAAGGAGATGCTGCCCGGCATCGAACTCCACCACGAGCACGTGGACGGCTGCGGCTATCCCTACGGGCTGCAGGGAGCCCAGATCCCGATCATGGCGCGGATCATCGCTGTGGCCGACACGCTCGATGCCATCACCACCAACCGGCCTTACCAGTCGGCCATGGAGATGGACTTCGCGCTGACCCGCATCCGGCAGCTCACCGGCACCAAGTTCGACCCGGCCGTCGTGGATGCCCTCGAGGCGGCCATCCTTGACGGCACGCTGCGCCCAAGCGCCGCCCTGGTCGAAGCCTGAAACTGCTCTGCCTCTTCAACTCTTTGACGTTTCCGGCGCCCCCCGGACCGTTCTGCTAGAATAAGCGAACCCATTCGATGATCACCCTGTTCGGAAAACCAGAGCCCACGCTGCTCGAGCGGCTGAAGGAATCCGTCGGCAAGACGCGCTCGCAATTGGCCACACGTGTCGAGGAGTTACTGGCGGGCGAGCGGCGCATCGACCCGCAGCTTCTGGCGGAGCTGGAAAATGCGCTGCTGGCAGCCGACCTGGGCGTGCGCACCACCCGCGAGATTCTGCAGGCGGTGCGCGACAAGGTGGAACGCAACGCGCTGACCGATGCGGCGCAACTCAAGGCGGAATTGAAGTCGCAGCTCCTCGGCATCCTGGAGAAATCGCCGGCATCGCCCAATGGCGCCAGCGACGCGTCGCCGCACGTAATCTTCGTGGTGGGCGTCAACGGCACCGGCAAGACCACCACCATCGGCAAGCTCGCCCATCGACTGCGGGAAGAAGGACGCAGCGTGCTGCTGTGCGCCGCAGACACGTTTCGGGCGGCAGCGACCGAGCAACTGGACATCTGGGCAAGCCGCGTCGGGGCGGAGTTGGTCAAGCAGAAGCCCGGCGCGGATCCCGCCGCAGTGGTGTACGACGCGTTGGCCGCGGCGCGCGCCCGTTCGACTGACGCGGTCATCGTGGACACCGCCGGGCGGCTGCACACCAAGTCAAACCTGATGGCCGAGCTCGAGAAGATGAAGCGCACCGCCGCGAAACTCGTTCCCGGGGCGCCGCACGACATCCTGCTGGTAATGGACGCCACCACCGGGCAGAACGGGCTTGCGCAGGCGCGCGAATTCACCGCGCAGGTGGGCGTCACGGGCATCGTGCTGACCAAGCTCGACGGCACGGCCAAGGGCGGCATCGTGGTCGCCATCGTGCGCGAACTCGGATTGCCCATCCGCTACGTCGGCACCGGCGAAAAGGTGGACGACTTGGTGCCGTTCGATGCGCCGACGTTTGTGAACTCGCTGTTCGACTGAGTTCCCCATGCAGATAGCCCAGCGCGTGCACGACGAGCATTGGATGGACCGCGCCCTGGAACTGGCGCGGATGGGCGAAGCGCAGGTCAGCCCAAACCCGATGGTCGGCGCTGTCGTCGTGAAAGACGGCCGGGCCGTCGGCGGAGGGTTCCATACCTACGAAGGGCTGCGCCACGCCGAAGTCCTGGCGCTCGATGCCGCCGGGCCGGCTGCGCGCGGCGCCGCGCTCTACGTCAATCTCGAACCGTGTTGCCACACGGGCCGCACCGGACCGTGTACCGACGCCATCCTTGCCGCAGGCGTCAGGCAAGTCGTGGTGGCTGCAGCCGACCCCAACCCCGCCGTTGCGGGTCGCGGCATCAAGCAGCTTCGCGCCGGAGGGGTGAGGGTCAAAATCGGTGTGCGTCAGGCCGAAGCACGGCGGTTGAACGAAGCGTTTTGCCGGTGGATCACTACGGACCGCCCGCTGGTCACGTTGAAATCGGCGCTGACCCTCGACGGCCATGTCGCCTTGCCCCACCTGCCCGGCAGGCCGCAGGAGCGCTGGATCACTTCGGTTGATTCTCGCGCCGAAGTCCAGCGGATGCGCCACCGCTCCGACGCCGTTCTGACCGGGATCGGCACGGTGCTCAGCGACGATCCGCTGCTGACCGACCGGACCGGCCACCCGCGGCGGCGGAGGCTCCTGCGCGTGGTCTTGGATTCCCGGCTGCGCCTGCCCCCAAGATCGAAGCTCGTGCGGTCTAGTGACCGCAGCGTGCTGGTCTTCACGACGCAGTCGCCGGAATCGTCCCGCGCCCGCGCGCTGCGCCGGGCCGGCGTCGAAGTTGTGCGCGTCCGCAGCCGCGCGAACCGGCCCGACCTCGGCGCGGTGATCGAAGATCTCGGGCGTCGCGAGATCCTGAGCGTGATGCTGGAGGCCGGCCCGCGACTGAACTGGGCCGCGCTCGAAGCCGGGTTGGTGGACAAAGTGTTTCTATTCTATGCCCCGAAAATCGTGGGCGCGGACCACCTGCCGGTGGCTCGAGGCCGTCCCTGGAAAAGGGCTCCCACGCTGCGGTGCATCTCCCTGCATCGCTTTGGCAGCGACTTTGCCGTGGAAGGATATCTGCGCGATGTTTACCGGAATTGTTGAGCACCTCGGCGGGGTGGAATCGCTCGAGCGCCGGCCCGAGGGCGGCCGGCTGGTGGTTCGCGCGCCCGAAGTGGCCCAGTCACTTGCGGCTGGTCAGAGTATCGCGGTGAACGGCTGCTGCCTGACCGTCGTCGAGGCCGGAGGCGAGGTATTTGCCGCGGAGCTATCGGGCGAAACCCTCGAGCGCACCTCGTTCGGCGAGCTGAAGGCGGGCGCGCGCGTCAACCTCGAGCGGCCACTCACCGCCGGGAAAGAATTCGGCGGGCATTTTGTGCAGGGCCACGTGGACGGCGTCGGGCGCGTCACGCGCCTGGCGCCACAAGGGCAAGACTGGTGGCTTTTGGTCCGCGTGCCGGAAGGGCTTGGCCGCTACGTAGCGATGAAGGGCTCAATCGCCGTTGACGGGATCAGTCTGACGGTGGCCGCCTGGCAGGACGGCGTCGCGGAGATGGCCATTATCCCTTATACATACGCGCACACGAATCTGCAGGGCTTGACGGTGGGCGATCCCGTCAATCTGGAATGCGACATCCTGGCGAAGTACGCCGAGCGGCTGATGGAACCGCGCAAGGCAGCCGGCGCGTCCCGGCTGACGATCGAAAAGCTGGTTGAGGAAGGATTCTGACAGCGACCAAACTGCGGCGATATTCAGATTGGCGCAGAGTGGAAAAGGAAAGTGTCCGTGCCTGACGTGACCGGCGTATTGGAAACCTGCCTCTATTTTGACGACCTCGAGCGCGCAGCGGGGTTCTACGAAAACCTGCTCGGCTTCAGGAAGCTCTTCGGCGACGACCGCTTCTGCGTCTTCAGCGTTGCCGACCGCCAGGTCCTGCTGGTGTTCAAACGCGGCGGGACGCTGGAACCCATCGCTTTGCCGGGTGGCATCATCCCGCCGCACGACGGCAACGGTCATCTGCACCTGGCGTTTTCCATCCCTGCCGCCGAATTGCCGGCGTGGGAAAAGCATCTGGCGGCGAAAGGCGTCGCCATCGAGAGCAAGGTTAGCTGGCCGCTCGGAGGCTGGAGCATCTATTTCCGCGACCCGGAGCAGCACCTGGTCGAGCTGGTCACTCCCGGCTGCTGGCCGATCTATTGATGCCTGAAGCCGGCTATCAATCCGGCAAGCCTTTGCGGAACGGCCCGCGCACCAGCGCGTAGGCCACCACCGCAAACACCACCAGCGAGAACCAACCGCCCCACTGCCCGTAAAAAGACAATTCGTCCTTGTGCGTCAGCAGGCGAGTGACGGAAAAATCCGGAAAGTTGAACTTTTCCGCGAGGATGAACGCGGCCGAGAGAATAATCGCCAAAATGGCCTCGCCGGCAATGAACCCGGAGGCCAGCAGCGTGCCGCGCTGCTCGAACAGGTCCTTGCCGGCGGGCGAAAGTTTTCTTCGCGCCGCGATGCGGTCGGCCAGCCACTTCAGCGCGCCGCCGACGAAAATCGCCGAAGTGGTCTCAAACGGGAGATACATCCCCACGGCGATCAGCATCGGCGCCGGGGCATCAATCATGATCAGCGCCAGGCCGAACAGGCAGCCCATCAGCACCAGCCCCCAGGCCATCTCGCCGCCGACAATGCCCTTGGCCAGCACCGCCATCAATCCGGCCTGCGGCGCGGGCAGGCTGCGGCTGCCGATCCCATAAGTCTTGTGCAGCGCCATGATGGGAAACATCAGGAAAAACGCCAGCACCGTGACGCTGATGATCTCAGCGACTTCCATCTTCCACGGCGTGCCGCCCAGAAGATAGCCCGCCTTCAAGTCCTGAATCAGGCTGCCGGAGACCGAGCAGGCGATGCAAACCACCGAGGCCACGCCCAGCACCGCCGCGACGCCGGCGAGACCCCGCACGCCGACTCCGACCATCAGCAGCGCCGCCACCACCAGGGCCGAAAGCGTCAGGCCGGAGGTGGGCTGGTTGCTGCTGCCGATGAGCCCCACCAAATATCCGCCTACAGCGGAGAGCACAAAGCCGGTGACCGTCATGACCACCGCGGCCAGCACGGCGGCGCCGACACGGCCGGTGAAGCGGTAGTAGATCAGGCCGATGGGGACCACCAGCGCCGCGATGGAGATGACAATCCAGCGCAGCGGGATGTCGCGGTCGAGCCGGCTGCTGAGCGCCGCAGCAGCCCCGTGGCCGCGGCTGGCCATCGCGCCGCGGACCGAGGCCAGCAGCGATTCCCGCATGGTGTAGAGCGTATAGACAGCGGAGACGAGCATCGCGCCGACGGCAATCGGCCGGACCACGTTGTACCAGACGGTGTAGCTGAGCACGTCCCACGATGCCGGCGCGCCCGCAGTGGCCAGCCGCCGCGGCAGGTCGGGGTCAATGAACAGCACTAGCGGGATCAGCACCCACCAGGCAAACACCGTGCCGGAGAAATTGATGGCCGAGAGCCGCGGGCCGATGATGTAGCCGATGCCCATCAGGGCCGGCGAGGCGGACGGGGTGGCGTAGGGCATCCCGCCGGTGGTGGCCACTTCGCCGATGGGCTTCTTGTCGAAGTCAAAGTGGCTGATGACGGCGCGGGGGAAGGCGAGAAAACCGCCCGCCGAGTCGCGAAAAATCTGCAAGCCGCGACTGTTGGTGAAGAACTGCAGCACCGCGCCCAGCCCCATGGCGCTGAAAACGAACCGCGGCGCCTCGGTCGAGCCGTGCTGGCCTGCCTTGACGATTTCGGCGCAGGCAGTGGCTTCCGGAAACGGCAGATCCGATTCGACGCACAGCGGGCGGCGCAGCACGATGATGAAGAAAATGCCCAGCAGCCCGCCCGCCAGCAGCATCACCACCGATTCCCAGAAGTGGCCGGTGAAGTCCGGCCAGATGGCCCGGCCGCCGATCTGCACCAGCAGAAAAGCGGGAATGGTGAACGCAGCGCCGGCCACCAGCGCCTCGCCCACCGAGGCCGCCGTGCGCGTGATGTTCTGCTCGAGTACGCCGCCGCGGAAAAACGGCAGGCGGAAGGCCGCGATGGCGATCACTGCCGCGGGGATGGTCGCCGCAATGGTCTGCCCCGCCTTCATCGCCAGGTAGGCATTGGCCGCGCCGAACAGCGCCGACAACACGACGCCCAGCAGCACCGCCTTGAGGGTCATTTCGGGCTCGCGGGACTCCGCCGGCACGAACGGTTTGAACTCTTTGGTCATGAATTCCTCGGCAGCTTGAGCAGGAACGCGAACCCGCCCTCCGGAAGATTCGACGCAAACAGTCGCGGGCGAGTTACCCGGACGCGGCGATCCTCCCGTGAGTTCCGGGAACTGCAGCCAGCCTCAACACGACTCACGAGGTCACGTCCAGCGCGGGGATCAGCTCGTCTTGGAGGCGGAAGTTTTTGATGAAGGGCTCGGAGTCGGATTCAAACTCGGCCCAGGGCCCGAAGAATGCGACGTGGCCCTCGTGCAGGAAGACGACGCGGTCGGCCAGTTTTTTCGCCAGGTGAGTGTCGTGGGTGACGACGACGGATGTGTTGTGGAATTTTTCTTTCAGCTTCAGGATCAGGTCGCCGGTGTGCGCGGCCATCAGCGGGTCCACCATCGTCGTGGGCTCGTCGTAGAGGATGGCTTCGGGGTCCTGCGCCAGGGCGCGCGCAATGGCCACCGCCCGCTTGGTTCCCGTGCTGAGCTCGGAGGGGAGCTTGTCGGCAAACTCGGCGACCTCGAGCATCTCGAGCAGCTCTTGTACGCGCGCTTCGATCTGCTCCGGCTCCATATTGTCGCGAGCTTCGAGCGGGTAGGCGACGTTGCCCGCCACGGTGAGGGAATCAAACAGCGCCCCGGCCTGGAACACCATGGTCACGCGCCGGCGGATCTCCGCAAGCTGGTCCTCGCTCCAGTCGGTGATGTCTTCCCCGGCGACGATTACCCGTCCGGAGTCGGGCTTCAGGAAGCCCATGATGTGTTTGAGCGTGACCGATTTCCCCACGCCGCTGCGGCCCATGATGACGCAGGTTTCGCCCTGGTCAGCGAAGAAGCTGACGTCGTCGAGCACGACGTGGTCGTCAAAGGCCTTCGAGACGCCGCGAAATTCGATGTAGTGCTCGCTCACCTGGCAGCGTTTCCCCTTGTGTGCTTGCCCGGGTTTCGTCTGCGGACAACAGGACAGGCAGAATGCCTGTCCTACGCGCGCCTATTCTTGATTAGCGGCCCGCGGGAATCAAATTCTTTTGCTGAGGGGTCGAGTTGCACCCCCACCCCCCCCTTTTTTTGTAAGAGTGGATTCTAAAGGACTTTAAGTCCAATGAATTTGTATCAGTGCATTCTAAAGAACTTAGGAGGCCGTTTTTCGTAAGAGTGCATTCTAAAGGAGTTGTCCGCCTCGGCAGACATTTTTGGTGAGTTTGCATTTCCAAACGACCTGCGTGGTCGAGCGCAGAAATCTCCGGCCTGGAGGCAGAATCGGTCCGCGTAAACATCGGGGTCGCATGCGTTGACATGGTCAGG
>JBASRK010000173.1:0-7495 GCA_049273775.1 Candidatus Acidiferrales bacterium
GCCAAACGCGAGGGAGTGTACCAAACCCGAGCAAGCTGTCAAGCCGGTGCGGGGGTGAGAAATATACCCCCTCTGTTTCTACCCTACCCCCGCCGAAACCGCACGGATCGTCCCCTCTGACATCGAAGCGATGGGTGTAGGAGCTTACGAACGGAGCGGCAGTCTAGCGTCACTCTCGCAAGGCGAGTTCGAGGAAGGCGCGGAGCTTATGCGAGCGCGAAGGCTGTCGCAGTTTGCCCAGCGCCTTGGCTTCGATCTGGCGGATGCGCTCGCGGGTGAGGGCGAACACCTGGCCCACTTCCTCGAGTGTTTGCTCGGTGCCGTCGTCAAAACCAAAGCGCATCTTGATAATCTTCTCCTCGCGCGGCGTGAGTGTCTTGAGCACCGAGGCGGTTTGTTCTTCGAGGTTGAGGTTGATAAGCGCGTCCGCGGGTGACATGACAGCTTTGTCCTCGATGAAATCGCTCAGGTGGGAATCTTCCTCCTCCCCAATCGGCGTTTGGAGCGAGATGGACTGCTCCGCAATCTTCAGAATCTCTCGCACCTTGTCGACGGGGATGTCCATGCGCTTGGCGATCTCTTGCGAGGCGGGCTCGCGGCCGAGCTCCTGAACCAGTTGCCGGCTGGTGCGGATCAGCTTGTTGATGGTCTCGATCATGTGCACCGGGATGCGGATGGTGCGGGCCTGATGGGCGATGGCATGCGTAATGGCCCGACGAATCCACCAAGTGGCGTAAGTGGAGAACCTGTAGCCGCGACGCCATTGAAACTTGTCGCCCCCCTTCATCAGGCCGATATTGCCTTCCTGGATCAGGTCGAGGAACTGCAAGCCGCGGTTGGTGTACTTCTTGGCGATGGAGACTACGACGCGCAGGTTGGCCTCAGTCAATTCTTTCTTGGCCTGTTCGGCTTTCGACTCTCCCCGCAAGATCAGCGTGAGGGTGCGCTTGAGGTCGGTCAGCCCGACTTCGCTCGATTCTTCGATCTCCTTTAATTCTGAGCGGCGTGAGCGCAGCTCCTTGCGCGCTTCGGCGGCAGTCTCGCCGCGGGCGGTGTCTGAGCGGCGCTCCAGCCGGTCGGCCACGCGCTCGAGCACATGCACCCGCTCGACGGTGTGGCGCACCTTGTCGATCAGCCGCTTCTTCTCGAGCGGGTTGAAGTCGATCGAGCGGACCAACTGCGACATCTGGATGCGCGTCCGCCCAAGCTGAAACCGGGCCCGCAGGTACGCACGCTTTCTCGACCTCGGCGTGCGGTCGAGCTTGGCGGCTTGCTTGAGCGCGGTCTGGTAGAGCTTCTCGATCTTGTCGATAATCTTGAGAACCTGCCGCCGCTTGTTCTCGTTCTTCTCTTCGGTCAACTCTTCGTCGTCGAACTGAACGATTTGCTTGGTCGAGCGGGCGCCTTTGCGCAGCTCCTCGCCGATCGCCAGAAGTTCCTTGAGTACGATCGGGGAGCGCGAGATCGTCTTGAGCACCAGCAGTTGACCGCGCTCGATGCGCTTGGCGACGGCCACCTCGCCCTCGCGGGTGAGCAGCGGAGCGCTGCCCATCTCCCGCAGGTACATGCGCACCGGGTCGTCGGTCTTCTTGAGCGTTCCCGGCGTCAGGTCGAGCTCGACTTCCTCAACCGGTCCCTCTTCCTTGGGTTCGGCATCGCCGGACTCGGCAGCTTCGGCAGCGGCGCGTGCGACTTCGGCGCTCGAGACATCTTCGTAGATGTCGATGCCGCAGCGCTCGAACGTCGAGAGTAGGTCGTCGATCTCCTCCGAGGAATGCACCTCGGCCGGGAGGATGTCGTTCACCTCGTCGTAGAGCATGATGCAGCTTCAGGTAAGTCGCCAAGCTTGGTAATCGCCCAAAGGAGATCAGTCCTCTTTGCTTGTGGCAGGGAGGTTGAGCGGTCAATCAGAAAATGCCCCGCCTCTAATCGTATTTGTAAGGTGTCACCGGTGGGCTCAGTGATCAGAAAGACTCCGTTTTCATCCTTGAGTGCTTCAGTGGGGTCGGTAACCAAGACCCTTTCGTTTAGTTTAAAAATGTTGATTTACCTCCGTTCGATTGAGCAGCCGTCATACTTCCTTAAATCCTCGAGACCGGAATCAATCCTGGGCAGAGGCTTCTACGGGGTCGCGATGGCAAGCACGGCACGAACGCGCGCCTGCTTGCGAAAGCTATCGAGATCCGCGAGCTTGGCTACTTACTTTCGCTGTAGCGTGAGTAAACGCAGGAGATCCTGACCCGTCTTGGCGGGAACGATAGGAGCACGATTCTTGAGGTCTTCAACAAAGAAAGCGCTGCTGCATGTGGATAAAAGTCCGTCCTTAGAGTCGGCGCGATGTGACACGACCCGAGGCCTCACTTCACTTTGGCACTGAATTACCTGCCCGTCGTTCGATACATCGTCGGCAAGCTTAGCAATTTCGGGAGCCTCTCGCCCCGTGACTGCCAGGGCCAGAAGAAACAGCAGGAAGTAAAAGCTTCGCCTCAAAATCTTCCTCGTGGACAGTTAGACGACTCGACAAATGGAAAGGTAGCCTCCAATTGAAAATTCTTCAAGTGAAAAATAAGAGAGGTAGCGTCAAGCATTTTGTGTAAATTGCTTCAGGGGTTTTCTCTCCCAGGAGCGGTTTAGGTGGCTGATGACGCTGATCACGATCCGGTCGCAGCTGGCCGGGTTGGTGAGGCTGGACATCGGCCGGGTCCGGCGCCGCACTTCGCGGAAGGCGCGCTCGATGACATTGGTTGTGCACTCTGTCTTCCAGTGAGCTGCGGGGACAGCTAAGAAGCTGCGCAACTCTTCCAAGTCCCGCTCCACGGAATCAGAACGAGTTTCATTGCTGCCGCGCTCTGGAGCAGGGGTTCACCGGTGGAAGGGTTGACGACAAAATCGCGCGTAATAGAGGATGCCCGCAATGGACTTGGCATCGCGGAGCCTGCCTCGCCGGATCATGATCTCGAGCTGCTGCAGAGAAAAATGCTTGGCGCGGATGCGTTCGTCGGCGTCGGGCCGGGCGTTGCCGGGGGTGAGCCGCTCAACCGCGTACACCACCATGCGTTCGCTGACAAAACCCGGGGTGGGGAATACGTCGAGCAATTTGCGGAAACGCCGGGCGGTGTAGCCGGTCTCTTCGATCAGCTCGCGCCGTGCCGCCGCAAGCGGCAGCTCACCCGGCTCGATCCGCCCGGCCACAAGCTCCCACAGGTGGCTGCCCACGGCGTGGCGGTACTGGCGCACCAGCAGCAGCCGCCCATCGGGGAAAATCGGCAGCAGCACGACTGAGCCGTTGTGTGTGACGACATCGCGTGTGGACTCGACGCCGCCGGGCTCGACGACACGGTCTCGCCGCACGCCGAAGACCGGCCCGGTGTACATCACTTTGCTGCTGACTACCCTGGCTTGCGCCTTGCCCAAAGCGACCTCCTCAGGTCGGGGCCGGCCCCTCTGGTGCGCGGACCCCCTCCGTACTTCATTTTGCTCGCAGCTCGTCCGCCGCCCAGATGCGCTCGAGCTCGTAGTAGTGGCTCGGATACTGCGGCGTGAAGCGCAGGAAAGACGGGATGGGGTAGCGGATGCCGCCCTTGTGCGTACCCTCGAGGCCCTCGACCAGCTCGGCCATTTTCGAACCGGGCAGCGAGAAGGCCATCTCCCAGTCCTCAGTGTGGCCGAAGACGCGGTCGCCGTAGCACGGCAGGATGACCTGGTATTCACCGGTCAGCATCGTGCGGATGATTTCGTCCGAGCAGTCAATGCGCCCGGTAAACGAGCTGGTGATGGCGCCGCCACGCTTCCAAAGCGCGCCGGTCAACAGGCGCATCACCTGCGCCGAGTTGCCGTAGATCACCAGGGCGTCCGGCGCAAACTCGGCGCGCGCTGCCGGCGCCACCAGCAGATGCTTGTATTTTCCCGCGGGCAAGCGGTGCGTGGCCTCTTCGGTGCGCGCGCCGGCCTCGGCGGTTTCGGCGTACATCCCGCACGCCAAGTGTCCGGCGGTGAAGTGCTCGGTGAGCGGCGCCAGGCCGAAGGCCGTCTTCGTCAACACGCAATTGACGTCTTCGGCGCCCACCGCCACGCTCCAGCCGTAGCGCCGCGCCATGGCGACGGCCTGGCAGATGGCGATCTGGATCTTCATGTCGCGCCAGGGCCGCTTGGCCTTCTCCGGCACCGGATCGTCCGGGCCCAGCAGCTTTGCCGCCACTGGAAAGCTGGCCGGGCGGACGTGTGTTTCCACTTCGCGGGCAAAGGTCTTGGCGTCCATGAGTGCCTCCCCGGCAATCTTAGCAAGGATGCGGAGAAGCAGGGAAGTTGAGGGCGTACTGGGAGCAAAGGGAGCACAGAAAGAAGCGCTCTCAAGCGAAGTAGAAGACTGAAAGCTTCTCCCTCTCAACGATAGATGCCTACCGGATGAAAAACGTCGCTGAAACTCTGGCTGGCCGCAGTGCGTCCGAGGTTGAAAGCAAGCCGACGCTTGCTTATACTGGGCGCGCAAAGTCAGCTGATCTGTCTTTTTCCGTCATGAACATCAACACGCTCATCGTGGACGACGAAAAGCCCGCTCGTGACGAGTTGGCCTATCTGTTGAAGAGCTTCCCCGAGATCAGCCTGGTAGGCCAGGGCAAGAACGGCGTCGAAGCGGTCGCGCTGATCAAGGAGCATGCGCCCGACCTGGTGTTCCTCGACGTGCAGATGCCCGGCCTGAACGGCTTCGGCGTGCTCAAGAAGCTGATGGACCGCAAGGTGAAGGTGCCGCACATCGTCTTTGCCACCGCCTACGACAACTACGCCGTGCAGGCGTTCGAAGTGAATGCGGTGGACTACGTATTGAAGCCGTTTGACAAGGGCCGGATTGCCAAGGCCATCCAGCGCGCGAAGAAAATGCTCGAGGCGAAGTCCTCGCCGGCCGAGCGCCTGGAAACGCTGGTCAGCCAGCTCGCCGTGGACAAAGGGGCGCAGCCGGTCAAGCTTCTGGTCAAGGCGCAGCAGCGGTTGTTCCTGGTGGACGCCGACGACGTGGTCTACGCCTCCATCGAAGACGGGCTCATCACCGTCGTCACTCGGGAGCTCGAGGGGTCCTCGAACTACCGCACGCTCGAGGAGCTGCAGGCGTCGCTTGATTCCGACGTATTCTGGCGCGCCCATCGCTCCTACCTGGTCAACATCAACCACATCAAGGAAGTGGTGCCCTGGTTCAAGTCGAGCTACGTGCTGCGCATGGCCGATAAAAAGCAGGCTGAGGTGCCCGTCAGCCGCGCCCAGACCAAGCGACTCCGCGAGCTGCTCAAGATGTAAGCGGGTTAGCCACAGAGGCACAGAGTCAAAAGTCAGAAAACAATCTCGTCGCCCGTCCGTTTACTTTGGTCCGAGCCCCCAGGACTTCCTTTACTTCCTTCCGCGCTGTGCTAGCATCGCCTTTACACCTCTCGCGATGGATTTTTCCCTCACCGACGACCAGCGGCTGATTCGCGACACCGTGCGGCAATTCATGGAGGCCGAGGTGCGCCCGGTGATCCGCCGGTACGACCGGGAAGAGAAGTTCCCCGAGGCCGAGCTGCGGCGATTGGGAGAGCTGGGCTGCTGCGGCATGCTGGTGCCGGAAGAGTGGGGTGGCGCGGGAATGGACACCGTCAGCTACGTCCTAATGCTCGAGGAAGTCGCTCGCGTGGATGCCGCGACCGCGGTTGCCCTCAGCGTGACCAACTCTGTCGTTGGCTTCCCGCTCTACAAGTACGGCAGCGAAGCCCAGAAGAAGAAGTACTTGCCTCGGCTGAGCCGCGGCGAGATCCTTGGCGCGTTCTGCCTGACCGAGCCGCAGGCCGGCTCGGACTCCGCCGCCATCCAGGCGCGTGCCACGCGCCACGGTGACATTTATCGCCTGAACGGCACAAAAAGCTGGGTTACCAACGGCGGCGTCGCAGGGCTCTACTTGGCCTTCGCCAAAACCGACCCCGGCGCCGGTGCCCGAGGAGTAACCGCTTTTCTGGTCGAGCCTGAGTTTCCCGGCTTTCGCGTGAGCCGATACGAGGATAAAATGGGCCTCCGGTCGTCGCGCTCGGCGGAAATCGTTTTCACCGATTGCGAAGTCCCGGCGGACAACCGGCTGGGCGAGGAAGGGCAAGGTCTGAAGATCGCGCTCGAAGGGCTCGATGGGGGGCGCGTGGGCATCGCCGCGCAGGCTGTGGGCATCGGGCAGGGAGCGCTCGAGGCAGCGGCGCACTACGCCAAGCAGCGGCGCGCATTTGGGAAAGCGATCAGCGAGTTCCAGGCCGTCCAGTGGATGCTGGCCGACATGCAGACGGAAATTGAAGCCGCACGCGGCCTGACCTATTACGCCGCATGGCTGCGCGATCAGGGCGCCGGGCGGCTCGGGCCCGCGGCCTCGCGCGCCAAGCTCTACGCCAGCGAAATGGTCAACCGTGTCGTGTACAAGGCGGTGCAGGTGCACGGCGCCGTGGGCTATTCCCGCGAAACCGATGTCGAGCGGATGTACCGCGACGCGCGTGCCCTTTCCATCTACGAGGGCACCAGCGAAATCCAGCGCATGATCATCGCCCGCGACCTGCTCGATCCAGCTGGCGCGGCCCGCGAATCGGCCAGCCGCGAGCCGGCGCATGCGAAAGGCGGCCGCTGAAGTGGCGAAGCGCAAGCGAGTCCTCAGCGGCATGCGGCCCACCGGCCGGCTGCACATCGGCCACTACTTCGGCGCTCTGGCCAACTGGCTCCGCATGCAGGAGGAGTACGACTGCTTTTTCTTCGTCGCCGACTGGCATGCCCTGACCACCGACTACGCCGACACGTCCCAGGTCCGCGCCAACACGCTTGAGATCGCCACCGACTGGCTGGCCGCGGGCCTCGACCCCGAAAGGTGCACGATGTTTGTGCAGTCGGCCGTGCCCGACCACGCCGAGCTGCACTTGCTGCTCTCCATGGTTACGCCGCTCGGCTGGCTCGAACGCGTGCCAACGTACAAGGAGCAGCTCGAGAACATTAAGGACAAAGACCTGCGCACCTACGGCTTTCTCGGTTATCCACTGCTCCAGTCAGCCGACATCGTCATCTACGACGCCGATTTTGTGCCCGTCGGCGAAGACCAGGTGCCGCATGTCGAGCTGACTCGCGAGATTGTCCGGACTTTTAATGGCTACTATTGGGGCGACGTGAAGGGAGAGCTCTTTTCCGACCTAAATCGCGCCAGCCTCACCTCAATTCTCCATTCCAAGGACGCCAAGTCCGTTGGTCTGGTGACCGGCCCAGCGATAACACAAGAAGAGCGACTTGAAATCGCTCGTGAGGATATCCGCCGCCAAGTGAGGGAAGAAGGCTTAGCGAACTTCAAGAAGCGGATTGGACAAAAGCATCGGAAGTTTTTCAATTTCAAGAAAGTTTTGGTTGAGCCCGCGGCGATGCTCACGGAAACGCCGCGCATTCTCGGGACTGACGGCCGCAAGATGTCGAAGAGTTACAACAACTTCATCTCTCTCAGCGAATCGGACGAATC
>JBASRK010000176.1:0-7012 GCA_049273775.1 Candidatus Acidiferrales bacterium
ATGACACAGCCGCCCTGCTCTATTTAACCAACCTGGGATGCATAGATCATAACCCATGGTCAAGCCGCGTCGATGACGAGGAGCATCCAGACTATGTGTTTTTCGATCTTGATCCCACTGAGGGGACGGACTTCAGGACAGTATTAACAGTAGCCACTGCCGTTTACCAACGCCTGCAGGCATTGGAATTGACGGCATACCTCAAGACGTCGGGCGCAACAGGATTCCACATCTACATACCACTGCAGCGTCTGTACACGTATGAGCAGGTCCGAACTTTTGCGGAAATAATCGGGCGCCTGGTTGCTGAAGAGCTCCCTAGACAAGTCACCCTCGAGCGCAGCATACACAAGCGGCCGGGGGGAAGAATTCTTCTCGATGCTTTGCAGAATGCTCGCGGAAAACCATTAGCCGCCGTTTATGCCGTGAGACCGTTCCCGAAAGCCCCTGTCTCGACCCCGGTCACGCCGGATGAACTGCTGCGCGGCAAGTTTTATCCTGAACAATGGAATCTGACGAGCATCTTCAGCCGCCTTGAGGATAAGGGTGACCTTTGGAAAGACTTTTGGAAGAAGCGGCAGAGATTAGAAAAGGCTACGAAGGTGCTGAGCCGACAATTGCATAAACCAGCTAGCATTACCCCGCAAGCGAGTCCTCGGCAGCCCCTTCGGAAGGTATGATTCCTTGATCCACAGTCAACCGAAGCGGTGAGCGGCGCCCAGGCGACACACGAGAGGAATTCCTCGCGGAATTACGGGGTGCGCTGGTTTTTTGAGCCCCCGTCGCTAGAGTGGCGCAGTGAGTGGCGCCGATAGCCACCTCTTATAAGCCCCCGGTCGCTGAGTTTAGTCCTCGAAGCTGCGAGCGCCTCCCTGGAATTTGTTCCCCGCCTGCTTCCAGAGCCATTTGATCACACGCGCGTCGTTGTAGCAGTAGCCGAGGTTGTGGTTCAGCGTCGAAAAGCAATGCTGCTGGCATGTTTGTTTCATGTGCTTCAGTTGTTTCGCGTCGAATTTAGAGTGATCGATATTGCCCCAGTCAAACGTGGACGAGTACATCGGGAAACACGGAGCCACGGTGCCGTCCGTCCGGATGATGACGTTGTTCTGGCCGCCGCGGCAGTTCCAATCCGCAAAGTGCATCTCGCCGTCACCGGTCTGGACGATTCCGGGCATGGCAGCGAGCATCTTGCTCACGTCACCATTCGTGCCAGTTCCATCGCCGTACCAGCCGTACTTCCGAATGTCCAGGCCTGAGGACATCCTCACAAAAGCCTTCATTTCCTGCAGACGCTGCACGGAATTAACCATCTGGTAGCCGGCCTTGTTCTTCTCGATGATCCAGTCGATCAGCTCATCGATGGCGCGCCAGTCATCCGGCCGGATGTAGGTGGGGTTATCGTACAGATGCTTGAAGTGGTCGTCCTGCTCGAGCATCGGGGTTTCGTTGATGTGGTAGTCGGTCGCAATCCGGTGCTCGCGGGCATACTCGGTGATCATTTTCACGTCTTCGTGGTTGTTGTGGCAGATGTTGATGTTGAAGAAAACCATGAACCCGTAGACGTACTGCTTCCGAAGCAGGTACTCCAGGTTTGCCCTTGCGGGGACGAGGGCTTTGGGCAGTCCGGGCTTTTCATCCCAAGCGTCCAGGGCGAAGTTGTACACTGCGACGCCCGCGTCGCCCAGGCGGTCCGCCACCTCCGGGCGCAGCAGGCGTCCGTTGGTTCCGACATAAACCCAAAAGCCTTTTTTCGCGGCGTAGTAAACCACCTTGTGGGCGAACTGCGGGCGGAGCAGCGGCTCCCCACCCATCAGCCCGATGACCCGGCAGCCATGGTCATAGAGCCAGTCGATGGAACGCCGTGCGACGTCCTCGGTCATCCCCTTGACCTCATTGTTGTACGACCAGCAGTACCAGCAGTCGAGGTTGCACTTGTATTCAAGGAAAAGATAAGACGTAATCGGGTGAAAATCCCCCGGCAGAATGCGCGAACGGAGGTAGGGGAACATCCAGCCGCGCATCTTGCGGTAGATTTGCTTGCGGGTCCATTCGCGTTTCTCGGGAGGGGTTTCCAGGCCGGGATCCTTCAGCAGCTCCGGATACTGCGGGAAGACAGGCTCGGGCAGCGTCAGGCCTTTGGCTTCCGCCGGCGCTGGTGGCCGCGAGTTGGAGTTCATAAGCAGGTCGTGAATGGCAACGTCGATACGGAATTTGCTGGGTGCTGGGGATGGCAGAGGCGAGGGGGAAGCTGTGGCCATCGCTGGTTTCCTCCAAGAACAAGAATCCTACACACTACGAGGGTGCAGTCGAAAGTCAAATGGAGACAGAAAAGAGGACAGATGTCAAGTGCTGGATTACGGCAAGATGGTTGCAAAAGGGGAGCAGCATCTACCGTCCCCAAATCGACAAAGCTCCGGGATTGAAAACCGCGGACCGCTCCACTATGATGGCCCGGCTTTCGACGCGTAAAGCCCCCGTATGTATGACCTGATCCGCTCACGATTGCAGGTTCGCGAGCCGGTGCTGCTCGACGGTGCGCTGGGGACTGAGCTGGTGCGCCGCGGCGTGCGCTGGCGCAAGCACGGCCTGTTGACCGATGCGCCCGCGGTCGAGCGACTCCACGGGGAATACCTCGCAGCGGGCGCGGATGTGCTGCGGACGAATACGTTTCAACTCAACCCGCGCATTTATCTCAACGTCTTCCGCAATCGCGAGCACATGCGCCACATCGGCGCGCCAGAACTTGAAGGGCTCACTCCGCGCCTGCTACGCACCAGCGTGCAACTGGCTCGCCAGGCGCGTGCAAAGGCCGGTGCGGACGGATGCGCCGTCATCGCGGGGGTGCTCTCGCCGCTCGAACATTGCTTCCGGCCGGACCTCGCTCCCTCGGCCGACCAGGCCCGGCGCGAGCAGGAGGCGCTTACACGCGTCTTTGCCGAGGAAAAGGTGGATTTTCTTCTGCTGGAGAGCATGAACACGATCGGCGAAGCGGCTGCGGCGCTGGCGGCGGGGCGCACCGCCGGGCTCCCGGTCTGGGCCAGCTTCGTGCTGGGACCCGAGGGCGAGTTGCTCAGCCGCGAGCCGCTTGCGGAGGCGGTGGCCGAAATGGAGCGAGGCGGAGCCGACGCGGTGCTGGTGAACTGCGTCCCGCCCGAACACATCACCCGAGCGCTCGAGAGACTCGGGCGATGCTGCTCGCTGCCGTTTGGCGGTTTCGCCCACGTGGGACGTTTCTCGCCGCCGAGCTGGAAATTCGAGTTCTTCCCGCAGTTCATCGAAACCGACCAATGGCCAGCGGAGCGCTACCTGGCCGAAGCCAAACGCTGGCGTGAGCGGGGTGCAACGATCCTGGGCGGCTGCTGCGGCACGCGTCCTGTACACATTGCGGCGCTGCGAGCGTGGCTAGGCGCCGGCACAAGGAGCGCGCAGGCATGAACTCGAAGGGGATGTATCAGCCGGTGGCGGAAAAACTTGCGCGCCGCGAAACAGTGGTCCTGGACGGCGCCATCGGCACGGAAATCTTGCGGCGAAACGTCACCTGGGCCGACCATCAGTTGGCGAGCCGGCCGGAGTTTGTTCGCGGTATCCATGAGGACTACATCCGCGCCGGCGCCGACGTGATCAGCACGAACAGCTTCCAGCTCTGCCGCCGGGCGCTCTACAACCATTTCCGTGACGCCGCGCACCGCCGCCAGATCGGCGCCACCGACCTCGACGAACGCGCCAACCGTTTACTGGCGGAGTCGGTGCGCCTGGCTATCGAAGCGCGCGAGCGCGCCGCTGCCGGCCGGCCGGTGGCGGTGGCTGCCGCGGTGACTACGCTCGAGTGGTGCTTCCGGCCCGACCTGGCGCCCTCGGCCGAGCAAGCCCGCGACGAATATCGCGAGATCCTCGAGGTCGTGAAGGAGGCCGGGGCCGACCTGGTGCTGCTCGAAACGGTCAACAGCATCACCGAGGCGCGCGTGGCGCTGGAACTGGCCAAGTCGCTCGGCATGGCGTGCTGGGTTGCGTTCGTGCCGGACGAGCGGGGCCGCCTGTTCACCGGCGAGGAGTTCCAGCATGCGGCGGCGACGCTCGAGCCGCGAGGCGTGGACGCGATCCTGCTGAATTGCGCACCTCCGGAAGATATCACCGCGGGGATGGCGCAGCTTGCGCCGCATGCCCACGTGCCCATCGGTGCGTATGCGCATATCGGGCGCTTCGATCCGCCTGAGTGGCTCTTCACCGACGAATATCCACCGGCCAAATATCGCGACGCCGCAGCGCGCTGGAAGCAGATGGGCAGCCGCATCCTGGGCGGCTGCTGCGGCACCACGCCGGAGCACATCGCCGCGCTCGGCGAGCTGCGCTAGTGCCGTTCCAACTCATTGGCGCTATTCCCCGGAGGTCACGTGCCGGGCCTGCGGAGATCTCAAGCATAGACTGACTGAGTTGGAACGGCACTCGCTCGGACCCCTGGCTTGCAAACTGCCTCCAGACCGCCGACGCCTGCCGGCCGGCTGCTGAGCATTCTCGGCGTCGGCTTCGGCCTCGCCGTGGCCATCGGTAATACGATCGCCGCGGGCATCGTGCGCACGCCCGGCGAAATCGCCTCCCAATTGGCGAATCCCTGGCTATTTCTTTGTGTGTGGCTCGCCGGAGGACTTTACGCGTTGCTGGGCGCTTTCTCCCTAGCCGAATTGGGCACGATGATCCCGCGCTCGGGCGGGCAATACGTCTATGCGCGCCGCGCCCTGGGCCCGTATGCGGGTTTCATCGTCGGGTGGAGCGACTGGCTTTCGACCTGCGGCACCTCCGCGGCCGTCGCCATCGTGATCGGCGAATACTCCGGCGCGCTGGTGCCGGCGCTGGCGGGCAAGACCACGGTGATCGCCCTGAGCGTCACGATCGCTTTCGCGGCCCTGCAATGGCGGGGCGTGCGCTGGGGCAGCCGCACGCAGGAGCTGACCGCCGCGCTGAAAACTCTGGCGTTTGTGGCGCTCGTGGTGGCATGTTTCGCGTTCGGCGGAGGAGGAGCGGCAGCGAAGGCCGCGGCTCCAGCCGCGCACGCACCCGCAGGTCTTGCGCTTGCCGTTGCCGCAGTGCTGTCGCTGCAGGCCGTGATCTACACCTACGACGGCTGGGACGGCGTGATCTATTTCTCCGAGGAGTTGCGCAACCCGGCCCGCGAGCTTCCCCGCGCCATATTCGGGAGCGTGCTTTCCATCGCTGCCATCTATCTGCTGCTCAATGCGGCTCTGGTCTACGTGCTGCCGATGCGCGAGATTGCCGGGCAGAAGTTCGCTCTGGGGCTGGCGGCCGAGCGCGTGTTCGGGGCACACGGCGACGCGCTGGTCCGCGGCGTGATGGTGCTCTCGCTGCTGAGCGGCATCAACGCCTACCATTTACTGGCCAGCCGAGTGCTTTATGCCATGAGCCGCGATGCGCTCTTCTCCCGGCGGGCGGCGGAAGTGAATCCCGGCGGAACGCCGGTCTTCGCACTGTTCTGCAGCGCGGGGATTGCGATGACATTTATTGTCACAGGCACGTTTGAGACGGTCACGGAGATGCTGGCGTTCTTTTTCGTCGCCAACTACACGATGTCGTTTATTTCCGTGTTTGTGCTGCGGCGACGGGAGCGCGAAGCGCCACGACCCTATCGCGCTCTGGGCTATCCGTGGACCACAGGAATCGCGCTGGCGGGCTCGGTGGCTTTTCTAGTGGGCGCGATCTCGAGCGACATCGCCACGCGCAAGTGGTACAGCGTCTATGCGCTGGTTCTGCTGGCCCTGAGCTACCCGGTGTATCGTTTGATTCGGGCGCCTGATTCGGTGGCGGACTAGCTCGTAACTTTTTCCGCCACGGTTTTTGCCTGCAAGAACAGGAGCAGGTAATCCTTCCCGCCGGTCTTCGAGTCCGTTCCGGACATGTTGAATCCGCCGAAGGGATGCGCGCCGACCATCGCGCCGGTGCACTTGCGGTTGAGGTAGAGGTTGCCGACATGGAAGACCTCCGCCGCCTTTTCGAGCTTTTGCGGATTGCGGGAATAGACGCCGCCGGTAAGGCCGAACTCGGAGTCGTTGGCGAACTCAAGCGCCTGATCGAAGTCCTTTGCCGGGATCACCGCGAGCACCGGGCCGAAAATTTCCTCCTGGGCGATGCGCGCCCTGGGAGAGACGTCGGCAATCACCGTGGGCTCGATGAAATAGCCGTCGCCGCCGGCCGTTCTGGCGGGACCGCCGCCGGCGATCAGCTTCCCTTCCTTCTTGCCCACTTCGATGTAATCGAGGATGGACTTCATCGAGGACTTGTTCACCACCGGGCCCATGTAGTTGCCGGGGTCTTCGGCCGGGCCGACGCGAATTCTAGCCACGCGCTGCTTCAGTTTTTCGAGGAAGGTGTTGTAAATTTTCTGCGTCACGATGGCCCGTGAACACGCCGAACACTTCTGCCCCTGATAGCCGAAGGCGGAGACCGCGACGCCCTCGACCGCGGCGTCGAGGTCGGCTTCGTCGTCCACGATGATGGCGTCCTTGCCGCCCATCTCCAGCACCGTGCGCTTGATCCAGATCTGTCCGGGCTGCTTTTTGGCGGCTTGCTCGCCGATATGCAGGCCGACCTCCTTGGAGCCGGTAAAGGCGATGTAGCGCGTCTTGGGGTGCGCCACCAGCGCGTCGCCGACCGTGCTGCCGGGCCCGGTAACGAAGCTCACCACGTCCCTGGGCAGGCCCGCTTCGTGAAGGATTTCCAGGAACTTCGCCGCAATCGTGGGCGAATCGCCCGAGGGCTTCAGCACCACGGTATTGCCCGTCACCACCGAAGCGACGGTCATTCCCGCCATGATCGCGCAGGGAAAATTCCACGGTGGGATCACTACGCCCACGCCCAGCGGGATGTAGACCAAGAAATTCCTTTCTCCCTTCATCGGCGTGAGCGGCTGCGGGCCGGCCAGGCGGAGCATTTCGCGGCCGTAGAACTCGCAGAAATCAATCGTTTCGGCGGTGTCGGCGTCGGCTTCGGGCCAGGTCTTGCC
>JBASRK010000177.1:0-3366 GCA_049273775.1 Candidatus Acidiferrales bacterium
CACGTAGTCCAGCACCTCGGTGGCGATGCGCTGATGGAACGGGTCGCCGGTCACCTGGAAGCCCTCGAGGTACGCGCGGGCGAGCAGCGCGTTGTCGTAGAGCATCTTCTCGAAGTGCGGCACCAGCCAGCGCTCGTCCACCGAGTAGCGGTGGAACCCGCCGCCGAGCTGGTCATAGACGCCGCCGCGCCCCATCTTTTCGAGCGTTCTCTCGACCACGGTGAGCAGGTGCTCCTCGCGGCTGGTCTGATAGCGCTCGAGCACCAACTCGAGCCCGGAGGGATGCGGGAACTTGGGCGCCTGGCCGAAGCCGCCGTTGTGCTGGTCAAACATGCGCACGATGGAATCCGCCAGCTCGTCCACGACGCGCGCATCGAAGCGCGCTTGCACCCCGGTGAAGCTCTCCGCCTGGGCCACCGCCTCGGCCAATGCGTTCGCTGCGCGGTCCACTTCAGGCCGACGGTTCTTGTAGGCCTCGGCGACGGTCAGCAGGATGCGCTTGAATCCCGGGCGGCCCATGGCGTCTTCCGGGGGGAAGTAGGTGCCGCCGAAGAAAGGTTTGCCTTCCGGAGTAAGGAAGCCGGTCAGCGGCCAGCCGCCCTGGCCGGAGATCGCGCTGACCGCAGCCTGATAGCGTGCGTCCACGTCGGGCCGTTCGTCGCGGTCCACTTTCACCGGCACGAACAACTGGTTGATGAGCGCGGCGATCTCGGGATTCTCGTAGCTCTCGCGGTCAATGACGTGGCACCAGTGGCACCACACCGCACCGATATCAAGCAGGATGGGCTTGTCCTCAGCGCGGGCGCGGGCGAAGGCTGTCTCGCCCCACTCGTACCAGCCCACCGGTTGATGCGCGGCCGAGCGGAGGTAGGGACTCGCAGAGTCCTTCAATCGGCTTCCGGTCTGTTCGCTCACAAGGAGTCCTTTCGCTCAGCCCCGGGGACGCGGAGCCGGCGGGCGCGCTAGTGGATGGATTCTCCGGGGCCGGGATCGCGTGGATCGAGCGGCTTGCGGCCGGCAAATCCTTCGTCCTGCCGGTGCCAGAAGCGGATACGGTCCTCACCGAGCCGCCAGCAGAGGTAAACCTCTTCGTTTTCGATCAGCGCCGGGAAATCGAGCAGGCCGACCTCCAGGTCTTTCACCACGCAGCCGGTCGCCTCGATGCGCTCGAGGGCAGCCTTGACGGCGCCGGCCAAATGATCGCGCTCAAACCGCACCCGGGCCGTCTTCTCGTAAGGAACGATCAGCCCGCCCATCTGCATAATGCGGTTGGCGAGCTGCGAGAGGTTTTCATCGAGCTCCGCCATCTTCCGGCGGCTGTCCATCGCCTCGATCAGGACGGGCTCGAGTTCCTGCCGCGCGCGCTCGGCTTCAGTGAGTGTAAACAGCCTCGGTTCGCGTTCTTCTTCGCTCATCGTCTCTCCAGCATTCTACGCCCCTTGCCCGCAGTGGGCAACGCAGCGAACCCGCGGAGCCGGGAGACCTGGCGACCGCGAGTTATGCTAGATTAACGGGCCGATGCGCATCTTCGTCCTCGGGGCCGGGGCCACCGGCTCGCTGCTCGCTCAACTCCTTGCGCGCCAGGGCCATCGGGTCGCCTGCGGCGATAAAGACCTCGAGCGGGCCCGCCACTTCCTCGGCAAACGGAGCCGCATCCCCATCCACCAGGTGAACGCTCGCAACCTCTGGGCCATTGTCCGGGCGGCCCGGGGATTCCACTTGCTGGTGAACGCCTCGCCGGCTGTGTTCAACGAGATCGTTATGCGAGCGGCGCTGCGGCTGCGGGCGCACTACCTGGACCTGAGCGCGCACCTGACGCGCCACCCATTCAAAGCCGAGCAGCTCCGCTTCCACAGACGCTTCCAGCAGAAGAATCGGACGGCGGTGATCACCGCCGGGGTGGCGCCGGGGCTGACGAACCTGTTGGCCAGGCGTGCCGCTGAAATCCTCGACGCAGCGCCGGCGGGCCGCGGCGCGGTCGAGGCCATCCATATCCGCCTGTACGAGAGCACTGAGAGCGACGACCCCATCTCCTCCTGGTCAGCCGAAGGCACTTTTGACGCGGCGACTTCGCGCCCACGGGTCTATCGCGGCGGAAAATTTCGCCTGGGGAAACGATTTGGCGAGCGCGAGCGCTTCCGCTTCCCCTCGCCGATCGGTGAAACCAGCGTGGCGTTGCTGGCGCAGGACGAGGTAGGCACGCTGCCGCACTTCGTGCCACTTCGCGAGATGGACGCAAAGATCGGCGGAAATGAAATTGAACGGTTGCGGCGGTGGTACCGGCAGGGAAAGCTCAGCCGCTCTCGCGGGCTGGTGGCCAAGCGCTTCCCCAAAACGCCGACGCCGCGGCAAGTGGCCCGGATGATCCGCCGCGGGGTGCTGCAAAACGCGCGCTTTGCCGCGGCGGTGCTGGTTCGCGGGGTCAAAAACGACCAGCCCATGCTGATCCGCTGGGATGCCAGCTTCCCTACGCTCTACCAGATCCGCGCCCGCGGCATGCTGACCTCGCCCATCTCCTACGGCACCGCACACATGGCTGCGCTGTTCGTAAAACATTTACCGCGGGGCCTAGCCGGAGTCTATCCGCCTGAGGCGCTGCCCGCGGAGACGCGCCAGGCGATTCTGGCCGATGCCCGCACGCGCGATTTTTGCATCACGCTGAAGGTCACCCGGCTGAAGAAGTCCGAAGACGAAGATGAGCTGTAGATGAGCCCCTTGAAGTAGGGGAGCTTGCTCCCGCTTTGGCGTTAGCCTCCGCAGAAGGGCTGCAACAAGAAGCGGTGCAGATAACGCACTGCCCAACGATCATCAAGTCGCCTCTGCTTTCGCACCTCCCCAGACGGGTGCTGCGCCGAGTTGCTGCATAAGGGACAGGAGATTCGCGACCCCCCAGTGCTCGGTGATCTTGCCGTTGCGCACGCGCATGACGTCTACGGTCTCGAAGTGGACCTTGCGCCCGGTCGGCGCCAATCCTGCGAATGTGCCTTTGTGTGTGCCATGGTACGTTTTATACGTTGTCACACGATCGCCGTCGGAAATCTGGAAATGGATCTCCGCGTGAAAATCAGGAAATGCGGCTCGAAGTGTGCGGTATAAATTGCGAGCGCCGTCGCGATCCGGCGTGAAGCCGCCCGGCTGGGGTGTATGATCGACGAAATCGAAGGCGAAGAGCTCTTCGAACACTTCAAAGTTCCCACGGCTCTGAACCTCTTCGGTGTTCCGACGAACGACAGCGATTCCGGGGTCCGAGGACATAGGTTTTGCTCCTTGTTCTTATTTTTCGTTCTCGCCTGTGTCGCGAGTGTAGGCCGCGAGCCGCCACACTCCAAAGCGGCCGGAATCGTGTCCTAGCGCGGCAGATGTGGG
>JBASRK010000185.1:0-2954 GCA_049273775.1 Candidatus Acidiferrales bacterium
GGGCTTCCGCGTCCGCGCCAGCCGGGGCACTCGGGCCGGCGCCCGCCGCGGCGGCCTCGGCGCGGCCTCCGAGCATGCGGAAGGTGTTGGCGACGATCTCGAAACTGGTGCGCTTCTGTCCTTCGCGGTCATCCCACTGGCGAGTCTGGATGCGGCCCTCGACGTACACCAGCGAGCCTTTCTTCAGGTACTGCTGGGCGATCTCGGCTTGCTTGCCCCACACCACGATCTTGTGCCACTCGGTGCGCTTCTGGCGCTCACCGCTGCGGTCTTTGAAGGATTCATCGGTGGCGAGGGAGAAATTGGCGACCGCCTGGCCGCCTGAAGTGTAACGGGTCTCCGGGTCGCGGCCCAGCCGCCCCACCAGAATGACTTTGTTGACGGACATGTCACCTGCCTCCTGCTTGGCGGAAGATAGCACGTTGGCACGAAGAAGGGAAAATGTACGTGGTTATTCACTTGACACAAAGACTCCTTTCTGATATGCTTTAACCATGGTTCAAGACTTCCTCCTCGGTTTCGGCGGCGGGCTCGGGCGACGCGGGTTGTCTGTTTCGCTGACCACCTTGTCCAACTCGCGCACGACCGCCGCTCCGAATATCTCCCGAATCACTTGCTTGTCCTGTTTCAGCCGTCGCTTCTTGGCCATGACTTCACCTTTGGGAGCACGATGGTGCCTTACACTCGTATGAGCCTGCCTGAATTGATGGAACGATTCACCCGCGAAGATAAATGCCGCGCCTACCTGGAAGAGTTGCGCTGGCCCGATGGCCCAGTCTGTCCGAAGTGCGACGGGACTGAGATTGCCCGCGTCGGTGGCAGGACGGAAGTGCTGCGCTGCAAGAGTTGCGAGCACCAGTTCACAGTCACCGTGGGCACCATCTTCCAGGATTCCCACTTGCCGTTCACCAAATGGTTTCTGGCCACCTATCTGATTTGCGCGTCGAAAAAAGGAATCTCGGCCTTGCAAATCAAGGGGATGCTCAGAATCGGCGGCTACAAGACCGCTTGGTACCTCTGCCATCGCATCCGTCAGGCGATGGCGAGAGCGAATGGGAACGAGGCGAAACTCTCCGGCACAATCGAGATCGACGATATCTGGATTGGCGGCAGACAGGAAGGGGTTGGCTCCGGCAGTCGAGAAAACAAGACCGTGGTCGTGGGAATCACCGAGCGCGGCGGCAGACTTCGTATGGTCGTGGTGCCCGACCTTTCCAGCGCGTCCATCGGCAGAGCCGTGCGGCGGTACGTCAGCAAAGACGTGGAGATGATTGTTCGCGATGAGTTTGCCGCCTACGTTCCAGCTATCGGGCCGACTTACAAGCGGAAATACCGCAGGATTAAGCACGCTGAAACCTACGTTATGGGCGACATTCATATCAACTCCATCGAGAATCGGTTCTCGCCGCTGAAACGGGGCATTATCGGTTCTTGGCACAAAGTGAGCGTCAAGCATTTACAGCGGTACCTTGAGGAAGTTTCCTTCCGATTCAGCCAGCGGAAGAATCCTGCGCTGTTCTCACTGACGTTGCTAAATTTGCTCAACACCAGTCCGCTTACGTTCAATAGACTCACCCAGAAGAGGGCCGCTTAATCGTGGGCAACGCGCTTCATTCTTTCATCAATCTGTTTTATTTCGTTCTTCTTGCGTCCTATCTTTTCTCGTAGAAAATCCACGTCGTCTTTTCCCGTCTTTATCACCGGAACCACCCGGATGCTTGGAATCTGTGCCTCTAGCGACGCCAACTCTTCTTCCAGCCGTAATTTCTCCTTGAACAAATCCAGCCAAGAATAAGATACCTCTTCTGTTCGCCGTGCACCCGTCTCCGTTTTCTCGGCAGTTGTAATCTTGCTACCAAATGGAGCGCCAAGCCATAAGGTCACCTTGTCATGCGTCAGTATCCAAGTGATCCACAGCCCGGCTGTGACAATCCAAAGTGGATAAAGCGCCCATCTCAGTGTGCCCCTAGACCATCCCGCAGCAATACTCAACTGGAATGCCGCACTCATGGCCGTTGCCGCAATAGGGAGAAGAGGTCTGTGAAAGAATCGGCGCACGCCCGAGCGTTTAGGCACAATGTACCTCGGGGCAGATTCTCTCATTCTACGCCCCGTGTGTGAAGTGAATAATCACGAAAATGTATTGGGAAGGCAGCCTCCGCCGGGGAGCTTCTAGAGAGACCCCACGCGTAAAACCGACGCGTTGGGCACCCAGCGCCCAGCAGCTTGTCGAAAGAGCAAGAGAGACTCTTCGTCCGCCTGCGGCGGACTCAGAGTGACAAGCAAAGACGTGTGCGAAGAACCAAAGAAAAGAGGGATGCTTCGTCGCCCGCCTGCGGCGGGCTCCTCAGAATGACTCCCCTGGAGAATTTTCCAACAAACTACTAGCGCGGCGCGGTGGCGCCCAGCTCGCGCAGCTTGGCGCTGGCGCGGCGGGACTCGTCCGTGCCGGGGAACCGGCGTACGACTTCGCGGAACTCGCGGATGGCGCCGGCTTTCTGCCCGAGCTCAGTCAGGGCCATGCCCTTTTTCAGGCGCGCCGCGGCGAGCTTGAAGCTCTTCGGGTAGTTCTGGAGAACCTTATCGTACTCGCCGACAGCCTCCTTGTACTGCTTCTGCGTGTAGTCAATCTCGCCAAGGTAGAACTGGGCATTCGACGCCAGGTCGGTGTCCGGGTAATACTTCAGGTAGTCGAGGAACTCCTGGCGGGCGAGGTCGTACTTCCCGCCGGCGAGATCGCGCAGGCCGTTGGAATAGAGCAGATCTGCGGAAGGGGGCGGCCCCGAAGGCGGCGCTCCTCCGGCCGCTGGAGCGGGCGTTCCGCCGGCCATTTTGGAATCCAGGCTTTGCAGCGTGTTCTGCATCTCGGCCAACTGCTGGTTGACCTTGCCGAGGCGGGCCTTGACCTCTTCGAGGTTGTCAGCCAAGCCCTGCACCTGCGTAGACATCGAATC
>JBASRK010000200.1:0-3603 GCA_049273775.1 Candidatus Acidiferrales bacterium
TCGATCACCAGCATTAGACAACCTCCGCCGCCGGCGCCGCAGACTTTGCCGCCGAGAGCGCCTTGCCGGCGGGCCGCGGCGATGATGCGGTCAATCGTCGGCGTCGAGATAGTGGGGAGGTTGCGCCGGCGGAATTCCCACTCCTCGCGCACCAGACGCCCAACTTCGCGCCAGGCGCCCCGCAGGAGCGCCGCGTGCACGCGTCGCGCCACGTCGGTAATCTGCTCGAGGTTGCGCCAGACGCGCCGGTCACCGTTAATGTGCGCCTTGAAGACTTCCCAGTTGTTGATGCCGGATTGCCGCGGCTTGCCGGTATAGCACAGCACGAGGCGGCGCTCGAGCTCGTCGAGATCCACGCGCAGGGCCTCGCGGCGCTCGCCTCCCGGAGCCAGAACAATGGCGCTTGCGCCGCCGAAGGCGGACGGGTAATGGTCCTGCGTGCCTGTGGGCACGCGAATGACCATGGCTTCGGCGTCGCGGCTGATGTGGATCCAGTCTTCGCGGCTCAGTCGAGCGCCGGTCAGCCGGTCGAGCGCGGCGCAGATGGCCACGGCCATCGCGCTCGAACCGCCGATGCCCGCGCCCGCGGGCGCCTCGGAGTCCGTGGTCAGGGCGAGCCCCGTTCGCGGGCCGAACAGCCGTACCAGGTGCGCGAGCAGCGGCAGCCGGTAGCGGCGGGCGCGCTCGAGCGCTGCAAGCGAAGCGAACGATTCCGAGCGGCGAGTGTCGCGGGAGGTCAGAACGATTTGCCCGCCGCGGCGGGTCTCGATCATGCACGAAGCGTAGCGGCTGATGGCGCAGTTCACCGTCACTGCGCCCTCATGGAACAGGTAGAGCGGCCAGATATCCAGTGTGCCGCCCGCCAAGTCAATTCGGGTTGGCGCTCGCGCTTCGATTCGCACGTTCATTTACCTCGGCAGGCTTCCTCTGTCCCGCTCCTGCACTCTTCAACCGCGTCTGCAGGTCCGCTGTGTCTCTCTGCGCCTCCTGCGCTCCTATTTTCCTATGACCTTTTGCCTTTTTCCTTCTACCCTAGGACTCGGCGCGAATCATAACAAATGGGAAAGACCTCGCAACTCGATTCGAGCGTCGCGGCAAGATTCCTGCTGGGCTTCGAGGGCAACAGCCTGACCGACGAGATGGGCGCGCTACTCGAGCAGGGTCTGGCGGGCGTGGCCATCTTCCCCCGCAACTTTTCGAGCCTCGAGGGGCTGCGCTCTCTCACCGCCGAGATCCGGCGTGTCGCCAAACGGCAGGTGCTGGTCGGCATGGACGCCGAGCCTGGCGGGCCGTTCTCGCTTTCGGAGCCGTTCACTCAATGGCCTACGGCGGCCGAGTTCGGAGCCTTGGACGACGCCGCGCCGGTGGAACAGTTGGCGCAAGTGATAGGCATGGAGCTGCGCGCTGTCGGCGTCAACTTGAACTTCGCACCAATGCTCGACCTGCATGCACATCCTGGCAGCCCGGTCACGTCGGAACGCAGCTTCGGGGCCCGCCCGCACCAGGTATCGCGGCTCGGCCGCGCCTTCCTCGGCGGGCTGTCGAAGCAGGGCGTCCTCGCATGCGCAAAGCATTTCCCGGGACATGGCGACGCCCAGGTGGACCCGCACGAGGAGCTGCCTGTTTTTCAAGGCACCGCGGCAAGGCTCGATGGCATGGAGCTTGTGCCATTCGCTGCGGCCATCGCGGCGGGCGTGCCCGCCATCATGACGGCGCACATCCTTCTGCCGCAGATCGATCCCCGGTGGCCCGCCACGCTTTCGCGCAAGATGCTGACAGAGATGCTGCGGGAGCGGATGGGGTTCCGCGGGGTCATCCTGGCGGACGACCTCGGCATGGGCGCCATCCGTAAGCGATACGGCATCGGCGAGGCAGCCATCGCCTCGATCAAGGCAGGAGCGGACATTGTGATGATTTGCCACGACGCTTCCGCGGTCGAACCAGCCCTGCAGGCTGTCAAAGGCGCGCGCGCCGCGGGGCTGTTTGCGGAGAGCGAGTGGCAAGCGAGCGCGGAACGCATCCGATGGGTGCAAGGCACTGCAAAGGAAATCACGAAAGCGGGTTCGGCGTCGCTCGATGTCGTAGGATGCGTCACACATCGCGCCCTCGCTGCCGAAATCCGCTCCCGCATCGCCCGCGCTCCCGGCAAGTAGCGTCTAGCCCGCCTCTCAAGAGGCGGGGGCTCTAACCCCCCCCCGGGTCTCCCTCGGCTCCCCTCAGGACAAGTGAAGACCCGGGCTTCATGGAACCACGAAAGGGGAGGCTAATTCGACGCGGCGCGGGCTTTTTCGGCGGACTTTTTCTCGGCTTCCAGCTGCTCATGCGCGAGCTGCGGCTCAAAGCACCGCCGGCAGCGCGCCTCGTACATCCCGCCGGCGCCGACTACGATCAGCTCCTCGGACGCCACCAGGCGCTGCGTGTGCACCGCCGGGTTGCCGCAGCGCACGCAGATGGCCAGCAGCTTGGTGATTTCCTCAGCGACGGCTAGCAGGCGCGGCATGGGCTCAAACGGCCGGCCCATGAAATCGGTGTCGAGCCCGGTGACGATCACGCGCTTGCCCATGTCGGCGAGTTTCGTGCAGACCTCGATCAGCTCCTCACCGAGGAACTGCGCCTCGTCAATGCCGACGACTTCGGTGCGCGCCTCGACCTTTTCCAAAACGTCGGTCGCGGTGCGCACGATGTCCGAGCCGATGCCCAGACCCGAGTGCGAGACGATTTCGTTGTTGGCGTAGCGTTGATCGATGACCGGCTTGAAAATCTGCACGCGCTGGCGCGCAATTTCCGCCCGCCGCAGCCGCCGAATTAATTCTTCGCTCTTGCCCGAAAACATCGGTCCGACAATCACCTCGATCCAACCCATGTTGCCCTTGACGATGTCCACGGTCGCAGCTGCCTCCTCCTCTTACGCTAGCACAATCGGCTGTGGAAATTCAGGAGCGAATTGGATGCAGCCCGCGTATCGAGACGCAAGGCTCTTGCCGGGTGCCAGCAGAGAACTCCCGCGTCTGAAGTCGAAGACCCCGCATGGGTTTGCGGAGGAGGCGAGCCACAGAATGGTCTCACGCATTGCGGTAGAGCGCGGCGTTGAAGAAGGGAGCAAAAGCGTTGATCACGGCGATGCGGAAGGCGTCCTGGCGGGTGATCAGGTTCCGCGTCAACACGCCCCAGGCGCCCTGGGCGTCGCGTATGCCCTGGCCGCCCGCGTAGGCGTCAATCGCCGCGGCCAGCTCCGCGCCGCGGTCGAGCACCTCGACCGCGAGCGGTGCGGGGATCAGGATGCTGCCCGACTGGCCGAAGGCACTGCGCCCGGCGCCGTCGGTGACGTAGGCCCAGTTTTCCAGGAACACCAGCCGCTGCCCGTTTTCCTGCATGACGTCAAGGCCGCCCTCGAGCCCGACGAAGTACCGCCACCCCGCATTGCTCTCACGGCCCATGCGCACCAGCGTTTCAGCGCGCTGCCGCGCCCCGGCCATCAGCTCGGCGCGAGTCGTCGGCGTGTGGCCGACGCCGCTTTCGACTTCCACGCCCACAACTTCAAACTGCGCGTTGGGGTCAAGCTGAGGGCCGAAGACCGTCAAGCCTTCCCAGACGGCGTTCAGC
>JBASRK010000202.1:0-18296 GCA_049273775.1 Candidatus Acidiferrales bacterium
GAGCCGGCGCGCGCCAGGGTGCTGTATGAACGCGCGCTCTCCGCGGGCTTGCCCACCGCACTGGCGCGCGCTGCCCGGCGAGAGCTTGCGCTGTTGGCCAAGCGCGAGCGCGACTTCGAGCGGGCGAATTCTCTCTGGGAGGAGCTGTTGGGGATGACGTCCAAGATTTCGCATGGCGAGAACAACGGTGCCATCCTGAACCTGTCGCGCCGGGTGCAGGATTTCTCTAGCCGAATTCTTCGCCCCGACTTTGTCGAGGCTCAGAATGACAGACAAGGGCTCCACACCGATCGGGAGGCCATGAGTAACCAGAGCAAGGGCCTGGAAACGTCGCTCGAAGCTTACGAGCAGCTCGCCATTCACTACGAGCACCGCGCCCGGCAGCCGCAGCGCGCCGCTGAGCTGACTCGCAAGGCCCTGGCCCAGCTTCGCAGTACGCTTCGTGACCTCCAAACTCGCCCCGGGTATAGCTCCGTGATTGAGGCCCGCCGCGGGCGCCGCTGGCAAGCGCGGCTGGAGCATCGCCTGGCACGGCTTCAGCGCAGCGCGAAGCCTTCAGACAGCCCCTCGCTGCTGGAACCGGGTTCCTCTGAAGCCCGCCAGCGGGCACGCGAATCCAATAAACGCCGCTGAATCGTCCAGTGGCGCAGAGACTCAGGCGAATTCAAGTTTGAACGCAAGATCCGGATAGTCTGCCGCCTGAGCCTGAACTATCTTTGCAGGAGGAGAAAAAGTCATGGCCGCCATCAGCGATATGTTTCTGCGCACCCAGTTGGAAGAGCGACGGGAGAGGCTCGTCACCGCGTTGGCGGCCCCCGCGCCGAGCGGGGCGCTCGCGCAGCTCCTGCAGGAAGTGGATGAGGCGCTCGAGCGCATGGAGAAGGGTTCCTACGGGATCTGCGAGGCCTGCCACGACCCGATTGAGAAGGACCGGCTGATCGCCGATCCTCTGGTTCGATTCTGCCTTGACCACCTGACGGCCGGCGAGCAACGCGCGCTCGAGAGGGATTTGGAGCTGGCCTCGCGCATCCAGCGCGGCCTGCTGCCCTCGCAAAATCTGCGCGTCGCGGGCTGGCGGGTCCACTATCACTACGAGCCGGCGGGCCCGGTGAGCGGCGACTACTGCGATCTGATCCATCCCAATGGCGGTGAAGGCGGCCTGTTGTTTCTGGTGGGGGATGTTTCCGGAAAAGGCGTGGCCGCGTCCATGTTGATGAGCCACCTGCACGCGATGTTTCGCAGCCTGGCGAGCGCGGGCCTGCCGCTCGACCAACTCCTGGGCCTTGCGAACCGCGTTTTCTGCGAGAGTACCACGGCCGGGCAGTACGCCACTCTCGTGTGCGGCCGGGCGGGCGCGTCGGGTGAAGTGGAGATCAGCAATGCGGGACATTGCCCCACGCTGCTGGTGCGCAAGGATGAGGTCGCGCACGTCGAGGCCACCGGACTGCCGCTGGGAATGTTCTCCAATGGCCAATACACAGTGAAAAATATCAAGCTCGCTCCGGGGGATACCCTTTTTCTTTACACCGATGGCGTTTCGGAATTGCAAGACCGCACGAGCGCCGAATACGGCGTGGGGCGGCTGGCGCGTTTCGTCGGCGAGCGGCACGGGCTCGCTCCCGAGGCGCTGACCGGCGCCTGCCTCCAGGAATTGAAATCCTTCTCCGCGGGCGCGCCCCGAACAGACGACCTAACCATCCTGGCCCTGCAACGAGCGAGCTGAGGAGTGAAGGTTGTTTCTGGGCCATTTTGGTGTGGCACTGGCGGCGAAAAAGGTTGCGCCAGGGACCTCTCTGGGGACGCTCGTACTGGCCGCTCAATTCGCGGACTTTCTCTGGCCCATTTTTCTGCTGCTTGGCTGGGAGCGCGTGCGCATTGAGCCAGGCGTCATGCGCCTCAGTGCGCTCGACTTCTCGAGCTACCCCATCTCTCACAGCCTGCTGGCCCAAGTGGCGTGGGGCGCACTACTCGCCCTGATTTATTTCGCAGTGAAGCGCAAAGCGAAGACCGCCATACTGCTGGGCGCCTGCGTGGTGAGCCACTGGTTCCTGGATTGGGTTGTGCACCGGCCGGACCTGCCATTGATGCCCTGGAGCGACCGACGCTCCGGGCTGGGACTCTGGAATTCGCTGCCGGCGACGGTGGCTCTCGAGATCGGCCTGCTGGCAATTGGCCTGGTTCTCTACCTGCACGCGACGCGCGCCAGAGATCGCACCGGAAACATCGTGTTGTGGTCGTTCCTCATCGTTCTGGTGACCCTGTGGGCCGGCACGATCTTTGGTCCGCCCCCGCCCAACGACCGCGTGCTGGCGTGGAGCGCGCTTTCAATCTGGCTGACCGTGCCGTGGGCGGCCTGGGCCGACCGCCACAGAAAGTCCGCGTAGCGTCCGCCCCGATGCCTCGGGATCAGCCGGAGACAGTCTCTCCCCAAATCAACAAAGTGCCGACCTGGAAGGCCGGCGCTGCGTGAGCCCCTCGGGAACTCAGCCTTGATTATTTCGCTCCCCACTCAATTCCCAGATGGGTGCGGCGGTGGGCGAAGACGCGAACCCCACGGCCCGCCGCGGCGGGCTCGCGGCCAGTGCCGCCGAGCGGGGAGGCGCGAAGCATCTCTTCGAGCTCGGCCGTGGTGTAGGCCGAGCGGACCGAGGCGCAGTAGAGCTTGTACATCAAACCGGAGTAGTGGCGGCCGTGCCAGCGAACGTGCAGCGGGTAGGCCAGCCGCGACGGCCGGCGCAGATCTCGGATCAGGATGGCGCCGCCCGGCTTCGCGAGGCGCGCAACCTCGGCGAACAGGCCTTGCGGTTGGGCGAGGTGATGCAGCACTGAGTTACACGTCACCAGATCGAAGTCAGCGTCGGCAAACGGAAGGCGGCTGCCATCGGCGACGAAAAACTGCACACGGGCGATCCCCGAACCAACATGCGTAGGGACGGGGCTTGCTTGTCCCGAGCCCGCCACCGCGGGTTGAGGGACTCCGCCCGGGGGCGCGGCAAGCGGCGCCCCTACATGCTTGCCAGGGTCGCCCGGTTCGGCCAGGCTGGCATGCGCCTGGCGGATCATGTTTGGCGAGCGGTCCACTCCGACGAAGTGCCAACCGGGCAGGCGCCGGGCGAGCTTCATCACGATCTGCCCCGGCCCGGTGCCGATGTCGAGCGCTCGGCCGGTGGCGCATCCTGCCACGAGACGCACCGCGTGCTCGATGAAGGTGTCGTCAATCTTGTCCAGATACGCCTGCGCCGCCGCGAAAGTGTAGGCTTCAACCTCGTCGGAGTCGTCCATCACCTCCGGCTCGGGAACGCGGGGCAGAGCCAGCCAGCTCATGGGCATAGATGAGACCACGGATAAACACAGTCAAACACAGATTCAAGAGAAAAACCGACCGCACAGACGCAGAGGATGCGGGAAGCCTCGCTTCTCGACAGACTCGCCGCTACCGGGCGGCCAGGGTGGTCACGGTTTTCTGCGGGGCACGCTCTGGCTCCGGCCGCCCGGCAGGTCCGGCCGGCCAGCCGAGGGCGCGGGTGATGCGCTCAAAGACGTCGCGGCCTGTCCCTTCAGCATCCAGGCACTGGTCGGCCAGGCAGCGCAGGAACACGCCGCCGTCGTCGGTTTCAAAGGAAAAGAAGTTCGGCCGGCGGAACAGGTTGCGGCGCTTGTCATACTTGAGTTCAAGGGCCTCGCTGAAGCTGCCGAAGAAGCGCGCCGCATCGGCATCGCTTGCCAGGCGGATGCGGTACACCAGCAGCAATTGTTTGGTTTTCTGGTGCTCGAAGATGGCGTAACGGTCCGCGGCCCAGGAAGGCGAAAGGCGCGAGGCGCGCTCCTCTCCGATGAACTGCTTCAACAGCTCCTGCAAGCCGAATTCTCCGAGGACGTTTTCGTCGAGCTTGTTCCAGGTTGCCGGCACCAGCCCGTTGAAATCGAGCGAGCTGAGCGGCTTCGGCACGGTGCCGTTGAAATACAGGTCGGGGTGGAGGATCTGCTGCGTCGAGACGGGCGGGTTCTCGAAGACCTTGCGGAAGTCGGCCCAGCCGGTATTGGCGCGGAGGAAGCGCTGGGTAAATGTGGTGCCGGCGAGATAAGGGAAAAGCAGCTCATCGCGCAAGAAAGGCGGAGCCTTGGCGAGCTGCGGGCTTTTCTCTGTATCGCCCAGCTGCCCGCGGACGAATTGCCCGATGTCGGGGAGGTCGCGGATGCTCATTTTGCGGTCGTGCATCAGGTAGTCGAGCATCGCCGCCAGGGCGGAGCCTTCCAGCACAGCGTCGCGGGCCAGCTCAGCGTCGTCGTTGGGCTTGGCGGCGTCGAGCCACGGGTCCACGTGGAAATACTGGTCCTGCAGGGCGTGGGTGAGTTCGTGCGCCATCACCATGCGCTGGTCTTCAGGGCTGATCCAGTCGGCGATGAAGAATTCCTGGCTCTTGGGGTCGTAGAGCCCGGCAATCTGCTCGGTGAGCAGCTCCACCAGAAACGGCTCGACCTGAAAACCCTTGGGGATGAGGCCCAGCTTTTCGAGCACTCTCTGGTCGGCGTAGCGCTTGGCCGGCTCCTTGTCCTCTTTCATCCTTCGGATGACGTAGTCCCGGATCTCCTCTCGCGTGCGAATGCTCTTCTTGAGCGGCGACTTCACCGGAAGCGAGAGCAGCGCGCTCATCTCCGCCAGAACCTCGTCGGCAGCCTTGAGGAACTCCGCCGAGGGCGCCTTGGCAGGGGGCGGGTTCGACGGCGGCGGAACGCTTTGCTGGGCGGACGCGCCCAGCGCCGGCAGCACAACGAGGCATAACAGCGCAGCAAGTTTGCGTCTCATGTTCTCTCAGTCTCCTCGGCAGTGAGACTCCCACACTAGGATATCAGTTTCCACGGAAATCTCCCGCTTACGGCGCGACCTTCGGCCCCGGCGGCACCACGCCCCGAGCAAACCAGACCAGGCCGCCCATGCGCCGCTCGAGGGCAAGCTCGGCGAGGCCGGCGGCGGACAGGAGCCGCCGCAGCTCGTCCTCAGTGAAGCGGCGGTTGTGCCCGGCGGCGCGCGCCCAGGTGACCAGCTTGCCGGTGTCCTGCCGGCTGAGCCCCATTCCCTCGCAGTAGCCGCGAATCGAAGGGACACTCATCGAAGCGTGGGGATCGAGCGTGGCGACGCTACCGCCCGGGCGCGTTACGCGCACCATCTCAAGGAGCACGGTCTGGGGTTCCTCAACCCAATAGATGACCGTGGTCGCCAGGGCCAGGTCGAAGTCGGCGTCGGCGAAGGGCAACCGCTCGGCGGGCGCGTGCTCAAACTCGATAGAGAGGCCCTCGCGGGCAGCCAGGCGCTGCGCTATGCGCACCAGGCGCCGTCCGCGGTCCACTCCGGTCACCCGGCAGCCGCGCCGGGCAAGCCAGCGCGCCAGGTGGCCTGGGCCGCAGCCCACATCGAGGACGCGGCTACCCGTCGGCGGTGCGAGGAAATCGGCAAACTCGCGGCGCAGTTCGGCTTCCGGACCGGTGGCCAGCTTGCGCGTGTAGTAGCCGGCGCCGATTTCGAATAGCAGCCACTTCACAGCGTCGCGGAGAGAGGCCACGGAAGGCGATGCAGTCAGCGGCCTGCGACCGGCGACGGCTCGGAGGTGGCCAGGAAGCGCAGCAGGACGCCCAGCATGTCCGTCACGGTCACGATGCCCACCAGCCGCTCGTTCTCGACCACGGGCAGGCAGCCGAGTTTTTTCTCGTACAGGATGGCGGCGGCCTCGCGCAGCGGCGTATCGGGGGCGACGCTGAGCGGGTTGCGGGTCATTACGCGCTCGAGCGGCGTATTCTCGAAGATGGCGTTGTACTCCTCGGGCGTGATATTGCTGAGCAGCGAGGGTGTGAAGCGGTTGATATCGCGGTCAGTGATGATGCCCACCAGCCGCTCGCCCTCCACGATGGGCAGGTGGCGGAAGCCGGTGCTGCGCAGGGCGAGCGCCGCGTCGAGCAGGCGCGCATCGCGGGCGATGCTCTTCACTGGCGAGGTCATGAAATTGCGGACCAGATATTCTTGCGTCATGGTATCGGCGCCCGTCGAAAATGGAGCGAGGGAAGCCGGAACGGTATGGTTCCATGTTGCGGCGGGCCAAGTCAAGAATACCGGCCGGGCGGGGATTATCGCTTGGGAACAGGGACGGGCGTCTGCTCGACGCGCTTCCAGGCGGCGTCCCAGACATAGCGGTCGCGGGTCATCCGCCGGCAGACGCGAGGATTGTCCTCGTCGGTCTGCGCACAGTACGTGATGTGGAAGCCGTCAGGGAGCGACTCATAGCTCGATTGCTGCAGGATGTCGGAAGACCACTCCGCACGGACACGATCGCCATCAAAGCGCCAGGCGGTGAAGGCGCCGGTCTGTAAATCGTCCGTGCGACCGGTAACGGTGATAAACAGGGTCACCGGCGCCGTTACGGGAACCAGCTCGAGATATTCGTCGAAGAAGTCTTTCTGTGCAAAGCGGTCGATTCGCGCCGCGAGCGCATAGCGCCCGGCCGCAGCGCCATAAAGCCGCACCGCCGAGGGCCCGCTGAGACCAAGATTGGCAGAGAGGGCGTACGCAGCCGGAGGGCCGCCCAGCCGCACGACGCGATAATTCTCGCCCACCGATGGCTGCTGCGTGACCAGCGAAGCCAGGCGCTGGTTCAGAGCCTCCAGGTTGGGCGCGCCCGGCGCGTTCAGTGTTCCGAGCGCCATGCTGTCCAGGATCGCCAGGGCTTGTTCCTGTAGTTTTTCATTTTCCTCAGCGCCAGCCAGGCGCTGCTGGGCCAGACGGAGCGCCAGTCGCCCGAATTCGGACTCCGCCGACTGCGCCTGGGCTCGCTCGTTCGCGTTTGGCAGCGGCGCGCGCAGCGCCATCGCGCTTGCAGGAAGCAAGAGCAGGGCGGCAGAGCCGATCACGATCATGCGCCGGGTTCTCAGCGTGAACCTCGCTTTTTCCCCGCGGCCTTGCGCGGCCCGCGATGCCTCGCTCGCGAACGCTCGGCGAAGATGCGTCCGGCCAGGACCAGCGCGTCCCAGGCCGCCGGAAAACCCGCGTAGGGCGCCAGATGGAGCAGCGTCTCCACGATTTCCGAGCGCGACGCGCCGTTGCGCAGCGCCATGCGGATGTTGAGCTGGAGGCCGTTGTCCCGGCCCAGGGCCGCGAGCGCAGAAATCGTGCAAAGGCTGCGCGTGCGGCGGTCGAGCCCCGGCCGCGACCAGATCTCGCCCGAGAGGAACGTGACGACGTAGCGCTCGAAGTCGGGCGCGAGCTCCCGCCAAGCGGCGCGCACCCGCCGGGCGTCCCCGGCGCCGAGCATCTTGTCGAGCAGCCGCGAGCCGCGCTCGAAGGATCCAACGGTTTCTTTCCGCATTTCCTTTCCCTCTTCGGGCATGCCCGGTTGCCTTGCCGAAAAATCAGCCGGACAGGGTCGCGATGCCGCCGCTCACGTCCAGCGCCTGGCCGGTAATATTCTCGGCAGCGTCCGAGGCCAAGAAAAGCGCCGCAGCAGCCACATCTTCCGGCCGCACCATGCGCTTGAGCATCGTGAGGCCGACGTATTTCTGCCGCACCGTTTCCACGGGCAAGCCAGTGGCTCTTGCGCGCGCCGCCATGACGTCCTCAATTAGCTCGCCGGCCACTGGGCCGGGGCAGATGCAATTCACGCGGATGCCGTAGGGCCCCACCTCTTCGGCGAGGGTGAGCGTCAGGCCGACCAGCGCCCACTTTGCACTCGCATAGGGCGTGCGCTGCGGATAGCTGATCTTTCCGGCAATCGAGCCAATATTGATGATGGCGCCCGCCGCATTCGCCCGCGGCGAAGGACTGGCACGCCCCGCCAGCATGGCTTTCAACACCTCGCGGGCGCAGAGAAACACGCCGGTCAGATTGACAGCCAGAACGCGCTGCCAATCCGCGAGCGCGATCTGGGTGACCGGCGCAGTCGGGCCGGGGATACCGGCATTGTTGACGAGCACATCGATGGGCCCGAGAGAGCGCTCCGCCTGCGCCACAAAGCGGCGCACGTCGGCCTCGTTCGACACATCGCCTTCGAGCGGCAGCGCGCGCCCGCCCACCGCAGTGATCTCGTCAGCGACGCGCCCGACTCCCTCCGCATGGCTGCTCACCAGCGCCACCCCGGCGCCTTCGCCTGCAAATGCGCGGGCCATGGCACGGCCGATGCCGCGGCTGGCGCCGGTGACCATCACGACTCGCCCCTGAAATCTCTGTGTTTCGGCCACGAGAGCAGAGACTCTAATACACTGTTGCGCCGTCTGCAAATTCATCCCGGACCTGCAGCTTGACCGGGACGCGGTTCGCTGGACTATAATACGCAGCGGTCGGCGGGCTCCAGCCTCAACGAGCAGGAGCGTCACTTCTCTGAAATGCGGGAGGTCACTATGTCGTATCGAAGGAGAATGATCTTTTTGGTCCTCGTGTTCGGGCTGACGCTCGGGCTCGGCGCCCGAGGCGAAGACGAGCCACACAGACACGACGCCGGGCCGGGGGGAAAGCTCGGCGCAGTGCACTTCCCGGTCTCGTGCAGTCCGGCGGCCCAGAAAGAATTCGAGCGCGCCGTGGCCCTGCTGCACTCGTTTTGGTACGAGGAAGCGGAGAAGGCTTTCACCACAGTGACGACAACTGACCCCAACTGTACGATGGCCTACTGGGGTATCGCCATGAGCCGCTACCATCCGCTGTGGGAGCCGCCGAGCTCGGCAGTGCTCGAGAAGACCTGGGCGATGCTCGAGAAATCAAAGGCGCCGCCTCCCAAGACGGACCGCGAAAAGGACTACCTCGCGGCGATTGCGGTCTTTTACCGCGACTCCGACAGGCTTGACCACCGCACGCGCGCCCTGGCGTACGAGAAGGCGATGGAGCAGCTCTCTGCCCGCTACCCTGACGACCGCGAAGCCGCAGTGTTCTATGCGTTGTCGCTGCTCGGCACCGCGCTGCCCACCGACAAGACCTACGCCAACCAGAACAAGGCGGCCGCCATCCTCGACAAGGTATTTGCTGCGGAACCCGACCATCCCGGAGTGACCCACTACTTCATTCACGCTTACGATTCACCGGCGCTGGCGCCCCTGGCGCTCGCTGCCGCCCGGCGTTACTCGAAAATCGCTCCGGATTCACCTCATGCCCTCCACATGCCTTCCCACATCTTCACGCGGCTTGGCCTGTGGCAGGACTCCATTGCGTCCAACCTCGCCTCGTCTGCGGCAGCCCGAAAGTACGGGGCCACCGGAGATGAGCTTCATTCCCTGGATTACTTAGTGTACGCCTACCTGCAAGGAGCGCAGGATCGCGAGGCCGAGAAAATATTCCGTGAGATCCCGCTGATGACCACAACGACTTCAACTCATTTTGCGGGACTCTATGCCACGGCCGCCATCCCGGCGCGATACGCGGTGGAAAGGCGCCGCTGGTCGGAGGCAGCCTCGCTCCCTTTGCGGCCGGGGGTATTCCCCGGCGGTCGGTACTCTTGGGCCGAGGCAAACGTCCATTTTGCGCGGGCCCTGGGATCCGCGCGAAGTGGGGACACAGCGGCCTCCCAGAAGGAATTGCAACAGCTCGAGCAGCTCCGGGACATTCTGGCTCAGTCCAAAGAAAAGTACTGGGCGGACCAGGTGGAGGTGCAGCGGCGGGCAGCGGCGGCCTGGGTGGCCCGCGCCGAAGGAAAAAACGAAGAAGCACTGACGCTGATGCGCTCTGCGGCGGATCTCGAGGATGCGAATGAAAAGCATCCGGTCACCCCCGGCCCGATTCTGCCGGCGCGCGAGCTGCTGGGCGATTTGTTGCTCGAATTGAACCAGCCGGCCAAGGCCCTTCACGAGTACCAGACTTCGCTGCAGGCCGCCCCCAACCGATTCAACGCGCTTTATGGCGCGGCGCGCTCGGCTGAGCTCTCTGGTGAAAAAGAAATGGCGCGCTCGTACTACGCCAAGCTTGTCGAGGTCTCAAAGCAAGCCGACGGCGACCGTCCCGAGCTCCGCCAGGCCCGGACGCTTCTGGCGAGCAAATAGGAAGCCAGCCGAACACGGGGGACCGGGCGTTTCACCGCCCATAGAGCCAGCGCATGAGGTGAATCAGCAGCTCCTCGTGGTTCCAGACGTACGCCACCAGGAAGAGCAAAAAGTAAACCAGAGCCAGAACAGCAACAAAACCGAGCCCGAATCGAAATCCGCGGTCCACGTCGTCCCAGTTGAAAGCGCGCCGCACGCGAGCAGGCTTTGCTGCGGCCATCTCCTTGCCGCCGCAAAAAGGACACACCTCCAGGCCCGGATCCACCTGACGGTCGCATTGCGGGCAGACCCACTCGAGCATGATGGCTATTCTCCTCGAAACAAGCCGCACCGGGTAGCGTGAATGCCGCCGGCCGGGCGCTCCTCGGCACGACGAGCGCCCGCTCGACCAGCTACCTCACACCGCATCCGAATCTGCCCATGCCCGAATTTTTCGGGGCGTGTTCTGGATTCGTAACAGAATGGTAATTCTGCTATAATCGCGCCGCTTCCCAAACTCTCTGATCCCCGAGGGTGAAATGCAATCCGGCTCGCGTCTCCGACAAGTGCGCGAGCGATTAGGCCTGACGTATCGCGACGTCGAACGCGCCAGCTATGATCTCGCCGCCCTACGCGGCCGCCCCGAGTTCATCGTCCGCATCAGCCGCCTGGCGGATATCGAAAACCGCGACGTCACCCCCAGCCTCTACAAGCTCTACTCGCTGGCCGCCATCTACCACCTCAATCCCTTGGAGATCTGCCGGTGGTACGAAGTTCCCTTCACGCTCCACTTCTCGGACGGAATGCACGTGGGCGCCCCGAACACGCACCTGGCCGCGGCGCCGACCTCGCTTCGCCTGCCCATCCGCTTCGATCCCGGCTTTGATCCGCGGCGCACCGAGTACCTCTCCCGCATGGTCGAGTCCTGGGGGCAGCTGGAAGCCGCTCTGTTCAACGGCCAGCCGCGCCACAGGTACGGCTATATCGGCCTCGATGACCACATGATGGAGCCGCTGCTGCGTCCTGGGAGCCTCGTGCTGGTGGACCCGGCCCTGAAACAGGTGCGCAACTCCGGCTGGAGAAACGAGTTCGAACGGCCCATCTATTTTGTTGATCTGCGCGAGGGTTACCGGTGCAGTTGGTGCCTGCGCGATGGACCGAAGCTGATCCTGCAACCGCACCAGCTCTCGCCGTGCGCGCCCGAGGTGCGGCGCTACCCGGATGAGGCGGAAGTGGTCGGTCAGGTGGTCGGGGTGGTCATGCGACTGGCTGCCAGCTAGCGTGTTCCTCGGCCAGCAGGCCCAGTAATACGCGCAGGTTGGAGCAGAATAGTTCCTGTATGTAGCTGGGCGCACCGATGGGCATGAGGACGCGGTAAAACTCCAGTTCCTGCCAGCGGCTGACGATCTCCCAGAATTTACCTTCCAGTGCGCCCAGACACGCCCGAAGCTCCCATTCCTGTCGCTCCAGCGGGGTTTCCAAGATCCTGGAGAAGAGTTCTTCGTGGCAGTGCGTCAGAGCCTGCTGCACGGCCTCTTCGGGATAGCTGGCCGCGAGCCCTTCGTGGACGTAGCGGCCGCTGGCGAGGTCTCGCAGCAAGGCGACGTATAAGAGCCGCCCGTAGTCGCTGGGGATGGTGGCCAGCGTCCGTGAAGTGAAGTCCTCGATCACCCGCCGGTTTTGTTGAAATCGCTCTAGGGTTTCCACAGCCCGCCTGTTCCGTTTTCTGAACTTTTCAATCGCTGGCGCGCGCCTGTCGGGTCGCAAAGCCAAAGTGCGGCGACCGAGGAGGTGTCACGCCCTTGAAACATCTCACAGTGTTGCTGCTCGCAGGCGCCCTCGTGGCGCTGATATTACAACCTGTTTCCGTCACAGTCAATCCTACTTTCAGTAAGAACGGGCTGCTGGCCGACGGCTCACCGGCACCGCCCTTCCCGCCCCCAGGAGGAGGCGTCTCCGTATAGTGGCGCTGCGCCGGCGCGCATCGCGCCTATTTACTTTGACGGTAACCGAGTGTAGTATGCGCTCCGGCGAGTATGCATCTGACACTCGGGGAGTACCTGCTGTGGGCCGCGGGTTTGCTGCTCGACGTGCTTGTGTGCGCGTTGGCCCTCCGCCGGCGATTGTATTTGCGACTTCCGATGTTCACCAGCTATCTAGCCCTGCTGGTGACTCGGACTTTCATACTTTGGTGGTTCTATCTGGATCCAGGATACAACTCCCATGTGACCTTTTACTATTTCTGGGTGACGCAGGGCATCCTGCTGGCCGCGCGCGCCGGGGCCATCGCGGAGATCGCCTGGCGGGCGCTGCGCGGATATCGTGGCATCTGGGCGCTCGGGTGGCGGCTGCTGTGCGGCGTCGCGTTGCTCCTGCTGGTCCATGCGGCGGTGGACGCGCGTGGGAACTCCGCCTGGATTGCCACCTTCCTGGTCGTCGCGGAACGCGACCTGGAGCTGGCGGTGGTGGGGGTCCTGGTCCTGTTGCTCGCGATCTGCCGCTACTACGGCATTCGGCTGGAACCGGTGCAACGGATGGTGGCGTTCGGAATGGGCTTCTATTCTGCGCTGCAGGTGTTCAACAACAGTGTCCTGCAGGTCTGGCTCCCGGGTTACTTCCAGGTGTGGAATGACATCCGCATGGTTTCTTTTCAGGTGGCGCTGGTGATGTGGATCGTGACGCTGTGGCGGCCGTTGCCGGTTGTGACGCCTGCACCAGCCCTGCTGCCCCAGGCGGTCTATGACGAGCTTTCGCCGCAGATGAACTACCGCCTGCGCGTCTTGAACCAGCGGCTCCTGGAGATCTTGCGCCCATGACCACCATGGTCATCTTCGTGGGCATCGCGCTGGCGCTGCTGCTGGTGCTCCTCTGGCTGATGCGGGAGCGCCCGCAGGCGCGGGAGCTGCACGACGCCGAGCTGAAGTCGCGGATTGAAGAGCTGTTTCCGTTGCACCTGAGGTATTTCGCGCAGGTGCGGCAGGCGCTTTCGCCGGCCGATCAGGAGTACCTGAATTTGCGGACCTCCCGGCGCATCCAGCGTCAGGCGCGCGCCGAGCGACTCGACGTGGCGTGGCGGTTCCTCGACGGGCTGCAGGAAGATTTCTTTCGGCTCGAGCGCTTGGCCCGCGCTGTGGCGGCCCTGTCGCCGGCGGTCAGCAGGTCTCAGGAAGCTGAGCGGCTCTGGCTGGGCCTGCGGTTCCGGATTCTCCACCGTGTTGTGTGGCTGCGGCTGGCCACCGGCGGCGTCTCTTTGCCCCAACTGACGCGCCTGACCGAACTGGCTGGCAACCTGGCGGCTCAGACCGAGGCGTCCATGGCCGCGCTCGAAGAGGTGTCGATGTCACGGCTGCGCTCGAGTCTCAGCGTTTGAGCGCGGAAGCGTTGGTTTGACCCAGGGCCTGCCGCACCATTCCCAGAAACTTTTCCACTTTGAAAGGCTTGTGGAGGAAGGGGCAGCCGCTTTCTTCCAGCAGCGCGGCGCTCTCCTCGGTTCGCGCATCCGACATCGTGAATATGACCCGACCGGCAAGCTCCGGGTGCCGCTGGCTGATCCAGTTGTAGAGGTCCCAGCCGGTGACATCGCCCGGCATCTTCAGATCCGTAATCACCAGGTCCACGGGCTCACGGTCCAGGTGCTCCTGGGCCTCGCGGCCGCTGCGGACCGTCTTCACTGACAGGCAGTGGCTATTCAAGATTTCGCGCTCCAGCTCAAGCACGGCCTCCTCGTCGTCCACCAGCAGGACGCGGCCGCCCGGCAGGGCTTCGGCGCAGCGGGCCATCGCCGTATCACGCGGCTCGGCAACCGGCAGCATCGGAAGCGTGATCGAAAAAGTGGCTCCTCGCGGCGGCGAATTGCGCACGCAGATCTCACCGCCGTGCTCGCTCACAATCCCATAACAGATGCTCAGGCCCAGGCCGGTGCCCTTGCCGATCGGCTTGGTCGTATAGAATGGGTCGAAAACTCGCAAGGCGTCCTGCACGCCGGAACCGCTATCGGTAAATTCGACGAGCAAGCGGCTGTCTGCCATCGCTGTGCGCACCCAGATATCGCCGCGCACCGAACATTCCAAGATGGCGTCCACGGCGTTGTTCAGGATGTTGAGAAAGACCTGCTGAAGCTGGTGAGAGTCGGCGGCGGTGAGGGGTAGCCCCCCGGCGAATTCCCGGTGGACCTGGATGTTGTTCACCTTGAGATCATATTCACGCAGGGCGAGCGTGTCCTCCAGCACTTGATTGAGCCCCACGGGCAGCCGTTCGGGCTTCTGCTGCCGGGCAAAGCTCAAAAGGTTGTGCACGATGCGGTGGGTGCGCTGGGCCTGCTTGTAGAGCTTGTCCACGTATTCGCCACCGCGGGGGCTTACGTGGTCGCTCGAGGACAGCAGCTGGCTGTAGCCCAGGATGGCCGTGAGCGGATTGTTCAGCTCGTGCGCCACACCGGAGATGAGCTGACCAACCGCGGCCATCTTCTCACTCTGTAGGAGCTGTTCCTGAGTGCGGCGCAGGTGCTCGTAGGCCTGGCGAGTCTCTTCGTAGAGCAGCGACTTCTCGATAGTGGCCGCGATCTGGCTTCCCACTGCGGTGAGCAGATTCACTTCCGCGGCAGAAAATTCCCGCAGCGTTCGGCTGCCTACTGCCAACCCGCCGATCATACGGTCTTTCGACCACAGCACCACAATGTGCGACTGCTGGAGCCCCTCCTTCTGCTGCAGGTCGCGAAACACGGGCGGCAGCGGCAGGCTCTGGCTGAAGAGCACCGTGGCGCGCACCGCCCGGATGTGTTGCACCAGCTCGGCCGGCAGCTCCGTGGGCGGGAAATGCCGCGCATATTCGGAGCGATAACCGACGGCAGCGGCGCGCCGCACCACTCCGGATTTTTCGTCCAGCAGATAGATCGAGCCCACGTGCAACCCGAACAGCTCGACAATCTGCCGCAGGACGCGGCTAAGCAGTTCGGAGAGCTCGAGCGATTGGCTGAGTGTCTGGCCGATGGAGTTCAGCGCCATCAGCTCGCGGTTGCGCCGGCGGATCTCCTGTTCGGCGCGCTTGCGTTCGGTAATGTCCAGCACAAAGCCCTGGTAGGCGGTGATCGCGCCCGAAGCGTCGCGAGTGGCCACACTCGACTCCTGTACGGTGAGCACCTCGCCGTCGCGCCGCCGCATCTGGAATTCGAAATCGGAGACGGAGCCGTGGTCATGCAGCAGCTTCTTCAGGCGCTCCCGATCGCCCGGGTTCACGTAGATGGCCGGGCCGATCTCCTGCCTTAACAGCTCTTCGCGGCTGTCAAAACCCAGCATGTGCAGGAAGGCGTCGTTGAAATCCACGAATCGGCCCTCGGGCGTGGAGATGAAGACTCCCTCCTGCACGTTCTCGATCAGGCTGCGGTACTTCTCCTCGGCGCGCTTGCGGTCGGTGATGTCCTTGAGGACGTGGACGGTGCCCAGGCGCACGCCCGCGGGGTCGTGGAAGCTGGAATTCGAGGCTAGGAGATAGCCGCCCAGACTCGAGTCGAGCCCATCGCCATTTCCCGCGGTCCCCTCGCAGTAGGGGCAACGCGCCCAGCGGCGGCTGCCACGACGGAGCACGTCGGCGACGAGCCAGCCAATCAGGGCACCGGGGTCGACACCCAACCGCTCCTCGAACGCCCGGTTGGCGCGGACGATCCGGCACTCCGGGTCGTGCACTAGGATGGGGTCGCCGATGGAGTCGAAGGTGTATACCCACTGCCGCTGCGCGGTGCCCGCCTGCTCGAACGACAGGACATTCTGGATGGTCAGGCCGAGAAGGTTTGCCACGTTCACTAAGAAGTTGACCTCGTCGGCCTGGAACCTCCGCTGGGTTGCCGACCCCACAGCCAACACGCCGAGTGGCGCCTCCTTGCCCGGCAAGCGCACCAGGACCATCGCCGAAACCGTTTCGGCGTTTATCCGCTGCCTCAGCGTCAGATCGTCTTCGTCCTCGTAAGATAGAAAGGGCGCGTTCTGCTCCAGGATCTTGCGGGCCCAGGGCTCGCTGGCGGAGGTGCGTTTATGCATCTCGAGAAATGATTCGCTGAAGCCAACGGACGCCCGGATCACCAGCTCGGCGTCGGGGCCATCTCCAGACAGCAGTCGCACCAGGCCGTGGCTGGCACCGAGGCTTTCGACCAGTTGCTTGAGCACCTCGCGCAAGATCTGGTCCACGTTGAAGGATTGCGTGCTTGCGGCGGTGATCAGCGTGAGCCGCCGCAGTTTCTCGTTGAGGTCCTCAGTGCGTGATCGCGCCGCCTCGAGCACCAGCACGGCCACAGCGATGCCCAGAGCGACTTCCAGCAGATCATCGAAGGCCACCCGCAACAGGAACGCCGGCTGGGCCTGCCAGTCCGCCTGATCCATCCCGTGCAATCCGGCCAGCCACAGCACAGCGGCGAGCAGCACGGCTCCCTGGCTGCGCCGTGGCCGTGCGTAGCGCCACAGGACCCAACCCGCCGCCAGGAGAATGCCGCTCTCCAGCACTGCGGTGACCCAGTGAACCTGCGCGAGGCGACTGCTTTCCGGCTGGAACTCCTGGAACGCCACCCAGGCACCGCCAATGACCCCGAGCGGCCACAGGAGCAGGAGCCGACGCTCCCGGCCGGTGTACACCAGCACGGAGGCAAGGAACACGGTGATGGCGGAGACATAGCATTCCAGCATCAACAGCCGCTCGACCAAACCGCCCCGGGAAATGTAAAGGAGCTGAGCGGCGCCGTAGGCGGTCAACAGGGCCCAGCCAACCAGCCAGAAGCGGAGGAAGCGTCCCGGCAGGTCGCGGTACAGGAGCAAGAAGAGCACCAGGAGAATCAGGAAGGCCGTGGCTTCGAAGAAAGCAATTGCGAGCAGGCCCTGGTTTGCCATCAGCGCAAAGACCTCCGGTCGCAGGGCCGGACGCGAGCTGGCACTGCACGGGACGAGGGAAGCAACATGACCCAGAGGAGACCGTTGCCGAAACTAGCACACGCATTTCGGCTGCGGCAACAAAGGCTTCGCTGCGGTGTGCCCTGCCGTATAATGGCGTTTTCGGGAGCGATACTTGGCCGGAGAGAGAATTCTCGTCGTGGACGACGAAGAAGCGATCCGCGAGGTCGTCGCGACGCTGCTGGAGGCGCAGGGCTATCACTGCTCGGCGGTGGGCAACGGCCGGGCGGCCCTGGAGTACGTGGAGAAGAACTCGCTGGACCTGGTGCTCAGTGATATGGTGATGCCGGAGATGGACGGGCTGAAGCTGCTGGAATGGCTTCGGGCGCACGACCAGGACATCCCGGTGATCATGGTCACCGCCATGCACGACCTTTCCACCGCCCTCGAGGCTATCCGCCGCGGCGCATACGACTACATCCTCAAGCCATTCGAAAAAGACCAGCTCTTCCTCAGCGTCCGGCGAGCGCTTGAGCGGCGGCAACTGGTGCGGGAGAACCGCAACTACCAGCGCAACCTGGAAGAACTGGTCAAACAGCGCACTGCCCAGCTTACCGGAGCGCTCAGCCAGCTCGAGCAGTCCTACGATGACACACTGGAAGCTCTAGGCGGCGCTCTCGATTTGAAGGATGCCGAGACCGAGGGCCACTGCCAGCGCGTCACCGCCTTCACCATCTCCATCGCCCAGGCCATGCAGTTGGACCCCGTTCTGTTGCCGCCGATCGCCCGGGCCGCCTTCCTGCACGACATCGGCAAGATGGCCATCCCCGACCAGATTCTGCTCAAACCCGGCCCGCTCACCGATGAAGAACGGGACGTGATGCGCCGCCATTCCGAGATTGGCCACGGAATGCTCGTGCGCATCCCGTTTCTCCGCGAAGCGGCCGAAATCGTTCTGGCTCATCAGGAATTTTATGACGGCAGCGGCTACCCCCGCGGCCTCCGCGGCGAGGAGATTCCGCTCGGGGCGCGCATCTTCGCCGTGGCGGACACCCTGGACGCCATGACCTCTGACCGTCCCTATCGCCGCGCCTTGCCCATCTCTGCCGCCCGGGAAGAGATCAAGCGCTGCGCTGGCACGCAGTTTGATCCCCAGGTCGTGGAAGTGTTTCTTACCCTGCCGGACTCCCTGTGGGCCGAGCTGCGCGAAAACGTCGGCGCGCCCTTCCGCCTCTCCCAGTTGAAAAACCTCTAAGTGGTGTTTCACACCGGAATAATCATTGCAGCAGCCTTAGCCGCGCGGAACTCGCGTTAGAAGGTGAAGCATTCCTCTGAGGGATTCTTCGTCCGCCTGCGGCGGACTCAGAATGACGCGGTGCCGAAAGGCCGTCTCGGGCCAGGCAATAAGTCGCGTCCTATCTCTTCGGTTCTCTTGTC
>JBASRK010000216.1:0-11248 GCA_049273775.1 Candidatus Acidiferrales bacterium
TCTGAAACGATGTGACGTGCAGGGCCACGCGCTTGCGGTCGCGCTGGCCCGCCGGGGTGTTCTCCGGCGACCAGTAATAGTAGTAGGCGCTCAGCGTGGGGCAAAACCAGGTCCCCTGGCGGACCATTTGCGCGATCGAGGCGTCGTCAAGCTCGAGGCCGTGCTCAATCGAATCGCAGCCGCCATCGAGCGAACGGCGCAGCCCCTCACCGTTATAAGCGTGGCAGGCAACCTTCCTGCCCCAGGCGTGCGTCTCGTTCACAATCACCTTCAGCTCCTCGAGCGTCAGCGTCGGCTGCGTGACCAGGTTGCCCTGCTTGTCGAGCCATGAGCGATGCGTCATATACACTTTGATCCAGTCGGCGCCGCGGTCGAGCTGTTCCCGGGCGGCGATGCGCGCTTGCACCGGGCCGTCAATGATTTGCACGCCTTTGGGCACTTCGATCTCCGGCGCGTAGCCCTCGAGGGGGTAACCGCCGGTCGTTGATATGGCTCGGGTCGAAGCGAAGATCCGCGGCCCCGGGATGTAGCCTTGCTCGATGGCCTGCTTGATCCCGATGTCCCCGTAGCCCGCGCCCTCGGTCTCCACGTCGCGTATAGTGGTGAAGCCCTGCTCGAGCGCCCGACGGGCCGCGACCGTGGCGCGTGCGGCGCGGAAGGCCAGCCCCTGCCGCAGCAGTTGCACGTCATAGCCGCCTTCGGCCGGGTCCTCGCCCTGCAAGAAGATGTGGGTGTGCGCGTCGATCAGCCCAGGCAGTACCGTCGCCTGCGAGAGGTCGATGACCTTCGCCCCGGCGGGGATTTGGGCCGCCGCAGCGTCCTGCACCTTCGCGATGCGGTTGCCGCGAATCACGATCACCTGATTGGTCCGCGGCGAATCGCTCCTTCCGTCAATCAGAGTGCCCGCCCGAATGAGCGTAACGTCCCCCGGCGAAGCGCCTTCGCCAGTGCGCTTCGCCTGGCCCGCGGCTCCGAGCGCCAGCCAGGTCAGGCAGGCGAGCGAAAGACATAATTGCAGCTTGCGATGAGCAAGAGGTTCCGGAGCGCTTGCCGAAGGGTTGCACGGCATGTGTGCCTCCGCGTTTGTGGGTCTGACCGGTCCTCGCAGGGCGAGGGCAGGATCAGCCCGGTTTTTCCTTCTTGAGATGTCCAGGAATACATCAGGGACGGTGTATTTTCAATTGCAGACGCGTTGGACCATCCGAATTGCGTCATGGGAGGTGTCGCCTGGCGATCGCTGCCCACCCGCTCAGTCAGCAGACTGCACTTTATTGCTTCTGCTGCCGGGTGAGAGTAACATGGCGGCCCAAAGCTGGATGGCGGGCGCAGGATTCGGCCGAACGACCCGCACAACGGTCCTGGCTGTATCCCAGTAGCGCCTTCACGGTCCCGAAGCCCGGGAGTCGTGAACGGTTGAATCCGGTCCCCTACGTCCACCGCCCGCATGGAATGATGCCGCAGCCTGCAAAGGAACCCGTGACGCCGGTCGAGGCGAGCGACCTGACCGGCAAGGCGGTTGGCCGCTTTGTGATACGCGCTCGTCTGGGCGCCGGCGGCATGGGCGAGGTCTACTGCGCTGATGACACCCGGCTGAAGCGCCCGGTTGCGCTCAAGCGCGTCGCGCCGCGGCTGCAGGCCGATGAGGGTTACCGGCAACGCTTCCTGCGCGAGGCGCAGTACGCTTCAGGGCTGACCAACCAGAACGTCGCAGGTGTCTATGACGTGCTCGAGACCGACGGCGAAATCTTTCTGGTGATGGAGTACGTCGAAGGCCAGACGCTCCGCCGGCGATTGGCCGAGCCACTCGGCTTCCAGGAGTTCCTGGGGATTGCCGAGCAGTGTGCCGCCGCGCTCGCAGCCGCGCACGAGCGCGGCATCGTCCACCGCGATATCAAGCCTGAAAACATCATGCTAACGCCGGCTGGCCAGGTGAAGATCCTCGACTTCGGAGTGGCCAAGCAGGTGCCAAACCCCGACGACGCGGCCACGCTGGAAACACTCGGCGGGGGGAGCAGCTCGTTCGCCGGCACGCCGGCCTACATGGCGCCGGAAGTCTTGCTCGAGAAGCCCTCCGACCAGCGCGTAGACATTTTTTCACTTGGGGTAGTCTTCTACGAGGCGCTGACCGGCCGCACGCCGTTCCGGGGAGGCAACTTCCTCCAGACCTGCGACCGCGTGCTGCACGAGGTGCCGGCGCCGCTCGCCCGGCTGAACCCGAAAGTTCCCGCCGAGCTTGACCGCATTGTGACCAAGATGCTGGCCAAGGACCCGGCCGAACGCTACGCCACCGCTGCAGACCTCCTGGTGGATCTGCGCGCCTTCGAGCATGCCGGGGCCTATCCGGCGACTCCGCTGCCCCGGGCCCTGCCCAGCAAACCGCAAGTGGATCGGGGACGGCATGGGAAACGCTGGGTTCTCCTTGCGGTGTTGGCATTGCTGCTCGTCGCGGTGATCGGTTTCCTGCTTCCCAATGCGTGGCGCTGGTCATCCCGCCAGTCCGGCGCTCGCGTACTGGTAGGGCCGAAGAATCTTGCCGTGCTGCCATTCCAGGCCATCGGGGGTCAGCCTGAGAACCAGGCCTACTCCGACGGGATCACCGAAACTCTGACCACCCATCTGACGCAGTTGACGGCGACACACGCCTTGCAGGTGGTGCCGGCGCGGGAAGTGCGCATGCGGCGGGTCTCAAGTGCGGAGGCGGCACGCAAGGAACTCGGCGTGAGCCTGGTGCTGGAGGGCACTTTCGATCGTTCTGGCAACGTCGTTCGCGTGAACTACGCGCTGGTGGACACCGGTACGCTCCGGCAACTGCGCGCCGCCACGATCACCGCAGACGCCTCGAATCCATTCGCGGTGCAGGATCGGGTGGCGGAGAGCACGGTCGGTCTGCTAGAGCTCGAGCTGAAGCCCCGGGAGCGCCAGGCGCTGGAAACGCATGGCACGCAGGTCGCTGGAGCCTATGAATTCTATCTGCAGGGACGCGGCTATCTGCAGAATTACGACAAACCGGAGAATGTCGAAAATGCCGTCAGCGTTTTCGGGCGGGCGCTAAGCCTCGACCCCAACTACGCCCTGGCCCACGCCGGTCTGGGCGAGGCGTATTGGAAAAAGTACGAGGTCCGCAAAGAGTCGCAATGGATTGACTCGGCGCGGAAGGCATGCGAGCGGGCCCGGGCGCTGAATTCGAAGCTGGCGGCCGCGCACATCTGCCTCGGAACGGTCGAGGACGGCACCGGGCACTCGGAAAAAGCTGTCAGCGAGTTCCAGCGAGCACTTGAGACCGAGCCCACCAGCGACGACGCTTATCGCGGGCTCGGCGCGGCCTTCGAACACCTGGGCCAATTGGCCCAGGCCGAGAGAACCTATCGCCAGGCGATCGAGCTGCGGCCGCACTACTGGGCCGGCTACAACTGGCTGGGTGTGTTTTACTTCAACCAAGCGCGCTACCCGGAGGCTGCGGAGATGTTTAAACAGGTCGTGGCGCTGGCGCCGGACAGCTTTCGCGGCTACAGTAACCTGGGCGCGATCTACGTTCAGCAAGGTCGCTACCGTGAGGCGATCCCTACTCTGGAACGCTCGGTGGCCGTTCGCCCCACGGCCGGCGCCTTCTCCAACTTGGCCACCGCCTACTTTTATCAGCGCAGATTCGCCGACGCCGCCCGCACCTACCAAGAAGCGCTGAAGCTCGACGACCGTGACTACAGGCTCTTGGGGAATCTGGCCGACGCTTTGTATTGGACTCCGGGGAGGAGGGCCGAGGCGGCCGCAGCCTACCGGAAGGCAATCGCCTTGGCGGAGGGGAAACTGCAGGTGAATGCGCGCTCTGCCCGAGTGCTGGCTGACGTGGGCTCTTATCACGCGATGCTGGACGAGCGCCAGCCTGCCCTGGCCCGGCTCCGCCGGGCGTTGGAGATCGCGCCTGACAATCCCGACGTGCGCTTCAAGGCTGCATTGATATATATACAACTAGGCGACAGTGACCGGGCGTTGGGTTGGCTGGAGCAAGCGGCGGCCGCGGGTTTTTCGACGGCCATAATCCGCGACACGCCTGATTTCGATCCCTTGCACGCGAATCCACGCTTTCAGGCTTTACTCCGGGTCAAATAGTTCCTAGAAAGGAGACAACCATGAGCGAGCAAGGTACGGCCCCAGCCTTCAGAACTGGGACGCCGGCAACGGCGACGATCACATGCCACGAATTCCCAAAGAAGCACTTGCAGGTCACACCGGGGAATCTTCACGTGAATACGGATTTGAACGAGATGGCCACTTGGGAATGCCCGGACGGCAACCCCTTCACGATCGTGTTCACTTCGGAGACGCCGTTCGACGGCTGGGTGTACAACCAGCCCAGCGCAAAGAACTTGAGGCCGCGTCGAGACGCCGCGCACAAGAGGCCGTTCAAGTACCTCGTGGCGATCGAGGGTTACCCGCCGCTGGACCCGAACCTGATCGTAGATCCCTAGCGTGGGTTGCGAGCGAACAGGGCCCGGTACGCACGGCGCGCGCTGAAGGCGCACATCCACGTTTGCAGGCTTTACTCCGGGGAAAATGATTTTTCGAGAAGGAGGCAACATGGCGGAAGAAACAGGCACAGCAAAGGGGTTTGCGAACCCCGAGGCGGTCGTCACGATCACCATCGGCCCCAATGGGCAGCTCTCGGTGGATAAGGACCCGATTACGCTGAGCAAGGGCAAGGGACATCGGGCTACCTGGCAGCTTCAGGGAGGCGCGGGGACATTCAATATCATCTTTGGGAATTCGCCGTTCCCCACGAATCAGTACAACCACAACACAGCGAAGTCCCTGGCCCCGCATCCAAACGCCATGCTTGGCACTTACAAGTACACGGTGCAGGTCCCGGGCTGCAACGACCTCGACCCGCAAGTCATCGTTGATCCTTAGACGTGGATCGTCCGCGATGCCGGGAGATGGACTCGCCCCCGCTCGGCGACGAGGATAGTGGGGTCGTTTGCGTGGCGGTAGCAGTACCCGTGTGCGACTTGCGCCGGGAGGCTGCGCTGATTTTTGCGGAGTGAAGCGCGGGCTCGAGGCGTTCAGGCCGGCACTGCTCGTTCAGCGCCGAGAATAATCCGGAACTACCGGCCACCCGCCAGCGCTGTCGCTGTCTGGGCCGCGCCCTGATAACGAACCAGCAGCAGCGTAAGGTCGTCGGCCTGGTCGGCGCCGCGGGTGAAGACCTTGACTGCTGCAAGAATGGCGGCCTGCAATTCGTCGAGCGAAGCGCCAGCGCGCCCTGCCAGGACTTCCCTGAGCCGCACGAGCCCGAATTCCTTCAGTTCGGGGTCCATGGCCTCGGTAATGCCGTCGCTGAACAGCACCAGGGTGTCGCCCGGCTGCAGGGCGAAGGTCGAGCTCTGGAACTGCGCGTCGGGCAGCAATCCAACCGGGAAACAGTCTGCAGGAAACGGAACTTCCACCTGACTGCCGCGCAGCAGTAGCGGGGATGGATGCCCCGCGTTGATGTATTCCAGGCGGCCGGCGGTATCGAGTATTCCGAAAAACATTGTGGCGTAGCGCTCGAGCTGCGAGTGTTCACAAATGAATTGGTTGACGTGCGCAATCACGCCGGCGGGCTCCTGTCCGATCACGGTACCGGAGAGCGCGCCCTGCAGCATCGTGGTCAACAAGGCCGCCCCAAGACCCTTGCCGGAGACGTCCGCGATGAGAAAGGCAGTGCGGTCCGCGCCGAGATCCAGCACGTCGAAGTAGTCGCCGCCCACCGCCAGGCAGGACTGGTTGAGGCCGGTCAACTCCAGGTTGGGGCGGCGCCGGAATTCGCGGGGCAGCAGCGCCTGCTGTATCTCGCGGGCGATACTCAGCTCCTGAGCCAGGCGCTGCCGCTCGCGCTCGTGCTCGACCAGCCGGGCGTTGTCAATCACGCTGGCGGCTTCCACCGCCAGGGCGTCCAGGATTTGCCTCTCCAGGCTGGAAAACGCCGCGGGACGCCGGCTGTCGAGGTAAAGGACACCGAGCAGCTTGCCGCCGGTGAGCGCCTGGGAGGAGTCGTCGGTGGGCAATCCGGCCATGGCGTAGAGTGGAATCACCACCACGGAGCGCAGCCGCTGCGCGATGATGCTCTGGGCGGCCTTAAGGTCCAGGTCGGCCTGCGCTACGTCTTCGGTGACCACGCCACGCTTCTGCTCCAGCGCGTAGCGGATCGCGGTCTGGCTGGGTTCGAGCCCGAGGACGGGAAGTTCCCGCGCCCCGCGCTGGCGCGCCAGGCGCACGCGCATGCGCGTGCTCCCCGGAGCTTCCGGCTCGAGCAGCAACCCGCGGTCGGCGTCGGTTAGCGAGATGGCGTTGTCCACCATCGTGCCTAGTACGGCGTCGAGCGGCAGATGCGACTGCAGCAGGGCCGTGGCCTCGAGCAGCAGGCTCAGCTTGCGCAAGCCTCCGGTGCTGGACTCGTGCGTGGTGGCTTGCTCCATGCGCGTCAGGAGCTGTGGCAGCGTTTCCTGGTCCTGGCCGCCGTGGAAGACCAACTCATAGGAATCGGCCATCCCGAAGCTGATCGTGTCGCCCTCACGCAGGGGACGCGCGTCCGCCTTCTCGCCGTTGACAAAGAGGCCGCGGCGCTGCCCGCGGTCTTCCAGGCGGAACGCGCCGCCGTCGTAAACCACGGCCGCGCACTGGCGCGAAATGCGCTTGTCGGAGAGCTGAAGGTCGTTGCCGGTTTCGGCGCCGCGGCCGATCAGGAAGGGCGAGCGGGTCAGCCGCAGGGTCCGGCGGCTGCCGTCGGGCCCGATCACCTCGAGAGCAGCTTCAGGGATGGTCTGGGTGTCTGACATACGCGAATCCAGGCTGGAGAAAATCTTAACACGCCGCGCAAACCTGCGTGCCCCGCAAGAAGTCCGTAGAGGAGAGCGGGGCAGCGGCCTCCGCGAGTGTCCCGCTCGGGATCCGATATCGAGTTCCGAACTACGACTTGGTCTTCGAGAATTTGGACTTGGCCGCCGGTTTGGCCTCCGAGGCTGCTTCCCACACCTTGATGCGGTCAGCGATTTTCTGGTCCTTGTCTTGGTGATAGTGGACGGTGACCTTGGTGTTCTTGGCCAGCATGCCCTGGGTTCTTGTCTTCGCGTTGAGCACGAAGGGCCAGTCGCTGGTCTTCTTCCCAACCCCTTTGGAGATGACCAGGCTGGTCGCGTTGAACGAGACGACCTTGCCGGTGGCTTGGTGCTCCTTGGGCTTATCCGCAGAGGCGGCCTTGGACGGCGCCGGCTTCGACGGCGCCTTGGTCTGCGCCGCCCCGGCCACGGTCGCCGCGAGCAGCAACGCGGCAATCAGCAGGGCCCAAAGCTTACTCTTGTTCATCGGGTTGCCTCCTCTCAGGCCGGCGTGGGCGAATCATGCTCCGGAACGCCCAGCGCGTCAAGCGAAGTCGGAGGCGGCGGAGCACTTGGACGGGTGGGTTCTGGAAACGCTTCAGGGTTTGGCGGGCGCGCCCGCGGAGGAGGGCGCGCGCCGGGCGATGTACTCGGTCACGTAGGTGGCAAACGCCTTCTCCAGCGCCTGCACGATGGGGCCGGGGGCCGCGGCGATCTTGTGGCCTTCGATCTCGCCCACGGCCAACAAGCTGCGGTTCGTCGAGGAGATGAAGACCTCTTCGGCGGCATACAGGTCTTCGGGGTGAAGCGTTTGCTCGAGGATGGGCACACCGGCATCGGCTCCGATCTCGAGCAGCACGGCGCGCGTGACACCCTCAAGACACCCGGAGTTGAGCGGCGGGGTGAGAACTTTGCCGCCGCGGGCGCAGAAGATGTTGGCCGCGGTGCACTCGGCCACCTCGCCGCGCTCGTTGAGCAGCACGGTTTCGTCAAACCCGCGGTGCTGCGCCTCCGCCAGGTTCCACACGTTATTCAGCCAGGAGGTCACCTTGACGCCGGCGAGCGGCGAGGCGGCGTGGCGGCCGTGCGGGCGCACGCACAGGCGCGCCGGCTCGCGATAGGTCGGCAGGCCGGCGGTATAGATCAGCAGGTCCACCTCGGGGAAGGGCTCGTCGCTCTGCCAGAAACCGACCTTGTTGTAGAGGATGTAGATGCGGGCGGTCCCTTCGTGGGCCTGGTTGGCGCGCAAGAGCTCGCGCAGGTGCATACGCACCCGAGCCGCGTCGAAGCGGAAGGACAGGCGCGTGCGCGCGGCGTCCTTCTCCAGGCGTCGCCAGTGCCGCTCGAACGCGAAGGCTTCGCCGTCGAAAATGCGCAGCGTGGTGAACAGCCCCCAGCCGCTCAGCAGGCCCGCCTGGCCGGGAGAGAGCCGCACCTGCTCGATAGGCACAATGCGGTCGTTGTGAAAGACGCAGCGGTGAATCATCGAACCATCATTCTAGCGCATCCTCAAAACAGGCATCGGGAGAAGTTTCCGCAGATTAGAGCGAGGGCAAAGCGGCCAGGAGGCACGGAGGCAAAGAGCCATCCAGATATCAGGTCCTGATGCGCTCGGCAGGGACTTCGACTTCGTTCACGCCCTTGAAAGAAAAAAGCAGCTTCACCAGGAATTTCGGCGGTGATTCCGAGGTCTGCTTGACGATGTTGCCGACCGCGTCGGTTACCGCCGCATGAAACAGCACGCCCTCCACCTGCATGCCGGCCAGATTGACGCGCACCAGTTGCCCGGGCTTGAACATTTTCTTACGGGGCCTCCTGGGCTGCCATTCTGCTGCCGGGCGCGAGGATTTGCAAGCCGCCCGGCGAGCCCGCCAGCGCCGAAGGTGGCAGGATCGCTCGCCGCAGAGTATGATTCCGGCGCGCGGGTCGCTCGAAACAGATTCTTCGGAGGTTTCGATGGATTCTCGGACGGATCGGAGACGCTCCCGGCAGCCCGAGAGCGTTGTTCCGGGTGTCTCGCTCGGGTGGTTGGCCTGCTTGCTGCTTGCGGCGGTGTCGCTGCCGGGGGTCTCCGGCTGTTCGCGAGCGCACAGTACGCCCGATGCGGGGCTGCAATCGTTTTCGGCCGATGCGCTGATGAACCACATCCGCACGCTGTCGTCGGATGAGTTTGAAGGCCGCGGCCCGGGGTCGCGAGGCGAGCAGCTCACGATCAAATACATCGAAGACCAGTTCCGCGGGATCGGCCTCGAGCCGGGCAATCCCGATGGCAGCTATCTGCAAAGCGTTCCGCTAGTGGGCATCACGCCCGACCCGGAGATGAAGCTGACCTTCAGCGGCCGCGGGCGCACGCTCAGGCCGAAATTCCTGGACGACTATGTCGCCTGGACCAAGCGCGTGCAGGAATCGTCGTCCATTGACGCCGAAGTGGTTTTTGTCGGGTACGGCGTGCAGGCGCCGGAGTTCCAATGGGACGATTTCAAGGGAGTGGACGTCCGCGGCAAGGTGATCGTGGTGCTGATCAACGATCCCCCGGTGGAGGATGAAAAGGTCTTCGGCGGCAAGGACATGACCTACTACGGCCGCTGGACCTACAAGTTCGAGAAGGCGGCCGAGAAGGGCGCGGCCGGCTGCATAATTATTCATAACACCGAGCGGGCGGGCTACCCCTGGGAAGTGGTGCGGACCGGCTTCAGCGGCGAGCAGTTCGACCTGGCCACGCCTGACAAAAACATGGGCCGCGCCTCGATCGAGGGCTGGATGACGGGCGAGCAGGCCGCAGCGTTGTTCCAACTGGCAGGCAAAGACCTCGACGCGCTCACGAAAGCGGCGGTCAGCCGCGATTTCCGGGCCGTCCCGCTGGGGGTGCGCGCAAAGCTCGCCATCAAGAACACCTTGCGGACGGTGGATTCGCACAACGTCATCGCCAAACTGGCGGGCAGCGACCCGAAGCTCAAGGGCGAATATGTGGTGTACGTGGCTCACTGGGACCACTTCGGCATCGGGCGCGAGGTGAACGGCGACAAGATCTACCACGGCGCGAAAGACAATGCCTCGGGCACTGCAGCGCTGGTCGAGATGGCGCGCGCTTTCAAGCGGCTGAAGGCGCCGCCGCGGCGCACGCTGCTGTTCCTGGCGGCAACCGCCGAGGAGCAAGGCCTGCTCGGGTCGCGCTACTACGCCGAGCACCCGCTCTACCCGCTCGCGCGGACCGCCGCGGCCATCAACATGGACGCGCTCAACGTGCTCGGCCGCACCCGCGACATCGTGACGATCGGGCGGGGCAGCTCGACGCTCGATGAACTGGTCGAAGACGTCGCCCGCGGGCAGGGTCGCACGGTGCAGGCGGACCCCGAGCCCGAAAAGGGGTTCTTCTACCGCTCCGACCACTTCAATTTCGCCAAGCGCGGCGTGCCGGCGTTTGATCCGCACGAGGGCACCGACTACATCAGCAAGCCGGCCGGCTGGGGGCTCGAGATGCGCCAGCGCTACACGCGCGAGGACTACCACAAACCCTCGGACAAAATCAAAGACTACTGGGACCTCTCCGGGCTGGTGCAGGACTGCCAGCTCTACTTCCTGGTCGGCTACCGTGTGGCCAACGATCCCCGGATGCCGGAATGGAAGCCCGGAGCGGAATTCAAGGCAGCCCGGGACGCCTCGCTGCGGCAGGGAGGCCGGGCCAGCCCTTAGGCGGCAGAGAGCGCGCGTTTTCGGGGCGTGAGCAGGGAATCGGCGGGCTCTCCGCTTTTTTTGTTTGGCCTGCGCGGGTATGATTGGGCCTTGGGATTGCAGCCAATTCCGACCTGAGGAGAGATATCCATGAGCCCCAAACATGACAAGCGCGATGCTACCTATAACCAGCTCGAAGCAGGCACGAAACAAGCCAGGCCGATTCAACACCAACACGCCGCCGAAATTCAGCCTTATGGGAAGATCGCCAAGTTGCCAATCGCTTTGGACGAGAAGACCTGCGCAACCAGCACCGAGAACCTGAATCAGCTTCTCGCGGACACGATGACCCTCCGCGATATGTACAAGAAGCATCACTGGCAGGTCGCGGGCAGCACGTTTTACCAGCTCCATCTGCTCTTTGATAAGCATCACGGCGAGCAGGACGAGCTGGTGGATCAAATCGCCGAGCGGATTCAGCTCCTGGGCGGAATCAGCCTTGCAATGGCGGCAGACGTGGCCGAGACAACGATGATCCCGCGGCCTCCGCGTGGTCGAGAGGAAGCACCGGTACAAATCTCGCGTCTTCTGGAAGCTCACGAAATGATCTTGAAAGAGGCTCGCACAATGGCCAAGCAAGCCAGCGAGGCGGGAGACGACGGAACAAATGACTTGCTAGTCTCCGACGTGATCCGAACAAACGAGCTTCAAGTGTGGTTCCTGGC